>NZ_JBDQQO010000003.1:0-520165 GCF_039888655.1 Gorillibacterium sp. CAU 1737
GTATGATGTTGTATTTCTGCTTCGCACCTCCCGCATCCAGATTTCTAAACATTTTTTTAGCAGCGTATTCTCCCGTTTTAACTGGTTCACATATCGATCTTGATCCTGGTATTCGCTTCGTCGTCCTCGTTGATCCAACAGGCCGTATTCGCCTTTCTCCCTGTACTTTCGCATCCATACTTTGACCCGTTCCTTATCGGTTAGCTTCAAGTGTTCTGCTATCCTTTGATAGGTCCACTTCTCCTCCCTATGCAGCCGGACTGCCTCCATCTTCAATTCTTCCGTATACGACTGGAACTTCTGTCCTTTTCTCGCCATAAAAATTGCACCCCCTAGATTTTCATCGGATTTTCCCAGGGGGTTTTTCCAATGTCTATTCTAAGGGGTGCACTTCAATGATCCCAAGTGGCGTTTTCAGGGAGGTTTAGCCTGCCAAGCCCATGCACTCTACCATCAACGGGCTCCTGCTCGTTCGGCTGTCGGTTTGGCACGCTCTTGATCAGGCTCTTGCTTCTCCTTCGCCGGTCGAATGGCAAGTAAGATCAACAAACCTCCCAGGGCACCAACTGCGGTGAGCGTACCGAACAGCACCCTTTGTCCCATCGGCAGCAGCAGGGAGACCACGGGCGGACCGAGGGCTACTCCAATAAACCGCATGCTGCTGTAGAGGGAAGTGATGGTGCCGCGGTTTTCCTTCTCAATGCCCTCGGTAATCAAGGCATCCATGCACGGCAGCGCCAAGCCGATGCCGATGCCGCCCAGGCTGAGGTAGACCATAATCCAGATAATGGACTTGGTCAGGCATACCATGACCAAGGCTCCTGTCAGCAAGGCCATGCCGCCAAAGCCGAGCCATTTCATCCGCAGTTTGTTCTGGCCGATGATTTTTCCGCTTACATAAGAGGCGAGGCACAGCAAGGTCAGCGGAATGGCGAGAACCAGACCTTTCATGACCCCGTGAAGCTTGTAAGGGGACTCCAACGTCTCCGACAAATAGAACAGCATGCCGAAAATGATAAACATGGAGATGCCGCCCACAACAAAGATGGCATATAGCCAGCGGCCTTTTTCCTTTAGAATGTGGCGAATCCCGTGAAGGAACTCGCGGAAAGGGACCGGCTTGTCGGTTTTCTTTTCCTTCGGCTTGCTCACCAGAAACACGACCAGTGCAAACGCGAGAACACTAAGCACGGGGATGGCGATAAAAGGGGCGAACCAGAGCAGGGAGCCTAGATAAGCGCCAATAATCGGGCTCAGTACTTTGCCGAACGTGTTAGAGGTTTCGATAATCCCCAAGCCCTTGCTGACCTGCTTCTCGTCCTGGAACAGGTCGCCGATCAGAGGGATGACGACGGGGAAGGCTCCCGCCGCCCCAATCCCTTGCAGAAAACGCCCCGCCAGAATCACACCATATGCGCCGGTGCCTTTCATGAACCAGGCGGCTGCCAAGCTTACGGCACCACCGGCAGCAGCGAGCAGCAAGCTGGGCAGGATGACCTTTTTGCGGCCGAACCGATCCGAGAGGAAGCCGGCGACCGGAATCATAAAGATTGCAACAAGCCCATACACGGTGATGATCATGCTAACCTGGAAGGAGGTAATGCCCAGCTCTCGTGAGATTTGCGGGAGAATGGGCACCAGCATGGAGTTACCCAGTGTCATGGTTAGCGGAACTGAGGAAAGGGCGACTAAGTCGCGTTTTTTTTCCATCCCATTGGCCACCTTTATGAATACGCAGTAAAGCTTAGTGTGTCATTCCTTGCAAAATCCATACCAGGCATTCTGGGAAGCGCACGATGTTGAAAGCTTGTTGAGGAGGTGCAATCCATCCGAAATGTTTGGAGGAGATTGGCTTGAAGCTTGAAGGGCGAGCGACGGTGGAAGGGGAATGGGCGGGTCGCGTAACCGGGCTGGGTTCACAGTGTGTAGAGATTGCGATGATGGTTACCCCAGAAGGCCACAGCCGATTGGAACTTTCGCAATTTCTCACCCCGCCAACTATAGCCGATCATCGAAATGCTCCTGTCAATGCCCTCGGGTATCTGCGCGTCATGTTTGCCGTTGAAGATATTGACGAAATGGTATCCAGGCTCATGAAGCAAGGTGCCGAGCTTGTTGGCGAAGTGGTTCAGTACGAGGACTCGTATCGGCTCTGCTACATTCGTGGAAAGGGTGGACTTCTAATTGGTCTGGCGGAACAACTCCGAAAATAAGGAGAAATCGGGTTTTTGTAGCTTTTTTTTATAAAGATTTGTTCCGTAGAGGCCCTTCCTCCTTATTGGTACTATAGAAAAAGAGATTGCATAAGAGACGGGTATTCTCGATTCAGAATCACTCGTCATGAGGAGGAAGGACCTGTGCCAGCAAGGGATTGGTCTACTGATACCAAACGGTATGAGCTGTCGAGTGAATTCTCGATCCAAAGTGCGGAGCCTGAAGAGTGGGGAGTGTATTGTTCGGTTTACTATAACATGCCATACACGGGTTTCTTTAAGGAAGAAACCTATGCGAATCCACAAAGAAATGCATTTTGGATTTATCGAGGGGATGTCAAGATCGGCGGGGTTCGAATGTCTCCCAACGTGATCTACCATTTGTTCTTCATCCCTCCATACCATGATTTCGATAAGGTGCTAAGGCAGCTAAAGGAGCTGCTAACCTTTTGGTCCAATCAAGCGGAACCGATCAAAGCCTTCGAGATCCTTCCCGACCAGGTGGATTGGTTTGCCAGGGCGGGCTTCTGGCCGGATGAGTTCCGATGCCGCTGGATGCAGCGGCCTACCGACCGCTTCGACGTTATCTGGGAGGATGGGCTAAGGATTGAAAGTCTCCGCATGGAGGAGAATGAGGCGGGGGCTAAGCGGTACATTCACGAGGAGAAGATTGCTCACTGTGACTTTGAAAGCTATCGAGGAGGCCTGGAAGCCACGAGGCGGCGAAAGGACTCTTTCGAGGATTTCATTCCAAGGGAAGATCCCCACTATACGAATGATATATTAGCTCATGCTTCCACGTTGGTTTTTGACAAAGAGACGGATCAGCTTGTTGCCAATTGCCGCCTTTGCTTACAGGGCGATGGAGCCGCCGTCTATAGCATCGGGGTCATCCCCGCTTATCGAGGGAGAGGACTTGCTTCACGCATGCTGCAAAGAGCCCTGACGCTTTTGAAGGGAGACTATCCTTTGGTGAGGCTCTATGTCATGGAAGGAAACGACGCCGAATCCGTCTATGTACAGCTGGGCTTCATGCCGGGAGTACAGGAGATTCAAACGATGGTGATCCCGGCAGCCAAGGAGGAATTGGTGTGATCGCAATCGAGAAAAGGCTGAATCAGTACATGTCGGACTGGGCGGCTGCAAACCGGTTTTGTGGAACAGCTCTCATTGCCCAAGGCGACCGGCTTCTGCTAAAAAAGGGGTACGGGTACGCCAACGTGGAGCATCGAGTTCCCCATGCAGAAGACACCATTTTTTGCATAGCGAGCATAACGAAGCAGTTTACCGCTGCGGCTGTTTTGCAGCAAGTCGAACAAGGAAAGCTAAGGCTGGAGGATCGCTTGGAGTCCTTTTTACCGGAGTATAAGCATTCGGCGAGTGTTACCCTCCATCAACTGTTGTCTTCCACATCTGGCGTACCCGATTATACAGAGGTTATAGAGTACAGCACGAGAGCGCACTTGTCCGTTGAGACGATCATAGAATGGTTGAATCGCAGACCGCTTGATTTTGAGCCGGGACAAGGGGTTCAAAAGAGCAATACCAATTTTGTGTTTTTGGCCAAAGTCGTAGAGAAGGTCACGGGGTTGAGTTTGGAAGAGTACTTTACCGAATACCTATTCAAACCGGCCGGCCTTCTTCATACGGGAATCTATCAGAACGAAGACGTGATTCCAAATCGAGCATACGGCTATTCTTATTCCGGTGAAGGGATTGTCCAGGCCGAGTACTACGACATGTCCGGGGCTTATGGGAGTGGGTTTTTGTACTCCACTGCGGAAGATCTCTTCCGGTGGGGGAGAGCCCTTGCTTCGGAAGCCTCTATCCTCAGCATAAACTCCTATCGGGCTATGATAACGCCATACGGATACTTGCCGTACCTGGGTGTATCCATGGGCTATGGATGCTCAGTAAGCGGAGATCCCGTGGATGTGGTGTCTGTTAACGGAAACATTTTTGGCTTTACCTGCAGCGTACATAGATACCTGGAGGGAGACTATAGCGTAATTCTGCTCAGTAATAATGATGCGGTACCTCTTGGAAGAATCAATGAGGGAATCAAGAGCATTCTGTTTCACTTGGAACCGGAGGTCGTGATCCGGCCTCACCCCCTCCTCGAGGTTGATTATTCGAGCTTTGCGCATCTTGCCGGGGAATATGGGTTTGCACCCATGGGATGGCGGTTTGCCGTAAGCTTCGAAGAGGGGAAGCTTTACTTGGATCGCTTGTTTCTTCAAGAGGCCAAACGCAAAAAATTCCAAATCCATCTCGTTTCGGATGAGCCGGACCGGACTGTCTTCTCCTGTGAGGTTTGTGACACGACCGTTTCGTTCTTGAAGACCACGAATCAGGATGACCAAAGCGTCCTATATCGTTGGGATACCTTGCAAATTCCTTATCAGCGCGTAAGCCACCCCTCCTAATCCAATCAATTTCTGCTATAATTAGGGAATCATGCGGATAAGGTGCAGCATATCCATTAGGATCAGATGTACAGGAGGGCTGTCGGTGCAAAGGGGATTTCATAAATTTTATTGGGGATTTCTGTTCATTCTGCTTTCTTTCCGAATTCAAGGTTTTGATATTTTACCGGATTTCATCGGGTACCTCCTGTTCGTGATGGGGTTCAATGCCCTTGCCGAGCAAAGTGAGTATTTCACCAAAGCGAAGACTTACAATTGGCCGCTGTTGATCCTTTCGATCTTCACCATCTACCAGCAGCCCCAAGAGGCCGGTGTTGGCACAACCCTGATCGGCTTCGTGGTAAGCTTGATTTCGACCGTTCTGCTTCTTGTTGTGGTCTACCATTTGCTAATGGGTGTCAAAGACATGGCATCCCGGGTGAACCGGTATGATCTGATGGAGCATGCGGAGAAGAACTGGACCTTCTTCCTTGTTTTTCAGATCGCGACTTTCGTGGTCTTGCTCACGATCGTTATTCCTCCTCTGTTTCTTGTGCTGGCGCTTGCCTTGTTTGTCGGTGCTATCGTGTTGATCGTTAAGCTGCTGCGCTTCATGAGGGTTTGCGGCGAGCAGTTGTAACCCAAGCAGGCCGAAGTAGGCATTCCAATCAAGAGAGGACGGATCCGCATGGCAGCGAATTGGTGGTTGGCCCTCATCATCATGGTCGTGCTAAACGGTATTGTGGCTTGGACGTTATTTACGGGGCTGGAGCCTGTCAGCCGCAGGGCCAAAAGATGGTTCTTTGTCGTGGCGAACGGGATCGGACTCGTTCTCGCCATCAGCCAATTTTTCTGGATGGAATTCTAGGCGCCAAAGAAACGGGAGCTTGCCCCAAACAGGCGGCTCCCCATCCCAAAATTATGGTTATTTGTATTTTCGCAGTCGTAAAAATTTGTGGATTGGCGCTTGTTATGGTATAGTAAAGGTATTGGAATTTTGACCTGAAGTCACATATTGGAGAGGGTTATGATTTTGATGGCCTAACCTTGCCCAATATGTGATTTTTATTGGAAGGTCATGTATAAATCAAACAGGTGGAGGTTTTTTGATCATGGAAACAGGAACGGTAAAGTGGTTTAACGCAGAAAAAGGCTTTGGTTTTATCGAGGTAGAAGGCAAGGAAGACGTATTCGTACACTTCAGCGCCATCCTTGGCGACGGCTTCAAGTCGTTGGACGAAGGTCAACGCGTGGAATTTGAAGTGGTTCAAGGTAACCGCGGACTGCAAGCAGCTAACGTCGTTAAGCTGTAAGAAGGTTTCAAGCCCCGACTCTTGGGTCGGGGTCTTTTTTTTCGCCAACTATTCCAGGGGAGAAAGAGGGATGCAACTTGTACTATTCACGAAAAAGACAACCGGATGATCTTCCGCAGGAAGTCACGGCGATTTGGTCATGCACCAATGAAGAATGCAACGGGTGGATGAGGGATAATTTTGCTTTTTCGGCTCAGCCGAGGTGTGTCCAATGCAATTCCCTCATGGAAAAGGGCGAGAGGAAGCTTTCCATTTTGGAAAACACCAGTCCCAATCACTCGAAGAAGAAATAAAGCGACCGAACGCTCGGTCGCTTTTTTCTTTGCTGCCTACTTATGAAACACGAAGCCCTCCAGCTCACAGATGGGGCGGCCCTCGAAGAATTCCCCGAAGTACCCGCTGTATCCGTCATCAAACACGAAGTAGATGGAATGGACTCCGGTTACGCAGCTCACCACCGCTTTTGCAATACCATCCCCCGGCCCAATCTCGCAGCTTCCGATTTCGGTTCCTTCCGCGGCATCGTCCAGGAGAATGCGCATCGTTCCCTTGTTCCCGCAGCCCCTTATTTTTGCCGTGAATTCCATCGTTTTGCTGGAGTAATCCTCTCCGAAATCATAATATTTAAAGCCGATAACCGATTCATCTACAATATGAACAATGGCCCGCTCCAGTGTGTTTCTCTCGGTAATGTAGCATCCGCCTTTCAGGACGCAGGCGTAATCCGCCGGGGTATACCGATAAGGAGAGAGGGATCGGTCAAAGCCCAGGGAGGTCATCTCGACCTGCGGGATTCGCCCATCCGGGAGAATCTCAATCCGTTCCACGCAGGCGCGGCGGGACATGACGGTGTTGTTGGTCATCCGGTGATAGAAGATGTACCACTGGCCGTTGATCTGGCAGATCGAGCCGTGGTTATTCCCGCCGGGATAATCCACCCCGTTGTCGACAATCGTTCCGCCGTATTCGAAGGGACCGGTGGGCGACTTGCTGGTCGCGTAGTCCAGCCGGCTGCCTTGCTTCGGGGAGTAAATCAGGTAGTAGGTATCGCCGACCTTCCGGGGGGAACAAGCCTCGAAGAAGGAAAACGGCTCCTCCACCGGGATGAAATCCTTCTGAAAGGTACCCGGCAGCACTTCCACCATATTGGCAGCATTCAGCTCGGCCATATAGGAACGCAGGTATCCGCAATAGATATACACGCGTCCATCGTCGTCAACCAATACACCCGGGTCGATCATGATGCGTTCCGTCAGCAGGGGATCGGAATGGTCCGGAACCTGATAGGTCGACAGCAGCTCGAAGGGCCCTTCCGGCCGATCGCTTACCGCTACACAGCCCACAGATCCGATGATGTAGGCGTACAAGTAGTATTTTCCGTCCTTCTCGATGACATCGGGGGCATACAGCTCTCGGTCTGTCCAATCGGTGTTGCTCGCGTGATCGCGGTCCACTCGGGTGTGGAAGCTGTCTCCGTGGCAGACCCAGTTCGCGAGATCGTTCACATCGGCTGACCATACCTTCAGCTTGAAATCGCAGAATCGGTCTGAGCCGGCTTCGTCATGCGATCCATAGACGTAGACGCGATTACCGAAGACGCGGGGTTCGCCGTCGGGGATGTACTCCCAAGAAGGCAAGTAGGGGTTAGGCATTGTAGGGTTCCTCCTTGTTTGGTGAAGAGTTTTAGTTGCTGTCTAGAAGACTGTAGCAAGAGGGCGGGGCGGGAATCCTTCATTATTCGGACAAAAACTAGAACGATCTAGCCATAACCCGGAAACTTGATTGGATTCTGAGGGAGGAAGCCCAAAATCCCCTGCCTGTGAAACAGGAGGGGACGGATGGTTTGGATGGATGCCAAGAGAAGCAGGATGGTTACGCGCGGGCGATCAATTGGACCCAGGAGGCATACAGACGGCCAAGTGCTCGCAAGAGAAGAGGCAGCAAAAGCACCAAGATGAGACCAATACCGGCCGCTATCCAGGACCGCGTATAGGAAGACAGGTCAGGGAACAGGAAGGCCAGGTCAGAGTCCATCGCGAACAGATCAAAGGAAAAGAAACGATCACTCACCCAATAAGCGAGCGGGGAAAGCAGCACGGCGAAGGCCGTAGCGGGCAGTACGACCGCAAGGGTAAAGCCGGCAATGCCGATCGGCAGTTGGGCGATGCTGTAGACGATACCCCGATAGCTCTGGCCTTGCTTAAGAAGGGAAAGCAACGACCGCCACCCGCCGCCCTGCAGCGGTACGGAGGGCTCCGCGGAATCCGGCTGAGGGGCTTGGCCGCGCAGCCAGTTGTTCACCGCCGATGATTCTTTCCTCATCATCCAGGAGCATGACGCAAGGGTTGCGGCCAATATGGGAATGCCCACCCATACAATGATGAGCGGCAGGCTCAGGCAGATGCCGGTAATGGCAATAACAAACGTGATAATGCCTTTCGGCAGGGACATCAGGAGCAATTGCCAGGATTGCAGAATGCTTGGTTTGTTCATCGTGACCACCTCTTTCATGAACTCTTGTTCTAGAGTAGATGATTTTCCCTGCAAGGGGAAGGTCCTAAGGAATGGGAAGGCTTCCCGACTTTGGTCCAGTTGATTTATAACGAATCTTAACTTTGAACAGAATTCGGTATCAAGATACAATGAGGTTCATTAAGCATTATTTGGAAAAGGGGGCTCTCCATGCGAACCGATCTTGAGCGAGGATTTAACGCGTTTAGCACTTCTTCCTCCGAGGCATCGTTCATCGGCGGATCTCAAAACCTCGTGTACGAATATCAGCAGAATGAACAAGAGTACATGTTGAGGTTCACCCCATTGACTCACCGATCCGAGCAAATGATCAAGAGCGAGTTGGATTGGATCCACTACTTAGCGGGGGAAGGCGTGGCAGTGTCCACGCCGATCCTCTCCCGGAATGGAAATTGGACCGAAGAAGTCCATACGCCGAGAGAGGGGTATACGTGTGTTTCCTTTGTAAAAGCACCAGGAAAACAGATCGAGTACCCAGAATGCCTACAGGATGCGAACCTCTATGAACGATTGGGTCGATGCACCGGCAAACTGCATGCTCTATCCAAGAGATATCGTCCCGATGAGCAGAATGGCAGGCGACATGATTGGAGCTGCAATTGGTTTCTGCAGAATATGGAATTGCTCCCCATCTCGCATACTGCCGTTCGAAACAGCGGCCTTCGCTTAATGGAATCGATCCGCTCCCTCCCCCAACCTTCAGATTCATTCGGCCTCATCCACGGAGACATCAATGTCGGGAACTTTCGGGTGAATGAACAGGGTGTCCTTACCCTTTTTGATTTTGATGAAGCCCAGTACAGCTGGTTTGTCGAGGAGATCGCAATCCAGTTGTACTATCTGGTTTATGTCTACGGCGGTAGGGATGGACAAAAGCTCAGGGAGGAACAGACACGCCGGTTCATGGGACCCTTCATGAAAGGATACCTTCATGAGAATCCATTGGATGAAAGTTGGATTAAGCAAATCCCATTGTTCTTGCGTCTGAGGGAGCTGATCGTCTATATCGGGGCTTTCCGGAACTGGGATGGAGTCGACGAGACCTTCAGCAACTCGGATAACGGGTGGTTCAAGGACTGGATTGCTGAGAGCAGGGCTAGAATCGAGAATGAGGTTCCAATAGTGGATATTTGGGGCTAAACGAGAAAAGCACCTGACGAGGTGCTTTTCTCGTTTTAGCTGAAAATGGTGTTAGCGATTCGATCTAGCTGCTTTGCAATCTCAGTGAAGTCCGTGTTTAAGTCTAGCGACCTTACTCCTATTCGATTTCCGCCTAAGGTGTAGTCATGATTCGGCGTGATTTCCTCATCCGTTTTTGCATAAAGCAAAAGGCCGCTGACGTTACCGGAATGCGTGGTATCTCTATTTTTGACGTAAGTGTAAATCTGATAAAGATTGTTGGAGTGCAAGGTGCGATTGTTATACAAGCTGTTCATTTGCATGGTACGGGAGTAGTATTTGGTATCGATGATTAGGGTTCTGCCTTTGTACTCGAGGGTGATATCCGTCTTCATGACGGGAAGCCAATCGCTAGCTCCATCCCCTACATCCCAAGGGATATAAGCCCCTGAAGCCTTACAATTCGGATAATGCTTGCGGTAGTACTCCAAGACGAACTTCTGAAATAGAGAGTGCATCTTTTGATCATTCAAAAACCGGCCAAGTTTCGTTGAGCCTGTGGTTTCCGTAAGCAGCAGTCCTTGAATGACCATGTAGCAGACATGAATCAACATTTTGTAGGTAGCATTATTTCGATGATAAGTGATGCCGGACCATTTGATTTGTCGTGGATTTAGGACGTCCACTTCGGCGAAGTAAAGCATGACCTTTCTCAAAGCCTTTTTTTGCCGAGTGGCAATCTCTGAACTGCCCAGAAGGACAAATGTGGTTGTTTTCAAGATTTGGTTAAGGTAAACATTTTCCGAAAACACATCAAATGAACAGACCAGCTGCTTTCTTCGCAGCGTTTGTTGCTTGATTGTGGCGGTTACGTCGATCTTACCCGATAAGGAGGATAAGGGCTCGCTACAGCTTGAATATTCGCGGCCCAATCCCCTTTTAATCTGATGTGCAATTCCTTTTGCAAGGATAGCCGCTAACAGATCCCCCACATGATCAAATTCCTCGTTGGTTACCGTTTGGTAGCCTTCCTGTTGAAGCACACCGAAAGCATACGACAACATGTAATAGATATTTTGAATCTTAATCATTCAATGCTCCGCAAAGTCTTTTTTTCCAATGTTCGGCCTTGACCTTTTCATCAAACCAATATTCGGTCAGCAGGGGCAAAAGCTCAAAGGTAACGACAGATTTCAACCATTCATCGGTGATCTCATCGGTCGTGCAAAGGTAGCTGTGTCCAATTTGAAATCCGTCACCCAGTGAATCGTCCATTCGTATTGCTTCGTTTAATGCCGTTATCTGGTCAACCAATGTTTGAAGGCGAGTATGAGGGGCTTCGGCGATCATCGCTTGAAATCCATCGGAATGAAAAGCGGGTTCCAAGGTAAAGAAAGCAAACCTTCTCCTTAAGGCATAATCAATTAAGGCGAGGCTGCGGTCGGCCGTGTTCATCATGCCGATAATATAGACATTCTCGGGAACAGAGAACCTCTCATTGGAGTAGAGAGGTCGTATTTGATCTCCCCTTTTATCCTTCTCGATCAGCATCAGGAGTTCTCCGAAGATCTTGCTGAAGTTTCCCCGATTGATCTCATCAATGATAAAAAAGTATTCCCGTTCATTATCATCCTGAGCTTTTTTGCAAAATTCGTAGAAGGGCCCATAGGCCAACTCAAACCCATCCTGAGAAGGCCGAAATCCCATGATGAAATCCTCATAGCTATAGCTCTGGTGGAATTGAATCATCATGACACGGCTAGTATCCTTGTTCCCCATCATGGAGTAGGCCAGCCTTTTCGCTGTAAAGGTTTTTCCGACGCCTGGAGCCCCTTGGAGAATGATATTTTTCTTGGCTCGGAGAAGGCGAACTAAGCTGTCGTATTTCTCGCCGTCCATGAATACTTCATTCAGGTAGTCGGTTTCGGAATACGATTCATACTGGAAATCCTGTTCTTCTACTAGTTCTTCCACCTCATCCATCGACAGAAGAGACTTTAATTTATCTAAATAATCCGTATAGGAAGATATATCGGTCAATGTTTTCAACGCGACCTGTCCAGGATAATCCCATTCGCCGTAATGGGTCCAATTTACGGACCGGATGTGCTTAAAGGACTTCCTTAGGGAATCGTAGCGATAATCCGATTCTATAATCCCCCGGCCGACAATCTTTTGACGACCTCTTTTAACGTATACGATATCGCCGGGCTTAAGCTCGTTAGCGAATTGCCACGTGGCGAGAACGGAGTTCGTGTAGGAATACTTGTCTCCGTACACTTCCTTCATTTTGGCCTTCACCGCATTTTTACTCGGGTATTGCCTCAAGTCGCCCATTTCATCCCATTCGATCGCCATAATCCGATCCTTATAAAACTCACTCCACATAAAGGAGTCACTTCCTGGTGCATATAGCCAATAGCGAATTTCCCGAGTCTGATCGTCTGCAGCATTGTTTTGGCGATTTTTGCGGCGTTCTCTTAAGATCTCGACCCATTTCAGGAAGATCGCGGATGCGAGTTCCTCGTCCATGGATTCAGTGAGCCCCTTATTCGTTAACGTCCACACGCCCCTATCGGCTTTGTCGATAAACCCCTCATAGGCTAAATAATTTCTCGCCCAAGCCACTTCATTATCAAACTTCTTTGATCCTGTTTTACCGCGTGTCTCTGTGATCGTGGATTCCGGTAAGTTCAGATCTCTTGCGATCTGGTTTCGAGCTTGTTCGGGGGTTGCAGAACCACCGAGCTTTCGAAGTGCGAGAATGAGAGGGGAAAACCATTTAAGAAGGCTTGCACTAGAACCCCTAAAGTCCTCGTCGGCCGTGGAAGATTGCCAGGCAGCATAAGATAGCTCCGGGAAGTTTTGATAGGGACTTCCATCTCTTTTGAAATCCCCTTGGCATATGGCAATGAGACGTAGATAAGTCGACGAATTGGGGAACTGCTTTAATTTGGTTTGACTGGGTATTTCCAGAGCCAACGAATGATGGCCGTTAGTCAAGTAACTTCGATTCCGTTCATCCAGATTTAAAAAGGAGTAGGGGCGAATCCAAAAAAGTCCTATGGTCATACTCCATTTAATCCCGGATTGTTTGCTTACTTTATCGTAGAGGGTGGTGAACGCCTGTTGAGTTTCGGCTGCAGGCTGGTCTGCGAAAGCGATTGCGGATTCAAACAAGCTCCATAGACTCGATATGTCGTCGGCTCCCCGATCGTTCCGGTAAGCAAAAAACCAGGCTCTCAAATTGTTGAGTACCGGAACACCGTCAAAACCCGAGGGGACAGGAGATTGGACCTTCAATTTATCTGCGAAGGCGGATAGTAAGGCAACTCGATTCTCATTGCTAATGCCTTTATTTATGCTGCCAAACACGGTAAAAGGACAAATGTCATCCATAGGCTGTCCCTCTTCCATAAAGGGGTATTTCATATTGGCTGTTTCATAGATTTCCTGTAGGTGGTGCAGAAGGAGCTGACGATTGTTCTTGTAAGGCAGTAGCTTGTCTGCCATCTCGGAATAGAATGCAATCCAATCCAAATGAAGCCTTTCTTCCATTAGCCTTTCATCTCCTACTCGGGTTCACGTGGTTAATTATCCATTTCACTAAATTATACCATGAGCAATGAGGAGTAGGCGTTCTCTCTTCCGAATCTACGTGTGACAAACATCACAGTAATCGTAAAAGAGAATTCCTGATACTAGCCATAGTAGGAACCAAGGAGGAAGAACATTCGTGACCATCCGTCGTGGATATGTGGAACAGGATTACATCATAGAGCGTGTGCAAGAGCAGTTTCCATGCCGGGTCTTGTGGAGCGAAGGGCGTCCTTGCCTGGAGTATGGAAATGCGGAAGAGCTGGAAGAGATCGAGGAGTACGTCAGAGTTCAATTCGATACGGAGCTGCTCGATGTGTTTTTTACAGCGGTAGAGAGGCTGCTGCCGGAAGAAGATTAAGCTGGACGAGACCCACGAAGACAATAGGTGAGTATTCCCTACCAAAGAGACCCCAAGGGTCTTTTTTTCGTTCCCGGCTATTTAAGTTCCATTTAAGCAACGCCCTCTATCCTAAAGACACGAACGAAAGCGAGCCTCTGCTCGCCATCGTCTCATCCAAGGAGGGATCGGCTGATGACCCATGAGAAACGAAAACCAAGACGAAGGCTGCTGGCAGCAGGGCTGGTCGTCTCGCTTCTGACGATGGGCGGTGTGGCCTACGGGTTGGCGGATCGCTACCTGATCGAGCATGTGGAAGCGGTCGTGACGCCGAATACCGTTGCCGTTAACTCGGATTCGGAAACGACAGCAAGCTCCTCTTCATCCGAAAACAATAACTCGTCATCTTCCGGGGCGTCCTCTACTTCGGTTCCTTCAGCAGAAGCCGACGAATCAACCAAGCAGGCCACTGCGGATGATTGGAATTACAAGAGCGAGGATACACAAATCGCGATCAAAAAAGTGGAGACCGGCAGCGGCTCAGACAAGGTCACCTATTACGTTGCAGATGTTCAGGTCAAGGATGCGTCCAGCCTGCTGACGGCCTTCGCCAAAAATGCATACGGCCGCAACATTACCCAGGATACCTCGGAGATCGCTTCCGCAAACAACGCCATTCTGGCCATAAACGGAGATTACTACGGCTTCCGCAACGATGGAGTCATCATCCGCAACGGGACGCTCTACCGCAACGAACCGGCTCGTGACGGACTCGCGCTCTATGACGACGGCACGATGGCCGCCTACAACGAGGAGGAGGTCAACGCGGAGGACCTGATCGCCCAAGGCGTAACGAATACCTTTTCCTTCGGACCGGTGCTGGTTAAGGACGGTCAAGCTGTAACCGATCTGGAGAACGTCAAGATCGACACCAACTTCGGCAATCGCTCGATCGGCGGGGCCAATCCGCGGACGGGCATCGGTATCCTCTCCGCCAACCATTACGTGTTCGTGGTGGTAGACGGAAGACAGGCGAACTACAGCAAGGGAATGACGCTCACGGAATTCGCCCAGCTGTTCGAGGACATGGGGGCGAAGGAGGCTTACAACCTGGACGGAGGCGGTTCGTCCACGATGTATTTCAACGGTCGGGTGGTGAACAGCCCGGGCAGCAAGGGGCAAGAGCGCGGTGTCAGCGACATTCTCTACATCGCCCATTAGTACATTGTCCAGTTCAACAGCAAATGATGAAAAAGGAGGCAGAACCCCATGACGATCCTGATCCCCGCCTATGAACCTGACCACCGGCTGCTATCCCTCATCGCGAAGCTCAAGGCTTCCCTTCATACGAGGATCCTCATCGTCAACGACGGAAGCGGCGAAGCCTATCGCCCGATCTTCGATTCCGCCCGCGAAGAAGGCTGCATCGTTCTTACCCACGACGCCAACCTTGGCAAAGGGCGGGCGCTCAAGACCGGGTTTCGCTATCTACTGGAAGCCGGAGAACGGGAGGGCATCATCTGCGCCGACAGCGACGGGCAGCACCTGCCGGGAGACATCAAGCGGATCGCTGATGCAGTAGCGGAGCACCCGGAGGGGATCGTCCTCGGCTGCCGCCACTTTACCGGAAAGGTGCCGCTTCGCAGCCGTTTCGGCAACGATGCCACCCGCTGGGTCTATGCCCTTACGACCGGGCAGCGCATCCAGGACACGCAGACCGGGCTTCGCGGATTTTCTCCGGAGCTGCTGGACTGGCTGTGCCGGATTCCCGGAGAGCGCTTCGAGTATGAAATGAACATGCTCCTGCAGGCCAAGGCGGAGGGGTACCCGCTTCATGAGGTCGCGATCGACACCGTCTACCTGGAGAACAACCAATCGTCGCACTTTCGACCCATTGCCGATTCCGCCAAGGTGTACGCACCGATTTTGAAATTTTGCTCGTCTTCCGTGCTCTCGGCTGTCCTGGACTTCGCCCTCGTGATGGGGCTTCCGCTCCTTGGAGCGAGCCTGCTTCTCTCGGTCGTCGGGGCGAGGGTGCTCAGCTCTCTCTTTAATTTCGCGATGAACCGCAGCTTTGTGTTCGGCGGCGGGCACAAGCAGGCGGTTCGCTCGTCGGCCCCGAAATACTTTGCCCTTGTCGTGCTGATCCTGACGCTTAACTACGGACTCATGGTTCTCTTGCATGAGCAGATCGGCGTTCCGCTATTTCCGGCGAAGCTTCTGACCGAGGGCCTTCTCTTTGCATTCAGCTATTGGGCACAGCGGGCCTTTGTCTTTCGAACTGCGCGATCTTCGGACCGCTTGCGTCCGATGAGCAAGTACAAGTAGCCGTTGCCACAACCGCAAAAAGACCTTGGAAGCTCTGAGGGTGACCTCGCTTCAGCCTGATGAGGACAGTGACCCAGAACGGTCGCTATTCTCCCAAAATATATTTGCTTTACGCAAGCAAGTGATGGATAATGGGGTCAACCGGTATGAATGGGAGGAAGCTATGCCTATTGAACGAAACGAACTCCAGCAGGTGGCTTATACAACGTTGATCCTGGTAAAGGAATTTCAGCATGCGCAGAACGAGCGGTCTGATTTGGATCGGGTGGCCTTTGAAATCCTGCTTCTGGTCAAGCGAACGGGACGAATTCGCATCACGGCCATTGCGAACGAATTGGAATTCAACCCTTCTTCCATCACTCGCCGTGTCCAAGCTCTGAAGCAATCCGGGCATATCCTCACGGTAACCGATGAGAACGATCTGAGGTCGAGCCTGATTGAATTGACCGCTGCAGGGGAAGAGGCGCTTCAGCATTTTTTTGATCGGAGCGTCGAGGGAGTGGGCCGTATCCTGAAGGGGTGGGAGGAGGACGACGTCCGGACTCTTGCGGCTTTTTTGTCCCGTTATACCGATTCGATGAAGGATTGGCGGTTGTCTGGAGAGAAGAAGACAAAAGGAGAGCATTCGGATGAATGAGGAGAAGAAAGAGCAGCTAAAGCACAACCAATACGCCGATTCGGGAAACTTTAATGCCCGCATTCATCTGCATCAGAAGTATGGCACCAATCCGTACCCATGGCCCTTCTGGGTGTTTGATCAGCTCAGTCCGTGCGGAGGGGCCCATGTGTTGGAGCTCGGCTGCGGCAACGGAATGCTCTGGCTGGCTAATGAAAAGCGAATTCCGGAGGACTGGACGCTGACGCTCTCGGATCTGTCTCCTGGAATGATGCAGGATGCGGAGCGGGGCCTTGCACGGCTCGGGGACCGGGTTTCTTTCCGCGTCATCGATGCGGAGGAAATCCCGTTTCCCGACGCCACCTTTGATAAGGTGATTGCCAACCATATGCTGTACCATGTCCCGGACCGAGAGAAGGCATTGTCCGAAATCTCACGCGTTTTGAAGCCAGACGGCGTCTTTTACGCAAGCACGGTAGGCAGCCGAAATATGCGGGAGCTTAAGGAGCTCATGCGTGCGTTCGACCCGCATTCCGGTTATGAGCTAGTGACAAGCAGCCTGACTGCAAGCTTTTCCTTGGAAAATGGGAAGGAGCAGCTGCTGAACTTCTTCGAGGATGTTCGACTGGTCCCGTACGAGGATGCCTTGTCGGTGACGGATTCGAATGCACTTGTTCAGTACGCACTTTCCTTGAACAGCCTTTATCCGGATCGTCAGGTGCTGCCCCCGGAGAGCGCGGAACGCTTTTTGGACTTCCTCAATGAGCAAATGCACCAACAGGGTGGCCGCTTACACATCAGCAAAACATCCGGAATGTTTCTATGCCGAAAAGGAGTAGAAGAGAAATGAATCGTCCGATACCCGCGTTACTCAAACATGTCCCCGTGGAAGAAAAGGTCATCGCCTTTACCTTTGACGATGGGCCGCATCCCCTCTATACGAAACAGCTTCTGGAGATTTTTGAATCGGTGAACGGGAAGGCTACGTTCTTCATGGTCGGTAAGGAAATCGAGAGCCATGAGGAGGTTGCCAAGCAAGTGCACGCGGCAGGACATGAGCTAGGCAATCATACGGAAACCCACCCGGCTTTACCTTCATTAGCAGAAGAGGAGATTCGTGCGGAGCTTGAACGGACGGACGAGAGGATTCGGAGCATTACGGGATCCTCGCCTGCCAGCTTTCGTCCCCCCTACATGGCCGTTAATCCAGAGCTGCTCTCTTTAGCCTCAGAGATGGGGTATGCCTCCATCGACGCGGTGAACGGGGCGGCCAAGGACTGGGACCGGCCTGGGGTCCCCCATATTGTGGAGGAGACGAGGCGCACTGTTCAGCCAGGAAGCATCCTGATCTTCCACGACGGAGACCGCGAGCGTGAGCAAACGGTAGAAGCCGTACGCATCTTGGCGGAAGAGCTGACGGCCGAGGGCTATCGGCTCGTCACCGTGAGCGAGCTTCTAAGGCTTCAAACAGAGGGGAAGGCCCTGTCAGAATAGGTTGTACCTGCACGGAGGCTGTAACCTGCAGCGGATCTGCGGCAGGACTATAGGAGAGAACAAGAAACCGCCAGGCCCCGTAGAAGGAGGCCTGGCGGTTTCTTGTCTTTCTCAATCGGCACGAGTGCCGCTCCCGCTTAGAGAAGCTGCGCGACCCGGCGAATGTCTTCGGCTGAGGCAGACAACTGCTGCATGGAGGCGGCAATCTGCTCGGTAGCGGCGGCCTGCCGCTCGCTTAGCAGGTAGCTGCCTTCCAATTTCTTGCCGAGTCGAGTGATGCTATCCTGGATCGAGTCCACGATCTCCTTGATTTCCTTTGCTGAGGAGCCGCTGGAATCGGCCATCTTGCGAATTTCCTTGGCGACGATCCCGAAGCCGCGTCCATGCTCTCCCGCATGAGCCGCTTCAATGGAAGCGTTGATACCGAGCAGGTTGGAGCTGTCTGCAATCTGCTTCATGAACGCCAGAATCGCGTCAGTTTTACTCAAATCGGCGACAACGCGCTCACCGAGCGTCTTCAGCAGGCTGATCTCTTGAGCGAGCTCCGTCGCGGTGCCGGCAATCTCGTCGGAGACGCTTCGGATCTCCTCGGAGCTGGTTGCCAAGTGCTCCGCCGCCTCGTTCAGGATCGTCTGATGGGTCAGGCTGATGCCGATGGTAAAGGCGCCGATGACCTCCTGCCCCTCGTTTCTCACCGGTAAGGTAGTGGACTTGAAGGGTGTCCCGTATATTTCCTTGCCCAACGCAACGGAGACGGGTTCTTGTTGATCAAGTGCTTTTCGGATTCCGCTCCTTGCCGGGATGGGGGTTCCTTCCTCAACGTGGATATCAATCTCTTCCCCCGGCAAGTAGAAAAGAAAATGCTCTCGGTTCGTCAGTGCAAACATGACATCGATTGGAAATACCGCTTTGACGAGCGGCAGCGATTGCTCAAGCGATTGGCGCAGTTTATGTAGTGCCTCGGCATCCTTCATCATTCGACATCCTTTCTCTTTAGGGGGATTATAGCATAGCTTCGAATGATGAAATGTGATGGATTCCTAGCTTTCATACTCTCTTCTCAGGATGGACATGACAATCAGTGATTCGTAGGTACCGTCGTGGACCCGAATGCACTCTCGCAGGGTCCCCTCTTCGACGAACCCCTCGGACCGGTAGAGGTGGTAGGCACGCCGATTCGGTTCTCGTACATCCAACCATAAGCGATGAGCGTGATACCGCTCAAAGGCTAGTTGTTTCACTGCTTGCAGGGCGGCTCTTCCGAAGCCGCTGCCTTTTCGTGCTATGACGATTCTGCGGAATTCCAGGCTGCGGTGGGGATGGAGGAGTCCGGCGAGCAGGAGGTAGCCGACTGCTTGTCCAGATGCAGTATCTTCCACAACAAGATGCAGTAGATCCTCGTCGGTCAGTGAACGGAGGTGCTGCTCCCGCGTCCATTGTCCCACGAAAGGAACGTGGTCGGGATGCTGCTCCCAAGCCAATACAACCTCTACTTCCTCCGCTTGCGTTTGCCTGAGCCGGATGAGCTCAGATTCGAATAGATAGGGGTTCATCGGGTTCCTTCCTTTCTCAAAAAGCCCAATACCTGCTTCTGAAACTCCTCAGGTTCCTCCACGAACGGAAGGTGCCCGCAACCGGGGAACACGGCGAGGGCTGACCCGTGGATTTGGCGATGCAGGGTGTCGGCGGTCTTCTGATTATAGGGATGATCCTGATCAGAGATGAGGATCAATGTGGGCGAATCAAGCTCATGCAGCCGCGGAAGGGCCGGCTTTTTCTCTGCACCCGAGATGGAAAGCGGGAAGCGGTAGAAATTGCGAGGGTTCCGAACGTTTGCGAGCACTTTCCTTCTTGCTTCTTCTTTGTGCACAGAGGGAAAGAAATACTGCCAGAAGGGGGAGTGGATGAAGGCCTCAATGGCTTTGTCCGGTCCCCTGAAGCGCAACCGCAGGGCATTTGCGATCCCGTGCCAGATCATCTTCGTGGGGTATCGGCTGCCTGATAGCGAGGGCGAAACCAGCACCAGCCTGCGAATCCGGTCCGGATAGGCGAGAGCGAAGTCGACGGCGACGCTTCCGCCAAGCGAAGAGCCAATGAGGGTGACCGCCTCCACCTGCAGGTGATCGAGCAGCGCCTTCAAGTCCTTCACGTGGGAAAAGGCAGTGGTCGGTGTACTCGAGAGGCCATAGCCTCGCAAATCGTAGCAAATGACCTGAGCGAGCGAGGAAAGCGGGTCCACCTGCTCGTCCCAGATGTGATGATCGTTAAAATTTCCATGAATGAGTACGATAGGTTCCCCTTGTCCGGTGCTTCGATAGAAGATCCTTCCCTGGGAGACCTCCACATAGCCTTCGTTCATCGCGAGCTATTCCCCCTTGGGTTATACGAGGTCGGCATTCTGCAGGTGATCCTCGATGATGGATCGCAGAACCTCGGATATCGAATAATCGCCTTTCTGGCGGCAGCGGTCGATCTCTTCCCAGCAGGCTTGCGGCAGGGTCAAGGACAGCTTGCGCGTGACGCCGATCGGCTTTCGACCGGCTCCCTTGCGGCGCCCGCTTCTTTGATCCGGAGGTGACTCCAAACTCTCTCCATATG
Organism: Gorillibacterium sp. CAU 1737; assembly: GCF_039888655.1. Lineage (NCBI taxonomy): Bacteria > Bacillati > Bacillota > Bacilli > Caryophanales > Paenibacillaceae > Gorillibacterium > Gorillibacterium sp. CAU 1737. The sequence continues at coordinate 20,556 of NZ_JBDQQO010000003.1, forward strand.
TAGGCCGCATTCGTCTCATCTCCCTTTTCCTTATCGTTCCATAGCCCAAGCGGCAAGTCAATTTCTGCTACCTGAATTAAGTTTCGCTAAAGGTTTCTCCTTTACAATTTCTTCATGAAAGGGGATCTTTCCCTTCAAACCCTATAAAGGAGGACTTAATCCGTGAACAGCTTACTAAAGCGGTTTGCCGTAGGGGCTCTGTCCCTGGTACTGGTGACCGCACCGTTGGCATGGACGGGAAGCCCGTCCGAAGCGACAGCAGCCTCGGAGCAGAGCAAGAGCTCGACTCCGGCGTATGCCGCTCTTTTTCAAACCGATCAAGTCATTACCGTGAACATCACCATCTCCGACGAGGACTGGAAAAGCATCCTGGCCAGCCCGCTGGACAAGGAGTACAAGAGCGTAAGCGTCGAGGTTGACGGCAACAAGCTGGACAACGTCGGCTTCTCGACCAAAGGGAACATGACCCTGAAATCCGTGGCGGGGATGGAGGATTCCGACCGCTACAGCTTCCGGCTCAAGTTTGACAAGTATGACAAGAAACAAACCCTGCTCGGGCTGGACAAGATGGTTCTGAACAACAACTACACCGATCCGTCCTACCTGCGTGAGGTTCTGCACTATGAGGCGCTGCGCAGCATCGGCATGGATGTGCCGATGACCACTTTCGTCAACCTCTACATCAATGGCGAGCTGTTTGGGTTCTACACCGGCGTAGAGGCCATTGACGACAGCTACCTGGAGCGGAATTACGGCGAGGACTACAAGGAGGGTGTCCTCTACGCCACGGATGAAAAAAGCTACCTCCAATATGAAGAAAATGGCGCTTACAGCACCCTGACCGAAGATTTAGGCACGGACAAGGACAAGGCTAAGCTGAAAGCGTTCATCCAAACGCTGAACCAGATGCCGGATGGACAAAAGGGCAGCATCGAGAGCGTCCTGGACGTGGATTCAGCCTTGAAGTACATCGCCGGCAACGTTGTATTCGGCAACTACGACAGCTACAACGGCGACAAAGGCCATAACTACATGCTGTACAGCAACGCGAATGGGAACTTCACGGTCGTTCCGTGGGACTTCAATATGTCCTTTAATGGGTACAGCACAGGCGGCGGGCGCGGAACCGCAACCGGAACTGCGACGGCGACCAATGCTACGACCGTCTCCGTCGACGAACCGGTGCTCGGCATCAGCCTGGACAGCGTACCGCTGATCAAAAACCTGCTCGCTGTACCGGAGTACAAAGCGAAGTACCTGACCTACGTCAATGAGTTGACGGATTATCTGGAGACCATTCAGACCCGCATCACGGAGCTGAGCAGCCTGATTCGGCCTTACGTGAAGGCGGATCCGACGAAGTTCTATACGATGGAACAGTTCGAATCGAACCTCGTGTACTCTTCTGCCGGGGAGGCCGGCGATGCAGGCGGGATGACGCCGCCAGACGGCATGACCCCTCCGGACGGGGCAGCACCGCCGGAAGGATTCACGCCGCCGAATGGCGAGGCACCGAACGGAGGAACGCCGCCCGCACGGCCGGATGGCAGCACCGCCACTCCTCCGGCGGGAACGAGCGCACCCGGCGCCAATACCGGCACACCGGGCAATTCGGCCGGCGGTCCAGGAGGAGGCGGGACGATGGCGTCCGGCTCGATTCTCACCTTCGCGCTGAATCGCCTCGCAAACCTGCAAGGCCAGCTCGGCCGCGAGGTGCTTTCGCTGCCGACCGCGACGGCTTCCCCGTCGACGGGCACCAGTACGACGCCAGCGCCGAGCCCCTCCCCTTCGACAGCGACTCCTTCGGGAAGCGCTGGCACGGGGATTACGGTCTCCTACAACGGGGCGGTCATCCGCTTCCCGGACCAGGCTCCCATTCAGCAGAATAACCGGGTAATGGTGCCGGTTTCCTCCATTCTGCAAGCGCTTGGGGCGAACGTGAGCTGGAATCAAGCTACCCAGACAGTAACCGCCGTTCTCGGCGGAAATACCGTCTCCCTCACCGTGAACAGCAAGACAGCCCAAGTGAATGGCAAGAGCGTGACCCTGGATGCGCCGGCCATCCTCAAGAACAACCGCACGCTGGTACCGGTTCGCTTCCTATCTCAGTCTCTTGGTCTTACGGTAAGCTGGAATGAGAAGACGCAGCAGGTTAACCTGAGCAGCAACTAACGAGTATTCCTTCCTGCTGTGGAAGGGATAACCCTGGAAGACACGGACGGCTCCTCGTCCGTGTCTTTTTTGCGTGAAGCGGCTTGCTTGCTAATCAACCCTCCGATCATCACCGATATATAAGAAGAAATGGGCCATCCTGTATGGAGAAGAAAATGGCGGAAACGGAGGGAAAGCAATGTCGCATCGAATACCGGCTCCCTGGCAGCTTGAGGGAGACGGGTACCTTCTCATCTACAAGTTCAAAAAGCAGGACGTTGCGGAAAATCGGTACAGTCATTACAACGCAGACCTTCCCTATCGAGGCGGGCTTGGCTGTGTCATGCTGGCGGATTATCGATCATCAGACGCAGGTCCGTATCGGGAAATCCTTTTGGTTCCCGGCAAGTATGAGTTTGAGAAAAAGTCCTACTCCTCCATCTCGAAAATTTACGTGTCCAGCGAGGAAAGCAGGGTGAACGGAAGGCGCAATTGGGGGATTCCGAAGGAGCTCGCCCACTTCGACTTCTCGCCTGGGCGGAGTGCAAACGAAGAGGAGATTCGGATCGCCGCAGGGGAGGATTGTTTCTTTACGGCCAAGGCAAAAGCCTACGGTCCCCGCTTCCCGGTGTCGACCTCACTCTTCCGCTTCTCGCTCTGTCAGATGCATGAGGGAAAGGTGATGCTGACGCGGTTGGAAGGGACGGGACGGGCGCGCCTCGCACGGATTCGTATCGATTCGGTAGATGAGCGTTATTTTCCCGATCTGAGGCGGATTACTCCACTGCTCGCTGTTCGCATGGAAGGGTTTCAGTTGGAATGCAAGGAGGCAGAGGTCAAGCAAGGCATTGATCTGGTATAGCTTTATAGAGGGCAATCCCCATAGAACGAGGAGGGAACTAATAAGAGAACGGGCAGTGAAGGAAGGTTCTGTAGAGAGGCGATGCCTCATCAAATGTTAATCCATCCTTCATCGTGGCTTCATGAACGGATTCGGAAATGGTGATACTATATTCTCATGGGCATCTCGATTAGAAATTCGGGAAGCAAAACCTGTATAATAAGGTTGTACACCAAAATCCAAGGAGGAATTCGAATATGTCTCTCATCGGAAAAGAAGTGCTCCCTTTCAAAGCCGAAGCTTTCACCAACGGCAAGTTCATTGAAGTGACGGAAGCGAACTTTAAAGGCAAATGGAGCGTGGTCTGCTTCTACCCGGCCGACTTCACCTTCGTCTGCCCGACCGAGCTCGAAGACCTGCAGAACCAATACGAGACCCTGAAGGGACTCGATGTGGAAGTGTACTCCGTCTCGACGGACACGCATTACACCCACAAGGCTTGGCATGACAGCTCCGAAGCCATCGGCAAAATCACCTACACCATGATCGGCGATCCGTCCCATACGATCAGCCGTAACTTTGAAGTCCTGGACGAAGCTTCCGGTCTCGCTGATCGCGGCACGTTCATCATCGATCCGGACGGCGCGATTCAATCCGTTGAAATCAACGCAGGCGGTATCGGCCGCGACGCCAGCATTCTGGTAGGCAAGATCAGAGCCGCTCAATACGTGCGGAATCATCCCGGCGAAGTATGCCCGGCCAAGTGGCAAGAAGGCGCCGCTACGTTGAAGCCGAGCCTCGACCTCGTCGGCAAAATCTAAGAGACTGCGACGAAATAAGTACCGCTAATTTGCTGACAAAATTCCTAAAATCGTGGAGCTTTTGCCAGCAAAAGCGGATACTAATTCCCTCGCAGCTCATAAGGAGCTGATCGTATGGCGTTGGATACGGATATCAGGGGCCAATTGGTCCAGTACCTGCAGCTGCTCGAAGGCGATCTCGTCCTTCGGGTAAGCGCAGGGTCCGACGCCGTGTCCGCAGAGGTGCTGGCGCTCGTTGAAGAGATCGCCAGCCTCTCTCCCCGGATTTCGGTGGAACGGGCTACTCTGCCCCGGACGCCCAGCTTCAGCGTGAACCGCGTCGGTGAAGACAGCGGTGTCGCGTTTGCGGGTGTTCCACTCGGGCATGAATTCACTTCCCTCGTGTTGGCCCTCCTTCAAGTGAGCGGCCGGGCTCCCAAAGTGGAGCAAGCCGTGATCGACCAGATCAAGGCGATCAAGGGCGATTACCAGTTTGAAACCTATGTTAGCTTAACTTGTCACAACTGCCCCGATGTGGTGCAGGCGCTGAACGTCATGAGTGTGCTTAATCCGAACATCCGCCATACCATGGTGGAGGGCGGAGCCTTCAAGGATGAAGTCGAAGGCAAGGGCATCATGGCGGTCCCGTCGGTCTACTTGAACGGGGAATTCTTCGAAAGCGGCCGCATGTCGCTCGAAGAGATTCTCGCCAAGCTCGGCAGTGCGCCGGATGCATCCGCTCTCGCAGACAAGGAGCCGTATGACGTGCTCGTCATTGGCGGTGGCCCTGCCGGCGCCAGCGCGGCGATCTATGCTGCACGCAAGGGCATTCGTACCGGCATCGTGGCGGAGCGCTTCGGCGGTCAAGTGCTCGATACGCTCGGCATCGAGAATTTCATCAGCATGAAATACACCGAAGGGCCGAAGCTCGCGGCGAGCCTGGAAGAGCACGTGAACGAGTACGGTGTCGACGTCATGAAGCTTCAACGCGCGAAACGCGTGGAGAAGAAGGACTACGTCGAGGTCGAACTGGAGAGCGGAGCGGTGCTGAAGAGCAAAACCGTCATCCTCTCGACGGGTGCTCGCTGGCGTAACGTGAACGTTCCCGGCGAAGCGGAATTCAAGAACAAGGGCGTGGCTTATTGCCCGCACTGTGATGGTCCGCTGTTCGCAGGCAAGCATGTCGCCGTTATCGGCGGCGGCAATTCCGGTATTGAGGCCGCCATTGACCTGGCTGGCGTCGTCCAGCATGTCACCGTGCTTGAGTTCATGCCGGAGCTGAAGGCAGATTCTGTTCTGCAGGAACGGTTACTCAGCCTGCCGAACGTAACGGTTCTGAAGAATGTGCAGACGAAGGAAATCACCGGCACCGATAAAGTGAACGGAATCACGTACATTGATCGGGAATCCGGAGCCGAGCACCATGTCGAGCTGCAGGGCGTGTTCGTCCAGATCGGCCTCGTGCCGAATACGGAATGGTTGGGCGACAGCGTTGAACGCAACCGCTTCGGCGAGATCGTCGTCGACCGTCACGGTGCGACGAGCCTCCCCGGCGTGTTTGCCGCAGGCGACTGCACCAACAGCGCCTACAAGCAGATCATCATCTCAATGGGCTCGGGGGCTACGGCTGCTCTCGGCGCTTTCGATTACCTCATCCGCAATTAATAGCATCCTTTTGCTAGGAGAAGAAGCCTGCTCTCGATGAGTGGGTTTCTTTTTTTGAATTTCGACTATAAAAAGTATATCGAATATAAAATATATATGATACACTTCTGTCAAAGGAGGTCGCGTTTATGATCCAAGTTTGTCCCTATCTGGAGTACTCCTTTCACATTCTCGGGAGGAAATGGAACGGGCTCATCCTTCACTACCTGTCGCTTTTTCCGAAAGGGGAGGCGCACTTCTCCGAGATTCAGCGCGATTTGAAGGACATCACACCGCGGGCGCTCTCCTTGAAGCTGACTGAGCTTCAGGAGCACGGCTTGCTGGAGAAGGTCGTCACGAACGGAACCCCGGTGGTTATCGCATACCGACTGACAGAGAAGGGAAGGGCGTTGACCGAAGCGCTTGGACCGGTTCAGCAGTGGGCGCAGCAGTACCAATCGAAATGAAGAGTCAAACAAGGAGGAATCCGCATGAACAACATGGCGTGTGACTGGAAGACAGGAACGTGCGGCGAGGCCGGCGACGAGAGCACGGAGTGGATCGATCTCGGCAAACCGCAGAAGAAGGTAGATCTGTATTACGTGACCGATCCGATCTGCTCGCATTGCTGGGCGCTCGAGCCTGTGCTCCGGCGGTTTGAGGAACAGTACGGGGAATTCTTCCGATTCCATACGGTAATGGGAGGGCTTCTGGAGAGCTGGGAGGGCTTTGGGGATGCCAAGAACGGAATCAGCCAGCCGGCCGATGTAGAGCTCCACTGGAAGGAAGTCGGCGAGCACTCCCGCATGCCGATTGACGGCTCGTTGTGGAGGCTCGATCCGGTGCTATCCTCTTATCCGCCTTCCCGGGTGTTCAAAGTGATTCAGATCCAGGATGCGGCACTCGCCAACGAATTTTTGCGCCGAGCAAGAGAAGCGGTGTTTGCCTTCAACCGGAACATTGGGAAGGACGAGATCCTGATTGAACTGGTAGAGGGGCTCGGCCTGGACGGTGCAGCGGTGGTGAATGAGGCGGAGCATGGCGCGGGCCATTCCCTTTTGCAGGAAGACTTCGCTCTGGCGAGAGCGCTCGGTGTACGAGGCTTCCCGACTCTCATTTTCCTCAATGAAGAAAAGCAGGGGGTTAAGGTGGTCGGGGCCCGCTCCTTGCAGCAATACATTGAGGCGTTGAAGCAGGTACGGAACGAGACGCCGACGGCGCGTCCCGTACCCGCATTGAAGGAGCTGCTTCCGAGGGAGAAGCTGCTGTTCTCTAAGGAGCTGGAAGTGATGTACGATCTGGAGTCTGATGCGGTGCGAGCCTTCGTCGAGAAGGAATTGCCTGCAGAGGCTTACACCAGCGATGCTCTTCTGGGTGAATGGTTCATTCGGTACGAGGAACCGGCGAATGAATCGATGGGCTGAATGGTCCAAGCTCCTTGCTCATTCTGCTGAATCGCAACCATCAGCTTGACCTCTTCCACCATGTTGGTTGTGGTGTTCAGACGTTAAGGGGCAGCATTCGAAACCTACCTTTTGATCGGGATTCAGTAGGTAGACAGCAGGGGGTTGGAAAAGGTTTCATGTCCGCCTGTGCGGACCGTATAAAAAGGACGTCCGGGGCGGACGTCCTTTTGTGCTTCTCACGGCCCCAGATTCGGGCGGTTTCGTCGATTGCCTTCCGCATCAAATTGCTTCTGAAGCGCCGTCTCTGTCACGATGAGGTTGACGACGACGACGGCCGCCACCGCGATGAGGGCGGCGAGGCTGCGGCGCGCCTCGATGGAATCACGCAGCAGGAATCCGATGCCGATGGCGGCGACGGATGCGGTGATCGTCACCCAGCCGGCAATGCGGTTGGCGTACCGCCAGGTCAAGGGGGTTCGCGTGCTCGCCGGAGTGCGATGGCCGATGAAGGTGCGCGGCTCACCATTCGCCACCGCCAGCATGAGAGAGCCGCTGATGAGCAAGATGATCAGAACAACAAGGTAAAGGGTCATGCAAGGATTCTCCTTTTGGACATTTCGCTTTATGATAAGGATAACTATAGCGATTTCTAGCCGATTTGAAAACACAACCAGAGGGACAAGCGGTAAAGAGGAGGAGCCAGATGGGTATGGGGTATCCCATTGACAAAAAGTTCGTGGTTTCGGTTGCATCCAGCGCCTTGTTTGATCTAGAGCGTGTTTGCAAACCCATGAAACGGCTGAACAGCAGGTCTACATCGCCTGGAGACTAGCCATGAATGACTAGATTCAGGGAGAATCATTCCACCTCTTCGGCCAGAAATCAGTTTGCAAACACGCTCCGGCGGAGTCGGATCGAATTTTCGCGAGCAGGGAGAGGCTGACTATCGGGACTACCAGCGGGAGCATGAGGAGCAGCTTCTGACTCCGGGGGTAGCGTTTCCGTTGATCAAAAGGCTGCTGCGACTCAATGGGGAAGCGGAAGATGACAAGCCGGTCGAGGTGGTGCTGCTCTCTCGCAATGATCCCGACACCGGTCTGCGGGTCATGAATTCCATTCGGCAATACGGACTGAACATTTCTCGGGCTGCTTTTGTGGGAGGGGCCAATCCCATCGAATACATGGAGGCGTTCCATGCCTCGCTGTTCCTCTCCGGCAATACGGCGGATGTGGAGGCGGCCGTGGCCAAGGGGCTGCCGGCTGCCAAGGTGTTTCCCACGCAATTTGTAGACGATGAGGAAGAGCAACTGCGCATCGCCTTCGACTTCGACGGCATTCTGGCCGACGATTCGGCAGAAGCGATCTTTCAGCAGGAGAGGATGGATGCCTTCCATGCGCGGGAGAGGGACATGGCGCATGAAGCGCTCCCGGAGGGACCGCTCGGCCCTCTGCTTCGGGAGCTGTCCAAGCTTCAGCAGTGGGAGAAGAAGCGAATGGAGCAGGAAGCGGACTATGTCCCCTGCATTCGGATTGCCATCGTCACCGCCCGCAACGCACCGGCCCATGAGCGGGTGGTGACCACGCTGCGCAAAAGGGGAATCTATGTGGACGAGACCTTCTTTCTGGGAGGGATCGACAAGGGGAGGATTCTGAAGGTATTCCGTCCGCATATCTTTTTTGACGATCAAATCTCCCATATCGAAGGGGTGGCCAGCATTTCCCCAAGTGCCCATGTTCCCTACGGAGTGACCAACCAGAGGAGACCAGGGAAGAACCGCGTCGACAAGGCATCCTCTGCGGACTGAATTTTGAGAGGTCTCTACACTCCGGCAAAAGAGATGTCGATATATTAAATGATAATAAATATCATTTAATAGGAGATCAAAACAGTGGTCATTTCCTCTCTTCAAGCATTTGTGAACATGGTGCCGGTCTGGAAAACAGCCATTCCCGCCGATCTGTCTGTAGCGGTATGCGACCGGGAGGTTTTTCTCGGCTATTGGCCCGGAGAGGAGCTCGATCTGCATATCCAAGCAGGGCAGAAGCTGAGCCCCGACGAGCCGCTCATGCGGGCGATCCAGGAGAACGTATCGCTTCGGGCCGATGTCCCCAAGGAATTCTACGGCGTGGAGTTTACGGGGACGGCTGTGCCGCTGCACGATTCCCAGGGACAGGTCATCGGCGGTATTGCCGTCCAGCTTCGCAGGCAGCGCGAGCTGAAGGACATCTCGGAGGAGCTGTCTCGCTCCCTCAGCCACGCCAACCAAGAGTTGACCCGAGTGGCGGAAGGCTCCGCCCGCTTGTCCCAGTTCACCCTTGATCTGCGTGCTCTTGCCGGGCAGACCGTTACCGAGGTGAAGGGAACGTCGGCAGTGCTCTCCCTGATCAAGGGAGTGGCGGACCAAGCGCATCTGCTCGGCATCAATGCGGCGATAGAGGCTGCGCATGCGGGAGAGAAGGGCCGGGGCTTCGGCATTGTCGCCCAAGAGATTCGCAAGCTGGCGAATGCGACCGTCGGCTCTACGCAGACGATTCAGGATACCCTCGGGCAGCTTCGTTCCGCTTCCGGCCGAATGGAGGAGTCCATTCAGGAGATCACGAAGATCGTCGGGGAGCAGGACAGCTCCTCGCGGGAGATTGCCTCCTTCATCGACGACATCTACCGCATGGCGGAGCGGCTCAATGAATTCGCTCGCAAGCTGTAACTTCTCCCTCGATAAGAAAAGAAGCCCTTCCCTTGAGCAAGAGCGTGTTGGCGATCCCGAGTCTTCGGTCAAATTTGATCGGTTTCTTCGGATTCCAAACACACCTCTAGGGGGAGGGTTTTTGTCGGTATGAAACCAACAGCAGCCCATTTCGGTATAATAGAGGGAGAAGCATCATCGACCAAAGGAGGGCTTGGCGAATGGGGATTCTGTCCCGGTTTACGGAGATCATGAAGGCGAACATCGGGGATTTGGGTAAGCGAGGCGACGATCTGGAGGCTCGGATTGACGAATACATGCGCAGGCTGAATCAGGATCTCGGCAGCGTCAAGGCAGAGACAGCGGCCGTTATGGCGGCGGAGAACCGGGCCAAGCGGGCGCTCGATGAATGCACGGCGGAGATTCGCAAGCTGGAGCGGTATGCGGAGAAATCCGTTGCTGACGGGGAAGACGATGCGGCGCTCCGTTTTCTGGAGAAAAAGGAAAAGCAGGTCGGGCTGTGGAATGACTTACAAACGGCCCACGAGGAAGCGTCGTCCAATGCGGGTAAGATGAAGCAGCTTCTGGATAAGCTGACGGAAGACATCCGCGAGCTGACGGAACGACAAACTGCCTGGAAAGCTCAAGCAGGCTCGGATGGTACGGCGAAGCTCGGAACCCTTCGGGACCAAACGAGCCTGGCCCTCGACGAGGCGCTGGCGCTGGCTGAGCTCAGAGGCAACGGGGAACGGGATCGCCTGGAGCGGGAGCTGGCCGAGCTGGATCGAGACCCGGCGGAGCGGCAAGCCGCAGCACAGCGGATGAGTGCGAATCCTCGTGATGAGCTGGAGGCATTGAAGGCGAAGTTGAATAAGCCAACCGAGTGACGGTTGGGCGCATAGAGGTGAGCGGATTGCCGGTCTTGGAGTACAAATGTCCGAACTGCGGAAGCGGCATGGTGTTTGACAGCGCGACGGGAATGCTGTCCTGTCCGAGCTGCGGGCGGAAGGATAACATCGAACAGCTGACCGAGCCTGTGAAGAAACAGGTATTCGAGGATAAGGAAATCAAGGAGTACCACTGCACGAGCTGCGGAGCGGTTCTCGTCACCGAACCGGAGACGAGCGCGACGACGTGCAGCTTCTGCGGATCGGCCGTCGTGCTGAGCGATCGGCTGTCGGGGGCGCTGGCTCCGGCGCTGGTCATTCCCTTCGCCATCAGCAAGAATGAGGCGATGCAAGCGTTCAAGAAGTGGTGCCGCCGGGGCCTCTTGACCCCGAGGGGCTTCATGACAGCAGACCGAATCAAGAGCGTCACCGGGATCTATGTACCCTTCTGGCTGTATGACCTGAATCATCGGGTAGAGGCTCACGGTCAAGCCACTCGCGTCCGCTCCTATGTCAAAGGGGAGTACCAATATACCGAGACGCAGCACTATGAGATTTACCGAAAGGTCCAGGCCAACTTCGTCCGGTTGCCGGTGGATGCTTCAGCCAAGATGAACGACGGGCTGATGGATAAGCTGGAGCCTTTTCCCTACCAAGAATTGAAGGAATTCAAAACGCCCTATCTGGCCGGCTATCTCGCCGAGAAATACAGCTACGACGACGAGGAACTGCTCCCCCGAGCCCAAGGTAAGGTTCGGCCTTACATCGAGTCTTATGTCTCCTCTACGGTCACCGGATATACGACGGCAAGCTTGATCGATTACCGGATCGATACGGAAGTTGACTTGGCCGATTACGTTCTGCTTCCGGTATGGATGGTCGCGTACGACTACAATCGGGCGGAGTACACCTTCGCCATGAATGGGCAGACGGGCAAGGTGGTCGGCAAGCCGCCGATCAGCAAGGGGAAGGTTGCTGGCTGGTTTGCTGGCGTCTCCGCTGCCTCTTTCCTGGTTCTGAAGATCGCCGCATGGCTGATGGGAGGAGGATTCCTGTGAGAACAAAAAGGCTGCTTCTCGCTCTGGTCGCATTCCTCCTGCTCAGCGGTATCCCGGCTTGGATTCCGGCAACGATGGCAGCAGGGGAAAACAAGACCTTAGTCTACGACGAAGCCGGGCTGTTAAGCCCGGAAGAGCGCACGGAGCTGAACGAGCTCGCCAATCAGTACGGACCGGATCGGGAGACGGATTTTATCATCTACACGACCTTGAATCCTGAGAATACAGACGTCCAGAAGCTGGCGGAGGATTTTTATGATGAGCATGGCCCGGGGTATGATAAAACTCATGGCAATGCGGCGATCCTAACACTCGACACGAAGAACCGGGAGCTTTACCTGGCGGGCTTCTATAAAGCGAAGACCTACCTGGATGACGCACGGCTGGATAAAATCAAGGCTCGGATCACTCCTTACTTGTCCGATGACAACTACAAAATGGCATTTGAGGAGTACCTCAAAACAGCAAACCGCTACATGGGCTTTAAGCCGGGCGTGAACCCGGATAACCCGCTGTTTAACATTTGGGTTCAGCTTGGCGGAGCGCTGGTGATCGGAGGAGTGGTGGTCGGCCTGATGGCTTATCGCTCCGGCGGGCGGGTAACGGTAACCGGAGGGACGTATCTCAATCACAATAGCTCGTCCTTGCTGGATCAGGAAGATCGCTACATTCGCACAACCGTGACCAAAACCAAAATTTCAAACGACAACAACTCCGGCGGCGGAGGAGGCGGTGGAACCTCAAGCGGAGGCCACTCGCACAGCGGAAGCCGGGGTTCCTACTAAGCGAAGAGAAGGGATGGGAGCAAGATGGTCTTTTTCAAAAATCAGTTTTCCAACGTGGTGGAATGGGAAGAGTTCCGCGATGACATGATCTTCTGGAAGTGGAGCAACCGGGAAATTAAGAAGGGCAGCAAGCTGATCATCCGTCCGGGGCAGGATGCCATCTTCCTGAACAACGGCAAGGTGGAGGGGATCTTCCAGGAGGACGGCTCCTTCAACATCGAGTCTGAGATCATCCCGTTCCTGTCGACGCTGAAGGGCTTCAAGTTCGGCTTTAACAGCGGCATGCGCGTGGAAGTGCTGTTCGTCAATACGAAGGAGTTCACGGTTCGATGGGGAACGCAAAATCCGGTGCTCATCCCGACGCCCCAGCTTCCGGGCGGGATGCCGATTCGCGCCAACGGTACGTTCCAATTCAAGGTGAGCGACTACGTTACGCTGATTGATCGAGTAGCGGGCGTGAAGGAAAGCTACCTTGTCGAGGACGTCAAGCTGCGCATCACGGCGGTGCTCGATCAACTGCTCATGAAATGGATCAGCCGCGAGGGCAAGGACATGTTCAACCTGCAGGCGAATGCTTATGAGATCGCGAAGGGCATTCGCGAGGACCTCGACATGCAGGTGATGGACAGCGGGCTGTCGATCACGGGCTTCCAGGTGATGAGCTTCAATTACCCGCAGGAAATTCAGGACATGATTACGAAGACCGCTTCGCATGAAATGATCGGAAACCTGCAGAAGTACCAGCAGGTGAGCATGACCGACGGCATCGCTTCAGGCAAGGTGAAGGGAGGGGGCGCAGCCTCGGACATGGCCGGCATGATGATGGGCATGAACATGGCCAAGGAGATGCTGAATAACCTGAACCCCAACAACGCCGGGCCAGCCAATGCCGGTGGCGCGGGTGCGGCGAATGCTCCTGCCGGAGCGGGCGCTGGACAGAAGCCGAACTTCTGTCCGAACTGCGGCACGAAGACGTCAGGGGCGAATTTCTGCTCCAATTGCGGCACCAAGCTGGCCTAGTCGTCCGCTTAACAGAACCGACGGACATCCCCACACCTTAGCGATGGCTCGACGCCATCCGATGCCGACACTCAGGCGGCCAAGGGTGGAGGATGTCCGTTTTCATTGGGAAAAGGAGAGTACAACCATGAAGACCTACCCCAAGCTGGTTCGGGACGGCATTCCCGAGATCATCCGAGAGAGCGGCCGCGTGTGCCGTACGCGCGTGCTGGAAGAAGCCGAATACCGCGACCAACTGAATGCCAAGCTAAGGGAAGAGGGGGAGGAGTACTTCGCCGCCGAAAGCCGGGATGAGGCATGGGAGGAGCTCGCCGACATGCTGGAGGTGATTCGCTTGACAGGAGGAATAGTTGTATCTAATATGGTTACAGGTGTTGAATGTGGAGGGAGGGCGAGAGGATGACGGGAAACAGCCGATTTGCCGTGGCCGTGCACATTCTGTCGCTGTTGGTGACCCAACGTGATGAGAGGCTGTCCTCGGATCGAATAGCGGAGAGCGTAAACACCAACCCGGTCGTCATCCGGCGGATCATAGGCATGCTGAATCGAGCGGGGCTTGTGCAGACGATGCCCGGCGTAGCGGGAGCTCGTTTAACTCGATTGCCGGAGGAGCTGACCCTTCTGGACATTTACTGGGCCGTTCAAGACGATCCGAAGGAAGGGCTGTTCGCCATTCATGAGCATCCGAATCCGGACTGTCCAGTCGGTCAGAACATTCAGGCCGCGCTGCAGGGAGCCTTTTGCCGAGCTCAGACGGCCATGGAGAGAGAACTCAGCCAAGTTACCTTGAGTGATATGATGCAGGCGATCCTTTTCCCTGCCTAGTTTTTTATCTATAACCTGTAACAAAAATGGTTACAAATCGTTCCTTCCAAGGAGGAGATTCTGATGACGCTCAAGATTCAAGTGTATTCCGATTATGTCTGCCCCTTCTGCTACCTGGGCAAGGGTCCGTTCGAGGAAGCCATTGAAGGAAAGGATGTGGAGGTGGAATGGATGCCGTTCGAGCTGCGCCCCTATCCGGCCGAGCCTCTCGATCCATGGAACGATCCTCCCAAGAAAGCGGCTTGGGATTCGACCATTGCTCCATACGCCAAGCGGTGGGGAGTGGACATGAAGCTTCCGCACGTTTCGCCCCATCCGTATACGCATCTCGCTTTTGAGGGCTACCAGTTTGCGCTTGAGCGCGGATTGGGCAAGGCGTATCACGACCGCGTATTCCGGGCCTTTTACGGAGAGGAACAGAATATCGGAGAGCCCGAGGTGCTGACTCATCTGGCGGGGGAAGTGGGGCTGGATGAAGGGGAGTTTCGGCAGGCGCTCGCGGAAAGGACCTACAAGCAGGCTCACCAGGCCGCGCTCCGGCACGCATACGAGGCGAACATTCGGGCAGTGCCGACCTTTTTCATTGGAGATCAGGTGATCCAGGGCATTGCGGGCAAGGAACAGTTGGAACGGGTTATTGAGGATCAACTGAACAAGCAAGCGCTGGAAGCATCCGAAGGCCCGGAGGGATTATCCTGTGATGCGGATGGAACCTGCCGCTGAGTTCGACAATCCTTCGATTTTTTTCGGCAAGCCTCTCTGGTTTTTTCGACAGGAACAAGGTAATCTTGATAGGACGCTCGATCAGTTTTTGAAGACAATCAGGAGGATGGACATTTGACAACGAAGAAATTGGGGATTCCTTTGGAAGGCTTTGCGGAGTTCAGCCGGAAGGTTGCCGCAGAAGGCGCAGTTTTGTTGAAGAATGACAGTCAGTTGCTGCCGCTTCGGGATGGAGAAACCGTCTCGGTATTCGGCCGTACGCAGGTGAACTACTATCGCAGCGGTACGGGATCCGGCGGCAGCGTGCACGTAACCTATACGACCAACCTGCTCGACGGACTCAGAAGCAAGGCGAACATCCGCGTAAATGAAGAGCTCGCTGCCGTATACGCCAAGTGGATTGAAGCCAATCCGTTCGACAACGGAGGCGGAGGCTGGGCTGCCGAGCCTTGGCATCAGAAGGAGATGGTGCTCACCGATGAGCTGCTGGCGGGTGCACGGGCGAAGTCGGACAAGGCGATCATCGTCATCGGACGAACCGCCGGCGAAGACCAGGACAATGCCGACACAGCGGGCAGCTACCAGCTGACTCCGGAAGAGAAGACGGTCCTGAAGCAAGTGACCACTCATTTTGAGCGGACGATCGTGGTCTTGAACGTCTCGAATATCATCGACATGAGCTGGCTGGATGAACCGGATTACGTTCACCCGATCGGCGCGGTTATCTACTCCTGGCAAGGAGGAATGGAAGGCGGCAACGCTATCGCAGACGTGCTGGCGGGGGAAGTAACCCCAAGCGGCAAGCTGACGGACACGATTGCCTATTCCATTGAAGACTACCCTTCCACCGTCAACTACGGCAACGAGCACAAGAACTTCTACCAAGAGGACATCTACGTCGGGTATCGCTACTTTGAAACCTTCCATCCGGAAAAGGTTCATTTTGAATTCGGATATGGGTTGTCGTATACGACCTTCTCGGTAGAGACGGAAGCCGCGCATCTTGTGGTGGAGGGCGGGGAAGAAGTCTTTGAGCTTGCGGCCCTCGTCACGAACACCGGCAGCTCGTATGTCGGCAAGGAAGTCGTGCAAGTGTATGTCGAAGCGCCGCAAGGTAAGCTCGGCAAGCCGGTTAAGGTGCTTGCGGGCTTCACAAAGACGCCAGTGCTTCAGCCCGGACAAGCTCACCGGGTTACGGTACGGGTCCCGCTTGCATCGCTCGCCTCGTATGACGACAGCGGCGTGACCGGCCATGCCTCGGCGTATGTGCTGGAAGCGGGAACGTACCGCCTCTTCGTCGGAACGAGCGTGCGAAAGCTCGAGGAGGTCCTCGTGGACGGTCAAATCGGCTATGCCCTGGAGGAGCTTCGCGTGGTCGAGCAGCTCCAGGAAGCGGGCGCTCCGACGGAGGCCTTCACCCGTATGGTACCGGGAGCTCGCCGCGAAGACGGCACGTATGAACTGACGTATGCGGCGGTTCCTCAGCGTAGTGTGTCCCTCGCAGAGCGAATCGAGAAGAACCTGCCGGAGACGTTGGCGCCGACCGGCGACCTTGGCCACAAGCTGCAGGACGTGCGGGCTGGCAAGGTCAGCCTGGAAGCCTTCGTCGCCCAACTGAGGGATGAAGACCTCGCCGCTCTCGTGCGCGGAGAAGGCATGAGCAGTCCGCTCGTCACGCCGGGAACGGCGTCTGCCTTCGGCGGCGTGACCGATCGCCTTGCTGCCTTCGGTATTCCGGTCGCCTGCACGGCGGACGGTCCGTCCGGCATCCGCATGGACAGCGGACACAAGTCAACCCAGGTGGCCATCGGCACGCTGCAAGCTGCGACCTGGAACGTCGAGTTGGTGGAAGAGCAGTATGTTCTGGAAGGCCAGGAGCTCGTGCGCAACGAGATCGACGCTCTGCTCGGCCCGGGCATGAACATCCGCCGCAGTCCGCTGAACGGCCGGAACTTCGAATATTTCTCGGAAGATCCGCTGGTGACGGGAGTCTTTGCCGCTGCCACGACGCGCGGCATACGGAAGGGCGGCTCCAATTCCACGCTCAAGCACTACGCCTGCAACAACCAGGAGAAGCATCGCAGCCGCGTGGACGCGGTTGTCTCCGAGCGCGCTCTTCGCGAGATTTACCTGAAGGGCTTCGAGATTGCCGTGAAATCCGGCAACGCCAACTGCATCATGACGTCCTACAACCCGATCAACGGCCACTGGGCTGCGTCGAACTATGACCTGAACACGACCATACTCCGCCAGGAATGGGGCTTCGAAGGCATCGTCATGACCGACTGGTGGGCGATGATGAACGATGTAGTCACAGGCGGAGAGCCGAGTGCCAAGCTTACGAATGCGATGGTGCGGGCGCAGAACGACCTGTACATGGTCATCAGCAACTACGGTGCGGATATCAACGCCAACGAAGACAACACGCTGGAATCGCTGGCGAACGGCACGCTGACGCGAGGCGAGCTGCAGCGCTCGGCGATCAACATCTGCCGCTTCATCATGGAAGCGCCGGTGTTCTCCCGTGAACGCAAGACGGCAGAAGCGGCTCCGACCTTTGCTGCCCATTCGACGCTTGCGCCGGAGAATGCGCAGTCGCTGGCCGATGATGGGCAAGTGAAGCCGAACGTGGACGGCCCGACCTATTTCCGGGCGGAAGAAGCCGGAGAATACTGGGTGGACGTGAAGATGAAGTCTCCAGGTGCGTTCCTCGCGCAAAGCGCCTGCAACGTGACGCTGAACGGAGAGCCGCTCACGACTGTTCAGACCAACGGAACGCAGGATAAGTGGGTGCGTCAGCGCCTCGTCCGAATCGCCCTTGAGGTCGGGACATACGAGATGAAGCTTGACTTCGTCAAGCCGGGTCTTGAGATTGATACGATCGAGTTCAAGCAAGCGTAAGGGATTCGATCTGGAATACCGGAATCGAATGCAAAAAACCGCCTCTTAACCAGAGGCGGTTTTTTTGTGCATTTCGGAGCCGGAGGCCAACGGATGGAGAAGCTTAAGGAAAAAGCGCGTGTCAGGGCTTCAGGGTTTGACCTCCCACTGGCCGACGAACGGATCGAGCTTGACCGTGAACGCCTTGCCGTCCTGCACGACATCCAGGAGAACGCTGCCATCGCCTTCGAAGCCCGCAAAACCATCGTCTGCCGCTGCCGGCTTCAGTCCGGCTGCTTTCAGAAGCGGTTGGATCAGCCCTTGCAGCGCAGCCTGATACTTCGTTCCATTGGTGAGCTCATACAGGCTAGGCGCTTCCTCGTTAACGAGGTTAAAGAGGGGGGAGCCTGAGGTCTGGTCGTGTACCGTGCCGGTAAGCGGATTGACCTTCAGGATCAGAGCTTCCCCGCCGTCCGTCGGAGCTGGGAAGGAGACGGTATAGTGGACCCCCTCGCGATCCTTGCTAAGTGTCCAATCTTGAACAGGAAGCTTGCGCTTCAACTGCTCCCGAATGGCTTCTTCCCGAAGTGGCAGCGAGAAGTTCCCGCCGTAAGAAAGAGCGGCGGCTTGAAGCTTCAGGGAGTGGTCATACTCCACCACCACCTGAACGGGAAATTCGCTCATGGAGGCTTGCCCGGCGAGAAGGGAGCGAAGCCGTCCATCCGCGACGTCATAAGAAACGATGGAGCCGAAACCGACTCCGTTTCCCCAAGAGCTCTTCCCATAAGTGTATACCCGGCTCACATGCTTTCCGTCCAGCTCGACATCCACATCCGTGTGGTCCTCATGAACTGTGATCGAAGAGCGGATGCGTTTGTTCAGGGCCTCGATCGGGTCCTGGACCGGCAGTTCCTGCAAGGTATCCGCCCGAAGAATGTGCACGTCATGCACCGAAACGCCGGTTCCGCTGCCGATCGGCACGTGGACGACGATCTCCGGCTGACCGTCTCCGGTCACATCCGCTTCCTCTAGTGATGGAGTCGCACCGGCTCCTCCATACCTCCACAGGTAGGCTTGCTCCTGATCACCTGTCTTTATCGTGAAGGAATGGTCCATCCCCAGAGACGAAGAGTCGACCGGCTTCACTGTGAGGGTGTACTTCCCGGATTGAAGCGTTAGGGTGTCTTCGGAGGCTGAGGCGGCTGTCGGAGCCGCAGATGCGGATGGACCCGAAGGGGGAACCGAGGATGCCGCGGCAGACACCGGGGACTGGGTGCCGCTGAGCTTGGCCCCGGTCAAGGTGCAGCCGGTCAAGACCAAGAGGGCCGCGAGACCGGCTAGCGTACTGGCGAGGGATCCTTGTCTCGGTTTGGCAATGAGTGTCATTCGTCTTCGCAGCTCCTTTCGGCTCGTGGACATGCGAGCTGCCTCGATGAGAAGCAGCGGAGAGGCCAATCGTTCCGCCAGCTTCAAGATGGTGAGGCCGTATTCCTTGCGCTCGCCGGGAGCGAGCCGAGTCATGGCAAGTGCATCACAGGCGGTCTCTTGATCCTCTCTCATGAGCCGCAGCGCGGAATGGAGGAAGGGATTAAACCAATGGGCCGCAAGCAGCAGGCCGGCGATGAGATTGAGCGGGATGTCCCGCCGTTTCACGTGAGCGAGCTCGTGCAGGAAGATGTGGCGCACCTCTTCTATGCGGAGGGTTTGCCAGCAGGAGATGGGCAGCAGCAGCTTCAGGCGGAACGGGCCGAACAAGGTCGGCACTCCAACGCGGTCGGTCTGCAGCAGGGCAATGGGCCGGGTAACCTTCATCTCGCGGCGGCATTCCTCGAACAGCCGCTGGATATCCGGCGACGGGGTGGCTGCATCCGAACCGATGCGAGCGCGGAAGCGCAGGCCCGTGACGGCCATCGCCGTGAGCAATGCGCCGCATCCGGCCAACCACAGCATGGCTGCGACCGTGAAGGCGGGGAAAGGGATGCGGGTGGCGCCGATTACCGGATCATCGGCCGTCGGATTAGCGGCAGCGGGGGCTTCCCCTGCCTCTTGCAAAATTGACGGGGATAAGGGTGTTTCCCTAGATAGGCTGGCCGGTGCAGAAGAGTTCGGCAGAGATTCACCGGGGGATGAAGGGACGAGCGTCCGCGGAATCATCAACCGTCCCCAATCAAGTGTCCCGTTTGCATCCGTCTGCCCGAGTTCAAGATGGCTTTCCAGGGGCAGCAGATTGAAGACGCTGACCGGGCTTGCCGGGGTCCACGGGAGAAGGAGCCGGAGCAAGAGGGGAAGCCATAGCAGGTAGAGCCAATCGGGGGAGATTCGGTTTCGCAGCAGTCGGCGGACAGCCAGAAGGAGCAAGATGAGCACGCTCGCCATGGCGGAGAGCAGGAGCGTCTTGGCGAATACGGTTTCCAAAAGCGCTAGCACGGCCATCATTCCTTTCGCTCATCCAGAATCTTGCGCAGCTCGGCGATCTCCTCTTGGGAGAGCTTCTCCTCCCGCAGAAAATGAACCAGCATCGGCTGCAGGGTTCCGCCGTAAATCCGCTTCAGGAACGAGTGAGTCTCTGACTTCACGCAATCCTCTTCACGGACGAGTGGAAAGTAAGCATAGCTGCGTCCTTCCTGGCTATAGCCGATGGCTCTCTTTTCGGTCAGCCGCTTGATGAGCGTCCGCACCGTCTTCGGGTTCCAGTCCCTTTTTCCATCCAGGGCATCGATGATTTCGTTCGCACTTTGCGGGGAACGCCCCCACAGCACCTTCATGATCTCCCATTCCGCATCCGAGATGCGAGGCAATTCCGTAGGCACGGCCATTCTCCTCCTGAAATCTTACACGTGTAATCCTGATAGTTGAATCCTACACTTGTAATCCATTCATGTCAAACCCTCATTAAAGAAACTCCGCACCGTTCCCTCTGGTTGCACAATCCGCAGACAAAATTCGTCGTGAAGTGGAGAATTTTACAGATAAAGGATCGCTTAGACTGTTATAGTAAGGGGAAACGCATCGAAAAAGGGAAGGAGGAGGCTGAATGAGCGAGGTCACTGCATCTCGAAAGATGACTCGGGAGGAGTACCGCCGTTACCGGGCCGATGTCGTGGAAAAGTACAGGATCGAGTTGGTGAACTCGGGCTTCAAGGAGAGTGACGAAGCCGAAGCGTTGGCCGAGGCAGAGGTGGACAGGCTTCTTCCGAAGGAAACGGTGTGTGAGCATTTGCACATCATGGCGAACGGGCAAGGCGAAGAGGTTGGGTTTCTCTGGTACGAGAAGAGGCAGATGCTCGAAACGGAAGTGGCGTTCATCTATGACCTGTTCATCTATGAATCGTTTCGCCGAGCGGGGTACGGACGTATGATCCTGACCTATCTGGCGGAGAGATCCGAGTTGGAAGGGTTCCGTAAGCTTGTTCTCAACGTCTTCTCCAAGAATACAGCCGCGAATGCGTTGTACGAGCAGTTGGGCTTTGAGGTGCTTGCCGAGAGCGCCGGGCAGAAGGCCATGGTGAAACACCTGTAAGCGCGGGTATTTTATCTGGTTGTCACACTGAAAGCTTCTTTTTGGTTGCCGATCCATCTCATGATTTGC
The DNA here is from genome assembly GCF_039888655.1 of Gorillibacterium sp. CAU 1737. Lineage (NCBI taxonomy): Bacteria > Bacillati > Bacillota > Bacilli > Caryophanales > Paenibacillaceae > Gorillibacterium > Gorillibacterium sp. CAU 1737. Next base: position 41,849 of record NZ_JBDQQO010000003.1, read on the forward strand.
GAAAATGTAGGAGTATGTATTCCACATCAGATCAAAAGGTGGTCGAGCGAAAATGGCAGCAGAAAAGGAAGCACAGGCAAGAGAGTACATTGAAACCGTCTTTGAGACGGTACAGCGGCGTAACCCGAACGAGACGGAGTTCCACCAAGCGGTCAAGGAAATGCTGGACTCGTTGGCTCCCGTGCTGGCCAAGCACTCGATCTATCAGGAGCAGGGCATCCTCGAGCGTATTGTCGAGCCGGAACGGCTCATTTCTTTCCGTGTCCCCTGGGTGGACGATCAAGGCGTCGTGCGGGTGAACCGCGGATTCCGTGCTCAGTTCAACAGTGCCATCGGACCGTATAAAGGCGGACTGAGGTTTCATCCGTCGGTGAACGCCAGCATCATCAAATTCCTCGGCTTCGAGCAAATATTCAAGAACGCGCTCACCGGTCAACCGATCGGCGGCGGCAAGGGCGGCTCCGATTTCGACCCGAAGGGCAAGTCGGACGCCGAAGTCATGCGGTTTGCGCAGAGCTTCATGACGGAGCTCTATGCCCACATCGGGCCGGATACGGATATTCCGGCGGGAGACATCGGAGTAGGCGGACGGGAGATCGGCTTCCTGTTCGGGCAATACAAGCGCATTCGCCGGGCTTATGAGGCGGGAGTCCTCACAGGCAAGGGCCTCGGGTACGGGGGCAGCTTGGCCAGAACCGAAGCAACAGGCTACGGCTGTGTCTACTTCGTGCAGGAGATGCTTGCCTCGCGCGGCCTCGGCTTCGAAGGAAGCACCGTGGTGGTCTCCGGCTCGGGCAACGTGGCGATCTATGCGATCCAGAAGGCGCAGGAGCTTGGGGCGAAAGTGATTGCCTGTAGCGACTCCGGCGGCTTCATCCACGATCCTGCCGGCATTGACCTGGAGCTGGTGCGCCGCTTGAAGGAGCAGGAGAGGAAGCGCATCTCCGCTTACGTGGAGGAGCGGCCCGGCGCCACGTACCACGAAGGCTGCGACGGCATCTGGTCGCTCGCCTGTGACATCGCGCTGCCGTGCGCCACGCAGAACGAGCTGGATGAAGCAGCCGCCCGCGTGCTGGTTCAGAACGGCGTGAAGGCAATCGGCGAAGGCGCCAACATGCCTTCGACGCTGCAGGCCACGGAGGTCTTCCTGGAAGCCGGCGTGCTGTTCGGCCCGGCGAAGGCGGCGAATGCCGGCGGGGTCGCCGTCTCGGCGCTGGAGATGGCGCAGAACAGCATGAGGCAGGCGTGGAGCTTCGAGGAAGTCGACGCGAAACTGCATGGCATCATGAGAAGCATCTACCAGCAGGCGGTGGAAGCGGCCGAGGAGTTCGGGCATCCGGGCAATCTGGTCGTAGGCGCGAACATTGCCGGCTTCCGCCGGGTAGCGGATGCCATGCTGGCTCAAGGTGTGATTTAATCCGCTTCGCGGGGTAAGAAAGAGGAAGAACAACGCATGAGGAGGAGAAGGCATGTCAGAACCGTCGGAGTATTCCCCATCCGGCCAGCCGATCTACCGGCATCAAGGTCGTGAAACCGAGGAGTGGAGAGCCCCGTCTTACGGCAGGGAAGGGTGGAGCGAGCAGATCGAGGCTCATTTCGAGAAGCACATCGGGAAATCGGAGGGCGTCTTCCACGAAATCCTGTCGGACACCATTCACGTGGACGTCCATGTGATTCCCCCGTCCGCAGAGCGGGATTATACCGTACTCTTCACGACCGGGATGAGCTATCTGCCCATGACGACGCCCGAGGAGCTGCCGGATTACCGGTTTGCGGAGCTGATGATCGCCTTGCCTTCCTCATGGCCGCTGACCGATGATGCCTTCCAGGATGAGAATCACTACTGGCCGATTCGGTGGCTGAAGATTCTTTCTCGCCTGCCTCACGAGTACGAGACCTGGCTGGGCCCGGGGCATACGGTCCCGAACGGAGATCCGGCCGAGCCGTTTGCGTCCCGCACCAAGCTTAGCGGCGTCATGCTGATGCCGCCGACGCTCGGCGGACCGGCTTTTCCAGAGCTTAAAATGGACAGCGGGGAGACCCTGCGCATCTACAACGTGCTGCCGCTCTATACACAGGAGATGGATCACAAGCTGCGTCACGGCGCAGAAGCGCTCATGGAGAAGCTGGAGGGTCCCTCCTACCGCGAGGTGGTAGACCCGAACCGCCGCCCGGCCGTCAAGAGCTCCTTCTTCTCGTTTTGGAAGAAGTGAGACTGTCCGGCATTGAAACAAGCGAAAGCGCGAGGAGCCGTTAGGCCTCTCGCGCTTTCGCTTGTTTGTCGTACGTGGATCGCCCGACTGGCTTCCCCGGCTCAGCTCAGTCGATAACCTGAACGACTTCCTCACGGGTAAGCCGAGTCTTCGGATACGGCTCCACGGCCCGATAACCGAAGCCGGCCATCACCGAGACGCCGAAATGCTCCGAATCGAGGAGCCCCTCTTCCGCCAGCAACTGGTCCACAGCGGCGCGATGGAACCCTTCGATCGGGCAAGAGTCAATCCCGAGGAGAGCAGCCGCGGTCAGCATGTTGCCGAGGGCGATGTAGGTTTGCTTGGAGGCCCAGTCGAATAAGGCACGATCGCTTTCCAAAAGCTCGAAGTTGTTTTTCTGGAAGTTCTCGAACGAAGCCAGCTTCATCCCGGCGACCTCGTCAGACAGATGCTGGACGTCCTTCATCATGTGCTGAATGTAGGCGGAGCCGTAATGAGTATCGGGCTTTTTGCGCGCGAGCAGGATGACGAAACGGCGGGCTCCCTTCAAGCTGTTCTGCGCTCCCCAGGCAATCGGCCCGAGCTTATCTTTCAGCTCCTGACGGTTCACGACGAGAAATTTCCAAGGCTCAAAGCCATAGGAGCTGGGAGACAGCCGGGCGGCCTCCAGGATGACCTCAAAATCTTCTTCGGGGATGGCTTTCGAGGAATCGAACTGCTTGGTCGCGTGGCGGAATTGAAAGGCGTCGAGAATCTGCTTGCGGACGTCTGACATGGAACAACCCTTCCTTCTTCGGTTTTGGTATCAGTATAGACGGTCGCGATTCAGAATTGAAGTACGCAAAACTTTGGTACATAATATACAAATAGAAACGTAGGTATCTTTTTTTATCCTAAAGTTCAAGGGGGAATGAAGATGGATCGTCGAACGCGCTCGTCTGCTTCAGCTGTGCCGCCGTGCGCGGTGGAGACGACTCTCCGCATCATGAGCGGCAAGTGGAAGGGCGTCATCCTGTACCGGCTGCTGGCGGGAAAGAAGCGGTTTAACGAGCTGCAAAAGATGATGCCCGCCGTGACTCATCGGACGCTGACGCTGCAGCTTCGCGAGCTGGAGGAGGACGGGATTGTGAAACGAACCGTCTATGCCGAGGTTCCGCCCCGTGTGGAATACGAGCTCACTGAGCTGGGCTTTACGATGGAGCCGGTCATCCGGGCGATGTATGATTGGGGAACGTTCTATAAGAGCACGCTGCCTGGTGAAGATGCGCCCTCCCATTCTTGTGATCAAGAGGGAAAAATGGGATGAGGTGTGAAAAATTAAGAAAATATGGACGATATGGACAAACCTCCTCGTGTGGGAGGTTTGTTTTTTGCTATAATGGACGAGGTCTTATGGATATATCTGTATCTGTAGTGTTTTCTTTCCCAAGAGGAGGCTTCGGGACATGGCGAGCAAGCTCCAACTCTTGGCCCACGCGAAGTTTGAATCGCTGAGCCCGGCTTGTCAAAAGGAGATTTATCAGGACTATTACCGGACCTTTTACCGGATGGTTGTTTATGTAGTGAATGATCACGCAACAGCGGAGGATGTCCTGCAGGATGCCTTTTTGAAGGTGGTGCGTCATCTTCCTCCTCTGGAGGAAGAAGGCCGGATGTGGGCATGGATCCGCGTTGTGGTGAAGAATATGACTTATAATTATTTGCGAAAATCCAAAAAAAGGCGCAACGAAGTCGATCCGGAGAGTGTTTATATCAGTGACAGCATTCAATATGCAACCGAGCCCGGCTCTACGGAAAAGCAAGTGGAGCTTATGGAACTGACCGAAGCGATTGAGGGGTGCCTGCTTGAACTTAAGCCGGAATACCGGGTCCTCATCGAGCTTCGGTGGAAGAAAGAGCTCAGCTACCGAGAGATCGCGGCCGAGCTCGACATCACAGAAGAAGTCGTCAAGTATAAATTATACCGGGCAAGGGAAGCGATGAAGAAGAGGTTGAACCGCGATTGGAAGGAGGAACGCGATGAGCGAAGATCCATTTGATCGGCTTTTTGAGGAAGCGATGGACCAAGCCGTGAAGAACAAGGGCGATATCCCTGATCCCGGAGAGTCGTGGAAACGTGTCGATGCCAAATTAAAGCGCAGCCGAAAGCGGAGCAATCGGCTGCGAGTCCTTCCGTATGTGGCTTCTTCGTTCCTGATAGGAGCTCTCCTCTTTAATAGCCCGGGCTTGACCAAGGCGTTCACGCCTCTGTTCGATTCCTTGATCCAAGCTCGGGATGGAGTGACTCGAGTTGTGTTTGGTGCGGAGGATATGATTCATGAATCGCCTCCGGTGTCCCTCCCGCCTGATGATGAACCGGCTGAGGAGGATCACCTCATTCAATTGGTAGACAGCGAGGTTGTGCAGACGGCTTTTCACACCTGGGAAGAGGCGGAGAGGGCCTTTCCCTATCCGCTCCCTTTGAAGCCTAAGGTACCGGAGGGCTTTGCTCTCGATACGGCGGATATTTACTTGTCCAGTCCGACGGCTCCGGCGAAACAAGCTGCAGCTATCTTCACCTATATGGATGAAGCGAAGAAGCATGTGATCCACCTAAGCATCGAATGGCTCAGTCCCGGAAGCAAAATGCGAATGGACTACAAGGACAAGGACGGAAGTCTAAGGGTATTAAAGTTCCGAGGAAATGACGCTTTCCTGTTTGAGACATTGGATGGACAGAGCAGCTTTGACTTTCTATCGGGCGATCTATATGTAACCCTTAGAGGGGCAGTTCCGGCTGATACGCTCCTTTTCATGGCAGGAATTAAGGAATAATGGCTCAATAGTTGTAGAGCGATTCCGTATATTCCACAACCTGTTCCGCTAAGCCGTTGTGTACCAGGTAATGAGTAACCTTTGCCCGATAAATACCTCCCTTCGTAACGTAACAGGTGGTAGCGGCTCGATAAGTGGAGACACGGCTTCCCTTTTGGTTCGTTTCCGCACTTGCCGCTACCCAATCCTTGCCGTTCCATTGCTCCAGTTGAAGCTTGGCCCCGATGGTATCTACCGGAATTTTGGCAAAGGTAGAGGCGGTAATGGACAGAGAGCCGCTTCCCAATAACTGAAGGCTATCGGACGAACTAGATAAATAAACGTAACCGGTATAGATGCCAAAAGGCTGAATGGGAGAAGACGGAGGAACAGCAAGGGGGGCGGAAGTTGAAGCGGATATCGTCGTGTCGGCAGCTGCCGAATCCGATGCTGCTTCCGCACTCCCCGCGGCGAGCAGCCCGAATGTGACAGCAACCGAGATCCATTGGCTTTTCTTTTTCATGGGAATCCTCCTAATCATTAGTAGATGCATCTATATAACGAAGATGGAGGACAGAAAGTTTCAAGCCCGATTAACAACTGAAATCCCGCGGTACCACGGCACATAGCATATCCGCTTCAGCTTTATAGAGGCTGCCCGTGCAATCTCCCCAGAATGCCGCTTGACCGAATCCGGTCTGCTCAAGCAAGGTCGAGAGCTCCACCGGCGTGAATGTTTTGTCCCAAATGAGATAGGTGTCCATCCGCTGTTCCTTATCCAAGATGTGATAGGAATGGAGATGGGCACCTTCTTGTTCATACCAGCGAGTGGATTCCAGGCAGAGGTAAGCGTCCTTTCTCCAGAACCCGCCTTCGGCGGCATGCCAGGTGCGGGCGTTCCGGTGATCGCGGTACCGGTTGGGCTGAAAGACATCGAATACAAACCGCCCGCCTGGCTTTAATGCACGTTGGACCCTGGTGAGAAGGAGATGTTGCTCCTGGGGATTCAGCGCACCCAAGTCGCAATAGATCAACAGGATGAGATCGTAGGTGCCCGGGATCTCGCAAGATAAATAATCTCCAACTTCAAAGACCGTACGGAGCCCCTGTTCGTCTGCCTGCCGCCGAGCATAGTCTACGGAACGGGACGAGAAGTCGATCCCCGTAACGGGATGTCCCAGTTGCGCCAATCGATTGGCGTAGAGGCCGGGGCCGCAGCCCAGATCGAGAATGGCGAGAGAATGATCCCCTCCGCAAAGCTCTTCGTGAATCCATGACACAGACCGTTCGATGGTTTCTTTGGTGCGGCTTGCCGCATCGATGTCCGGATTCAAATGGGCATGCAGCAGCTGCTCCGAGATGTAGGGGTCCGTCCACATCTGGGCTGTTCCTTTTTCATAGGCGGCTGGAGCCGTCGTTTCTGCCAATTGCTTCATCCACATGAGCGCGTCTTCTCCTTTGAGTTGGCTTATTGATCGTGTGTGTCATCGATAATTCCAGTGTATAAGGATTGGAACTGTGCTGAATAGGGAGAAAATGGGTTAACCCAAGTCATCCGCTGTCACAGCACCACCCTGACCAAAGAAAAAAGCACGATTTCCGTCCGCCAGCAGGCTGTGGTCCGGAGATCGTGCTTTGTTTTATGGGTTCGATGCGTCCGCTTCATTGGGGGAAGCAGTCATTCGGCTGGCCTTCACGCGCAGGATACGTTTGTCAGAGACATCCTGCACCAGGAAGCGGTACCCGCCGAATTCGATTACGGGTTCTTCGCCTGTCTTCGGAATTCGGCCCAACTGGCCGATCAGGAACCCGCTTAGCGTGTCGTATTCCTCATAAGGGAGCGAGATGTCCAGGAAGTCCTTCAGTGTCCGCAGGCTGGTGATGCCGCTGATCAGGTGAACGCCTTCCGCCACCGTCTCGATCTCCAGCTCTTCCTCCTCGTCATGCTCGTCGAAGATATTGCCGACGATCTCCTCCAGAAGGTCCTCCATCGTGACAATCCCGGCGGTGCCGCCGTATTCGTCGATTGCGATGGCCATGTGGTTCTTGTTCTTCTGGAGCTCGCGGTACAGGAAGTGAATGCGTTTTGAAGTGGGGACGAAATAGGGGACACGCATAAGGGCTCGAAGCGAGAACTCTTCCTTCATGCCGCTGTGGCCGTCCAAGTACTGAATCAGGTCCTTCGTGTGAAGGACGCCGACGATGTTATCCACATTCCCCTCGTAAATGGGGAAGCGGGAGTATTTTTCGAGATTGGCCAGGTGGGCCACCTCGGTAAGAGGCAGGTCGACAGGCAGGCTGACCACGCGGCTGCGGTGGGTCATGATGTCGGACACGGTCTTGTTGTCGAACTCGAAGATGTTGTTGATCATCTGCTTCTCGGTTTCTTGAATGGCGCCGCTTTCGTTGCCGACGTCGACCATCATCCGAATCTCTTCCTCGGTCACCTGCTCCTGGTTGTCCTTAGGGTCCACCCCAAACAGGCGAACCAGCAAGTTCGACGACCCGGTCAGCAGCTTGATGACGGGCGAAGCGGCCTTCGATAGGAAGGTCAGCGGACCAACCGCCATCATGGCGATGGTTTCAGACTTGCGCATCCCGAGCTGCTTGGGGACGAGTTCCCCAAACACGAGAGAGAAGTAAGACATGATCAAGGTGATCAGAATGAGCGACAGCGTCTGGAGCACGCCCTCCGACAGAGGAACGCCGAGGGACAGAAGCCAAGCCGCCAGGTCCGTGGAAAAGCTGTCTGCAGCAAAGGCGCTGGTAAGAAAGCCGGCCAGCGTAATGCCGATTTGAATGGTTGCGAGGAAACGGCTCGGCTCGCTGAGAAGGTTCTGCAGGGATTTGGCCTTCTTATGACCGCTCTCGGCCATGGCCCGGATCTTGTTGTCATTCAACGAGATGAGGGCAATTTCGGAAGCGGCAAAATAAGCGTTCAAAACGATGAGCAAGACAAGAACAATAATGGCTATCATGTGGTTCGTTCATCCTCCATGTTCGTGAGATTCAATAGGCGGGGGTGTAGGTGAAACTCAAATCCGCGGGTAAAATCTCGCCGTTCGTTGAGGAGGAAGAACGGGTATTGCCTCGTGCTTGATCATCCACTCCCTGTGAGGAGCACTCTCAGGTTCATCGTCCACGATGAAAAGCCACCTCCGTTTCTTATTGGCAATTCGGTACTCGATCCCTCTCTATTATAAAGAAAGACAACCGCAAGAACAATGTTTCAACTGTAAAATATTGTCATAATCCGCTTTCATGCGTCTTAACACCATCTTTATGGCGATCCCGCGCTTCTTAACCCTGTATTTATCCCCTTCTTCGTAAGATGGAGTCATAGGGCTTCTGATCCCGGGGCGGGCTGCTGACGAACTGCGTGTCCCAGAGCGGGTTTGCAAACACGTACCAGGGGCTGAGAGACTGCGACGAAATAAGTATCGCTCATTTCCTCGCAGCTCCTTATTGAAAAAGGGAGGTTGGCATTCGCCATGAAAGGTTTTGTTCTACAGGATGGCCTGTTCCTGCTTCTCCTCATTGGACTCTCCATTCCTCTCGGCCGATATATGGCCAGAGTAATGGCAGGGGAAAGGGTGTGGCTCAGCCGCGTACTTTCTCCCGTAGAGCGAGGAATCTACCGCTGCATGGGCGTGAAACCGGAGGAGGACATGACGGCTTGGCGCTATGCCGGGTCCGTCCTCCTGTTCAGCGGCGTTGGGCTTGTGGTCGTCCTGCTGTTGCAGCTTTTGCAAGGAGGCTTGCCGTTTAACCCCGAGCACAAAGGGGCGCTCGGCCTGGGTCTTGCCTTCAATACCGCCGCCAGCTTCGTCTCCAATACGAATTGGCAGGCTTATTCCGGTGAGGCGACTCTGTCCTATCTTACGCAAGCACTAGGCCTCACCGTCCAAAACTTCGTGTCCGCGGCAACCGGACTGGCCGTTGTTTTCGCCTTGATCCGCGGGTTTCTGGGTACGGGAAAAGGGACGCTCGGAAGCTTTTGGCGCGATTTGGTGAGGGGGACGCTGTACATTCTGCTGCCGCTCTCTCTCGTTCTCGCTCTCCTGCTCGTCTCTCAAGGTGTGGTGCAATCGTTCGATTCCTACCGTTGGGTCCATACGCTGGCAGATGGCGTGAATCAACTGGTGCCGCTCGGCCCGGCGGCGAGCCAGATCGCCATCAAGCAGCTCGGAACGAACGGCGGGGGCTTTTTCGGAGCCAATTCGGCTTATCCGCTCGAGAATCCCACCGCCTTCAGCAACCTGCTGGAGCTGCTCGCGATCCTGCTTCTACCCGCTGCGCTGTGCGTTTCCTTCGGCGTTGCCGTGAAGAAGCGGAAGGAAGGACGCACGCTCTATGCCGTCATGCTCGTCCTGTTCCTTGCCGCTTTGGCTATCGTAACCTTCAGCGAGCATAGCTTGGGCCCGGTCTACAGCGGAGTTGCCGCCGGAGGAAGCATGGAGGGGAAAGAGGTCATTCATGGGGTCGGCACCTCATCCCTGTGGGCGACCGCAACCACAGCTGCTTCGAATGGAGCCGTTAATGCCATGCATGACAGCTTCACGCCACTCTCCGGCATGATGATGCTGTTCCTCATGCAGCTCGGCGAAATCGTTTTTGGCGGTGTGGGGAGCGGGCTTTACGGCATGATCGCATTCGTCATCCTCACCGTGTTCATCGCCGGCTTGATGGTCGGGCGAACCCCCGAGTATCTCGGCAAGAAGATCGAGCCCTACGATATGAAGATGGTGTGCCTCATCGTGCTCACCCCGCCGCTCTTAACGCTGATCGGGACGGCCGTCGCCGTCAGCCTGCCTGCGGCATCCTCCTGGCTGACCAATCCCGGGCCGCACGGATTCTCGGAGGTGCTGTACGCGTTCACCTCGATGGCCAATAACAACGGCAGCGCCTTCGGCGGGTATGCCGCCAACACCTTGTTTACCAATGTGGCAGGCGGCTTCATCATGCTGGCGGCGCGCTTCATCCCGCTGGTTGCCGTGCTGCTTCTTGCAGGCAACCTGGGCAAGAAGAAAACCGTTGCGGCAAGCGAAGGAACGCTGTCCACCACAAGCGGTCTGTTCATCGGCATGCTGCTCGGCGTCATTCTGCTCGTCGGCGCACTCGGCTTTCTGCCTGCGCTCGCGCTGGGGCCGATCGCTGACTTCCTGACCAACTATTAATGAGGTGAATTCCATGACAGACAACAACGGAGCATCCTCCAAATCGGCCATCTACCGGGATGCGATCAAGCAATCCTTCGCGAAGCTTTCGCCCCGCGTCCAGGCATCCAATCCGGTCATGTTCGTGGTCTATTTGGGAGCCGTCCTGGTGTCGGTGCTGTATGGCCTGACATTCGCGGGCTATCATGACGAGAAGGCCGGGTATGTTCTGGCCATAGCGATCATTCTCTGGTTCACCGTGTTGTTTGCGAACTTCGCGGAAGCCCTCGCAGAAGGGAGAGGCCGGGCGCAGGCGGACAGTCTGCGCAGTGCGCGCAAGGATGTTCTGGCCCGCAAGCTGAAAGACGCAAGGAACCATGAGGATTTTGTAGAAGTGCTGTCCAGCGCGCTGAAAAAAGGGGACTTCGTCTACGTGCAAGCAGGCGACCAGATCCCGATGGACGGCGATGTGATCGAGGGAGCCGCCTCCGTGGACGAAAGCGCCATAACCGGCGAATCGGCTCCGGTCATCCGGGAGTCGGGCGGGGATCGCAGCGCGGTTACCGGCGGCACGACCCTTGTCTCCGACTGGCTTGTCATCGAGATCACGGCGGAGGCGGGTACGAGCTTCCTCGACAAGATGATCTCGATGGTGGAGGGAGCTGCCCGCAAGAAGACGCCGAATGAGATCGCGCTGCAGATTCTCCTCGTCACCCTAACGCTCATTTTTCTCGCGGTGACGGTTACCCTGCTGCCGTTCACCGACTTCTCGAGCCGCCTCGCCGGAAGCGGACGCGCCATCTCCATCACCAATGTCGTCGCACTGCTTGTCTGCCTTGCGCCGACGACGATCGGCGCCTTGCTCTCGTCGATCGGCATCGCCGGCATGAGCCGCCTGAACCGGTCGAACGTGCTCGCCATGAGCGGTCGGGCGATCGAGGCGGCCGGAGATGTCGACGTGCTGCTGCTCGACAAGACCGGCACGATCACGCTCGGCAACCGCCAGGCGAGCGAATTCCTCCCGGTTCCCGGCGTGAGCGAGGAAGAGCTCGCCGACGCGGCGCAGCTGTCCTCGCTGGCGGACGAAACGGCAGAGGGCCGCAGCATCGTTATCCTCGCCAAGGAGCGCTTCAACCTGAGAGGGCGGGAGCTCGCACAGCTCGGGGCCTCCTTCGTGGCTTTCTCCGCCCGCACGAGGATGAGTGGCATCGATTATCAGGGGAACGAAATACGCAAAGGTGCAGCCGATGCCGTAAAGGCGTTTGTGCTGGAGCGCGGCGGGGAATACCCGGACGCCTGCGACCGGCTTGTTCGGCAAATCGCCAATGCGGGCGGTACTCCGCTCGTCGTGGCGAAGAACAGCGTGGTGCTCGGGGTGGTCTACCTGAAGGACATCGTGAAGAACGGCGTGAAGGAGCGCTTCGAGGACCTTCGCAAGATGGGCATCAAGACGATCATGATCACGGGCGACAACCCGATGACCGCTGCCGCCATTGCCGCCGAGGCAGGCGTGGATGACTTCCTCGCCGAGGCGACACCGGAGGCGAAGCTGGACCTCATCCGCGACTATCAGGCGAAGGGGCACCTGGTCGCCATGACCGGCGACGGCACGAACGACGCTCCGGCGCTTGCACAGGCTGACGTGGCCGTGGCGATGAACACCGGCACGCAGGCGGCGAAGGAAGCGGGCAACATGGTGGACCTCGACTCCAATCCAACCAAGCTGATCGACATCGTGAAGATCGGCAAGCAACTGCTCATGACCCGTGGCGCGCTCACGACCTTTAGCGTTGCGAACGACGTGGCGAAGTATTTTGCCATCATCCCGGTGCTGTTCTTCGGCATCTACCCGGAGCTGGCCAAGCTGAATTTTATGGGGTTAACGAGCTCCACCAGCGCGATCCTATCCGCTATTCTCTATAACGCGCTCATCATCGTCGCCTTGATCCCGCTGTCTCTGCGCGGCGTAAAATACCGGGAGATGCCTGCGGGCAAGCTTCTCGGCCGCAATATGCTGATTTATGGGCTTGGCGGCGTAGTGGCTCCTTTTGTGGCCATCAAGGGAATTGACCTGCTGCTCACCGCTCTGGGAATCGCTTGAATGGTTGGTAATCGAATGCTTGATTGCTAATCGCTTGAGATGAACATGCTGTGTCTTTATTTCGAAAGGAGTCTGGTTCTCATGCGTACTTTCCTGCATCTCCTCCGACCGACCTTGGTCAGCTTCGCCTTGCTGACCCTGTTGACGGGGGTGGCTTACACCGGCCTGGTTACAGGCGTTGCTCAACTGGCTTATCCGCACGAAGCGAATGGGAGTATAATGAGCGTAACGTTAAAAGATGGAACAAAGGCGGCGATCGGCTCGGAGCTTCTCGGCCAATCCTTTGCCGATCCTCGCTACCTGATCGGCCGCCCGGTTCAAGCGGCTTCCAATCTCTCCGCAACGGGGAAGGAGCAGGAAGCCGCTGTTGCGGAGCGAGTCGCCCGGTGGCAGGCACTTGATCCCGGTAACAAGGCAGCGATCCCGCAGGACCTCGTGACGGTGTCCGGCAGCGGAGTGGACCCGCGGATCTCGCCTGCGGCGGCGGACTATCAGGTCGCCCGCATCGCCCGCGTACGGGGAATAGCGGAGGACGACGTCCGCCGCATGATTGAGCGGCACACCACGGAGCGCTTCCTTGGCTTCTGGGGCGAGCCGGCCGTGAACGTGCTGCGGGTGAATGCAGAGCTGGACGGCTTAACCCGCTAGCGGCCGATGCAAGCGAGAGTTGGGGGGGAAGGCCCGTAAAGGCCAATGGGATTCTCAATGGGCCGTGCCTCTCTTGCCCGCAGCTGCACGGCGTTGTGCTACAGAAATAGTTATTTCTTCTATCTTTATTCAGCGAATATGGCACGGAAAAGATCAATTAACGATATTTCATATCCTTACTTGTTCCAAAGCGCCCGTAAAGAAGCATGTTTGCTGAAATAGCGATCTCCGGTATCCTTAATTGATCCAATCGGCGCGCAAAGAGTGAAATAATGATTTTTCATATCGTTAATTTGCCGCAAAAACAAAGCGCCCCCCCACATATACCCGACAATCACCCGCGCAATGCGGCAGGCGCATCAGACCGATATAGATCGACCAAGCTGGCGAGCATCACGCGAACGGACGGACATTCCCCACAGGAGGCGGCTCATCATGGAACACGAAGAAGACTTGCGGCCCGACCCCGACCGGATTTTGCGGCGGATTCGTTCGGAGGAATCGAAGCGGGTCGGCCGGTTGAAGATCTTTTTCGGGTATGCGGCCGGGGTGGGGAAGACGTATGCGATGCTGAACGAGGCCCAGGAGCAGCTCCAGGCGGGCGTCGATGTGGTGGCAGGCTACGTGGAGCCGCACACGAGACCGGAGACGACGCAGCTGCTCAGCGGCCTCCCCGCTCTGCCGCCCAAGACCATTCGGCACAAGGGGATGGAGCTGAAGGAGTTTGACCTGGACCTGGCGCTGGAGCGCAGACCCGAGCTCATCCTCGTCGACGAACTCGCCCATACCAATGCGGACAGTGTTCGCAACCGCAAACGATACCAGGACATCGAAGAGCTGCTGCGTGCGGGAATCGACGTCTACACGACGGTGAATGTGCAGCATCTGGAGAGCCTGAACGATATCGTGCAGGGCATCACGGAGGTGCGCGTGCGGGAAACAATCCCCGACTCGGTCTTCGATCAGGCGGACAAGGTGAAGCTGATTGACATTGAGCCGGAGGAGCTGCTCAAGCGGCTTCAAGAGGGAAAGGTGTACCGGCCGGAGCGGGCGAAGGTGGCGACGGAGCATTTCTTCACCGTCTCGAACCTGCGCCATCTGCGCGAGATCGCGATGCGTCGGGCGGCTGACCGAGTTAGCCACGAGCCTGGAGCAGCATCGCGGCATACGGACAGCCGAGCGGGCGTTAAGATGCTCGTCTGCATCAGCTCCTCGCCGTCCTCGGCCAAATGCATCCGCTGGACGGCCCGGACGGCGGAGGCTTTCCATGCGCCTTGGACGGCGCTGTATGTAGAGACGACGGACAGCGAGCTGCTCCATGAGGAGGAGCGCGAACGACTTCGCGCCCATCTGGAGCTGGCGGAGCGGCTTGGCGCCAACATCGTCACCTTGAACGGCCATGCGATCGCGTCCGTTGTGGCGGAATATGTGCGCCATTCCGGCGTAACGAACATCGTGATCGGCAAGACCCAAGGGCGCAAAAGCCTGCGCAGCCTGTTCGAAAGCGACCTCACCGATCAACTGATCGATCGGCTCGGCCATGTGGAGATCCACATCATCGCGGACAGCGAAGCCCCTCGCCGCAAGCGAAAGAAGAGCCGTTCTCCCCGGCTCCTGCACCAGTTGAACATCAATGGGTTTGATACCATGAAGACGCTGGCGGTGCTGGCGGCGGCTACCCTTTTGTCGTATGCCTTCCGGGAGCTTGGCATTGGAGAGCCGAATATCATGATGATCGACATCTTGTCGGTGTTGGTCATCTCCCGGTTCACCCCCGGTTATGTCTACGGGGTAGCAGCGTCGATCCTCAGCGTCCTGTCGTTCAACTACTTGTTCATTGAGCCTTACTTCTCCTTGCGCGCGTTTCAGTCGGGCTACCCGATCACCTTTGTCATCATGCTGATCGTCGCGCTGGTGACGAGCGCCCTGACGGTGCGGATCAAGACACAGGCGAAGCTCGCTGCCGAACGGGAGAGGCGAACGGAGGTCCTGTACGAGATCAACAAGAAGCTGCTCGTCACCCGCGGGCTTGAGCCCATTGTGAACCTGACCAATGACTACCTGATCAACCTCTTTCAGCGGTCGGTCGTCTTCTATACCCAGGACCCGATGGACGGCTGGGCGGGCTGTACGATCCAACCCGCTCCAGAAGAAGAACAAGACGCAGCATTCTTGAAGACGGAGGAGGAGCGGGCAGTTGCCCACTGGGTATTTGCGAATCAAAAGCGGGCTGGAGCGGGAACCGACACGCTGAGGGGGGCGAAGGCGTTCTACATGCCGGTCATGGCGCAAGGGCAGGTGCTGGGTGTCATCGGCTTATCCTGCACGAACGGGAGGCTCTTGGATCAGATGAATCGCATCTTCCTGCGCATGATCGCTTCTCAGGTTGCCATGGCGCTGGAGCGGCAGGCGCTCTCTGACGAGCAACGCAACATCCTCCTTCAATCGGAAAAGGAAAAGATGCGCAGCAACCTGCTCCGGGCCATCTCCCATGACCTCCGCACGCCGCTAACCGGCATTCTGGGAGCCAGCTCCGTCCTTCTCGAAAGCGAGGAGCAGCTAGAGCCTGAGCTGCGTCGCAAGCTGGTGGCTGACATCAAGGAGGATTCCCAATGGCTGATTCGGCTCGTGGAGAACCTGCTCTCGGTGACGCGCATCAACGAAAGCGGTGCGAACGTGGCAACGGCGCCGGAGGCGGTAGAGGAGATTGTCGCGGAGGCGATCAGCCGCATTCGCAAGCGATTCCCCGAGCGGAAGATCCAGGTGACGATTCCCGACGAGCTGCTGCTTGTCCCCATGGATGGGACCCTGATCGAGCAGGTACTGATCAACCTGGTGGAAAATGCGGTTCGGCATTCGGGGGCGGACACCCTGATCGAAGTCCGTGTCCGTAAGCAAGGACTTTTCGCCGTATTTGAAGTCCGCGACAATGGGGAAGGAATCCCGGAACAGGACCTGCCTCACTTATTCGAGAGCTACATCTCTCCCGAACGAAAACAAGCGGATTCCTCGCGGGGAATGGGTATCGGGCTGTCGATCTGCATGTCCATCATCAAGGCGCATGGAGGAAGGATGGAGGCGGGCAATCACCCGGAGGGCGGCGCCATTCTCCGCTTCACATTGCCGATGAAAGGAAGGGAAACGCCATGAGCAACAAGAGGCTCATTCTCGTCGTAGAGGATGAGGAAGGAATCAGCAACTTCATCACGGCGATCCTCCATTCCAACGACTATCAGGTTGTGCGGACGGGAAGCGGCAAGGAGGCGATTGCGCTCACGGCATCCCGCAGCCCGGATCTCGTGCTGCTCGACCTCGGGCTTCCGGACGTGGATGGAGTCCAGGTGCTGGAGACCATCCGCGGGTGGAGCCGTGTGCCGATCATCGTGGTATCGGCCCGCGGCCACGAGCGCGAGAAGGTGGAGGCGCTCGACCTTGGCGCCGATGATTATGTGACAAAGCCGTTCGGCACCTCGGAGCTTCTAGCTCGCATCCGCACGGCGCTTCGCCATAACCAGCGGCCCCAGGATTCGGAGGCCGCTGGCGGCAGTCTCCGCTTCTCGGCTGGCGAGCTGATCATCGATGATGAGCTGCGCCGCGTCACGGTAGCCGGCGCCGATGTCCACCTCACGCCGATCGAATACAAGATCGTGCTGCTGTTGGCGAAGCATGCGGGCAAGGTTCTTACGCATGCTTACCTTTGCAAGGAAATTTGGGGTCCTTACACCAATGAAACTCAGGCACTCCGCGTAAACATGGCCAATATCCGCCGCAAGCTGGAGGAGAATCCGGCAGAGCCCCGATACATTGTCACCGAGGTAGGCGTCGGATACCGGATGCTGGATGGCAACGGAATGGCCTAGAGAAGCAGGAATCGAAGCGAGAGGGGAGTCTCGTTTCCCGGTGAGATAGGGAAAGAGAGAGAACTCTCGGTTGTCGGTGGTTAGGGAACGAGAGGAAATTCTCGGTTTCCGTCAGATAGGAATGATAGAAACCCCTGCCCCCCCGAATGGCTGAGCGGAAGGCCGAGTGGGACGGGGGCGGGGGGGGATGGCAACTAGAAATGCCGGGGTTCTTCCCTGCCCGGGGTGGACCGAGGAGGACCGAACGCTTTCATTGACAAAAGCGTCCCCCCGGTGGTATCCTCTATCCCGATGGCATCCGCTAGCCGATGTCAGACTTTTCAAACGGAATGCCAACCCAGGCCTGAAGCATAGACCTGACCTTATATCGAAGCGCAGGGGTAGGCTCTTCGGTGGAAGAGTCTTTTTTTCGTTTATAGGGTAATAGTTCCCAACAATCTTAAGAAAAGAATGTGATGATTTGAACTCCATGCAAGTGAGCGAGAGAGGCAAAAGCTTTTTGACCCGGCACCTCTCCGGGAAATCGATGGACTATCGACAGATTATCGCGCTGTTCCTGCCCATCCTGATCGACCAGGCGTTTATCGTCGGGCTTAACCTGGTCAACACCGCGATGATCAGCTCATCCGGGATGGCAGCGGTCAGTGCGGTCAACATGGTCGACTCGCTGAACATATTCCTCATCAACGTCTTTGTCGCGGTTGCAACCGGGGGTACGGTTGTGGTGGCCCAGTACAAAGGCAGCGGCAATCAGGAGATGGTCGCCAAGGCGGCCGCAAGCTCTGTCACATCGGTAACCCTGCTCTCGCTGGTCATCGGCCTGCTCTTCGTTGCCTTTCATAATCCGGTCTTGAATGTGCTCTTCGGCTCCGCTGAACCGGATGTTCTGAACAGCGCGCGCACCTACCTGATCGGCAGTTGCATCTCCTATGCAGGGATTGGGGTTGTGCAGGCGGTGTGCGGAGCGCTTCGCGGCATCGGCAAAACGAGAGCGTCGCTCATGCTGTCGCTCATCATGAACCTCACCTATGTGCTGTTGAACATCGTGTTCATCACGTGGCTGAACATGGGGGTCTACGGCATGACCCTCGCGGTTAACATCGCTCGCTATGCCGGGGCTGCCTGCGCTCTCTTTTATCTGTTCAAGATCGATGTTTCTCTTCGGATCAAGGTGTGGAACCTGTTCCACTTCCCCATCTCGATGCTGCGCAAAATCCTGTTCATCGGCCTGCCGTTTGCGGCGGAGCAGATGTTCTTTAACGGCGGCAAGCTGCTGACGCAGACCTTCATCGTAAGCCTCGGCACGAACGCCATCGCCACGAATGCGATCAGCTCCTCCCTGGCGGGATTCTTCCAAGTCCCTGCGGCAGCACTCTCGCTGACCGTCGTGACGGTCGTCGGGCAATGCATCGGCAGCGGGGACATCCCCGATGCCCGCAAATTTATCCGCTCGTTCCTGTGGTTCGGCTCCGGACTGCTGTTCATAACCGGCCTTGTACTCATGCCTTTCTTCCATCCGCTGGTGAACCTATTCAGCCCGCCTGCCGAGATTGTGGGCGACATCTTCCTCATCGTCCTGATCTGTACCATCGTCTCGGTCCTGCTGTGGCCGGTCAGCTTCATCACCCCGTCGGCCTTGCGCGCGGCCGGAGACTCGAAGTTCACCTCGATCACCTCCATGCTGACGATGTGGCTGTTCCGGGTGATCCTGGGCTACTTGCTCGGCATCGTGTTCGGCTTCGGCATCCTTGGCGTGTGGGTTGCCATGATGGCCGAATGGGGCGTGCGCGGGGCGATCTTCCTTTGGAGATACCGCGGCACGAAGTGGTATGAACATAAGCTGATTTGATGCATTGCAACCTGTCAGGAAGAGGAGGGACAAGCCTTGATCGAGGTAGCAGCGGCGATTATCTGCAACGAGCGGAACCAAGTGCTGATTGCACGACGCGCTCCCGGGAAATCACAGGCGGGGTTCTGGGAATTCCCCGGCGGGAAGCTGGAGCCGGGAGAATCGCCGCAGGACTGCCTGATTCGCGAGCTGAAGGAGGAGATGGGCATTGTCATCGAGCCTCTGGCCTGCTTCGGTACCCACGAGCACGATTACGGTACGTTTTCGATCCGGCTTATCGCTTGGGTGGCCCGATATCGAGAAGGAAGCGTTGCGCTGATTGACCATGATGAGTGGTGCTGGGCGGAACGATCGGAGCTAAGGAATTACACTTTTGCCCCCGCGGATGTGCCGTTTGTGGAGCGGTTGGCGACCGAAGCCGACGAGCCTGGTCAGCCTGCCGGCCATTCAGCCGAACCTGCGGAACCTACCGGACCTCCCGAACCTACAGAAGACTAGACCAAAGCACGGCCCTCGAGAGAGGCCGTGTCTTTTTTATGCAAACGGCTCCGATCCCCTACTCTTAAAAACAAGAGAGAGAAGATAAGCGGGGGAACGTATCTTTTTTCTCTGAATAGCCAAACTGTGGAAAGAGAAGAACCCATTGTGAAGGGAACTCCCCTTACACTTTAGTGGCCAAGGAGGATGGAACATGAGCTTGTCGCCTTTTCCGCAGTCGTATTGGCTTGCTTCCGCCGAAGTTCCACAGTTCCCGAAGCTGACGGAAACGCTCGAAACCGAGATTGTCGTCATCGGGGGAGGGATCGCTGGGATTACCACCGCTTATTTGCTGGCCAAAGCCGGCAAGGAGGTCGTTCTTGTGACGAGCGGCCGCTTGCTCGGAGGGACCACCGGGCATACGACGGCGAAGCTGACCGCCCAGCACGACTTGATTTATGACGAATACATGCAGCATTTTGGTCGGGAAAAGGCAGGACTCTATTACCGCGCCAACCAGGAGGCGATCGCCTTCGTTCGGAAGGTGGTGGAGGAGGCCGGAATTTCATGCGATCTGGTCGAAGAGGATGCTTACGTCTATGCAACCACGGAGGAGGGAGAGCAGCAGGTTCGCAAGGAATTCGCCGCCTATCAGGAGCTGGGGATACCGGGAGAGCTTGTGACCGAGATGCCTCTTCCCGTTTCGGCTCGCTGCGCCTTGAAGATGCCGGGACAGGCCCGGTTTCACCCGGTTCCCTATCTGGTTTATCTCGTCAAAGAGTTTGTGAATAGGGGCGGCCGAGTCTTCGAGCATACGGAAGTGGAAAAAGTGAAGGAAGAGGAGCCCATGCGGGCGATCCTTGCGCCGGGGCTTGAGATCATCTGCCGGGACCTGGTGTCGTGCTCGCATTATCCAGTGTACGAAAGCGGCTTTTTCTTCGCGCGGGTTCATCCGGAGTCCTCTTACATTCTCGCGGCTCGAGCTCCGGGCTCCCTCATCCCCGGTATGTATATCAGTGCGGACAAACCAACCCGTTCGGTACGCTCCCTGTCGTATGGGGAGGATCGCCTGCTCCTGATCGCCGGAGAGTCCCATCACACGGGAGAGGGAGGGTGTACGATCCGCCATTACCAAGCGCTGGAGAAATGGGCCCGCGACCAGCTCGGCGTATCCGAATTCCCCTATCGGTGGTCCACCCACGACTATGTTACGACAGACAAGCTCCCGTATATCGGACGGGTCAGCTCCAAACGAACCCACAGCTATGTCGCGACCGGCTTTCGCAAATGGGGCATGACGACGGGGACGATCTCCGCTCTCCTGTTTCGTGATCTGTTAACCGGCCAGGCGACCCCCTATGAGGAGCTGTACAGCCCGAGCCGCTTTCATTTGGACCCGGATGTACCGGGCCTTGCAAGCAATGTGGGGACCGTCGCCCAACATTTTGCAGGCGCCAAGCTGGAATGGCATTGGAGGAAGCTGGATGATCTCGCACCAGGCGACGGAGCGATCCTTCGGGTTGACGGGCGGCGGACGGCGGCTTTTCGGGATCCGCAGGGGGAGCTTCACCTCCTAGACGCCACATGCACGCACATGGGCTGCGAAGTGGAATGGAACGAAGGAGACCGCACCTGGGACTGCCCTTGTCATGGCTCGCGCTTCACTTATACGGGCAAGGTTGTGACCGGTCCTGCCACCCTGCCGCTTCCCAAAGTGGAAAGGTAGTCCGTTTGCGTAACGTTCGATCTCGCAGTAGTAAGAGGAGCCTTCTCCCCCACTTCTCGTGGAGTCGAAGGCTTCTTTCTATTATCGCTTGATGGGGTCCAGTTGAATGAATTGCTTCTCCGTCTCCTTGGTCACCACAAACTTATCCGTCTTGACGATGTTGACGCCCTTCGGCACATCCGCCAGAACCTGGTCGATGGTGGGACCATCATAAAAGATATTCTTCGGGTCATTGCTGAAATGCTGAGGGATCAAAACCTTTACTCCCAGGTCATAGAGCGCTTTGAACCGCACTGCATTTTTCACCGTATCCGAGCCATACCCTCCTGCATAAGCCAACACCACGTCCGCGTCTTTGACAGCCGCGATGGCCTCCGGCGTCTCGATCTTATCGGTCTCTCCCATGTGAGCAATCTTCAGATCGCCATACCGGAAAACAAAGATTTCGTTGTCTCCCGCATGGGCGACGTGCTTGGAGTTGTACCCGGTGACCTCCACCCCTCCGACTTGCACGGGCTGCTTCATCTGACCGGGAAGGAGCTGCATCGGATTTCCTTTGAACTGGTCGGCGTCCGGCATGTGATCGGGGTGATAGTGCGAGATGGATATCGCATCGACATCCATTTCCGGAGCAGGCCCGAATGGCGAATCATACTTGTGGGGGTAGGGATCGGTGATGAGGGTGGTGCCGTCCGGAAAGGTTAGGTAGAAGCACGAATTGCCCACATACTGGATGGTGAGCGGGCCGTTCTCGACCGGCTTGGCCGGGATGGTACGAGCAGGGGACGGTGTCGCGCTTGGGGTGCTGCTGGGGCTCGGGCTCTCGCTTGCCTTGCTGCTGTCAAGCGATGGAAGAACACTGGCGACTGCCGTTGGCTTCTCGGTTGCCGCCTCCTTGCCCTCGTCCGGTTTTGAACAAGCCCCCAGCAAAGCCGTACACAAAACAACCGCAAGCATGGAAGCCACTCCTTTGGAATTGATCCGAACCTTCATGGCTCAACCCTCTCCTTATGATTAATGGTTGCTACGAGTTCATCATAAGGGGAAGTCCCTGCAGCGAGAATGGTTGATCCGCAATACGAGTTTGCTTTTCTGCAACGTTTTTCACAGGTTCCTTTTTCGGAAAGCTACCAACAAACTGGAAATGAACTGTATAATCAGGAGGAATGAGAGAACGATCCGAGGTGAGCTCCGTGGAGTTTGTGACCATCGGCAGGGGAATTCATAAGGGGTACCGACTGCCTTTATCCAGTTCGGAGGAGGCTTCTTTTCTGGAGAAGCTGCCCGAATCGCCCTGCTGGAGTATTGTGGTGATCGAAAAGGGCTCGGGGCATCTGTCGTTCGAAGGAGTGGATACCCCCTGGACGGCTCCGGTGGTCTTGTGCATCAACGAGACGGAATACCCCAAGCTGCATGCTTCCTCCGAGATTGAGATGAAGGCGGTTCAGTTCGACCCGTTTGTGGTGAACAGCAAATTCGACTTCCACAATGTCCGGTCTCCCGAATCCGATTTTTCCGACACGGAAAAGCAGGACCGCTATCTGGTTTCCCCCTTTACGCAAAGAAGCGGGCCCTACCCCCTCCTCCTCCCGATGGATGCGGCCAGCGCCCGGCACATCGCCAAGACCTTCACAGAGCTTTCTGAAGTGCTGGAGGCTCAAATCGGGTTTAACTGGCCGTGCCGGTCACGCTCTCTGCTGTTGGAAGTGCTTGTCCTTCTCTCCCGAGTCGAGGAGCAAGCGGGGCATTCGGCAGAGGAGGAGACGGCGGGAAGTCCGGATATCGTGAACGAAGTACTCATTTATCTGCATACCCATTACCCGAACAAAATCACGCTGAACGAGCTGTCCCGGACCTTTCACGTGAACCGGACCACGCTGAATGCACAATTCTATCAGCACACCCACCTGTCCGTCATCGATTACTTGATCAAGTACCGGGTCCAACTGGCGGCAACGCTGCTGAGGGACACCTTGCTTCCGATCTCTGAAATCATGGAGCGGGTGGGGTTCCGGGATACCACTCATTTTTGGAGAATGTTCAAAAAGCACACCTCCGTCTCTCCCTCCAGCTACCGGAAGCAATATTGCTGGCTGTAACAAGCTGGCTGTGTGCAGCCTTGCCTGCGTGTCGATCAGCTCGTCAGCGTGATGAGGAGCGGCAGCAGGAGGAACGAGGCGAGCGTCGTCCAGACGATGCATTTCGAAACGAAGACGGGGGCCGCGCCGAAGCGTTCGGCGAGGACGACGGCGTTAACGGCCACCGGCATCGACGCGAGAACGAGCAGGACGTCAAAGAGCGTCCCGTCGATGCCGAGAAGGAGCAGGAGGAGCAAGGCGACGAGCGGAGCCAGCACGAGTCGCACGACCAGTCCGGTCCAGAAGAGCCGCGCGGGCAGCTCACGAGCTTCAGGCGTGCGAATGCGGGCGACCTGCGCCCCCAGCACGATCAGGACGACGGGCGAATAGGCATCCGCGAGCAGGGAGACGCCTCGGGCGAGATCTGCCGGAACCGGCAGGGCAAGCAGGCGCAGCGCCAGAGCCAGCAGCGCGGCATAGATAGCGGGAAGCGAGAAGACGGAACGGATCGCGCCCCGGATTGTGAAATGGGAGCGGGCGGCAAAATAGATGCCGACCGTGTTCACGATGATCATCTGGGTGATGACATAGACCGAGGCTTTGTCCAGCCCCGCCTGTCCGAAGGCGAGCAGCACCAGCGGCAGGCCGTAGTTGGCACTGTTGGTGAAGGTGGTGATGAGGGTGAGCCCCGCTGTATGCGCGGGGTCGGCCCGCAGGAACCGGCTAAGCCCGCTTGCAAGGCCCCATAGGGCCAGCAGGTTGAGCACAGCGAAGGCGACAATGCCGGAGACATCCTGGGCGGAGACTTCCGCGGTGAGAAGCGTGTCCAGGATGATGGCGGGGCTGAGCACGTACAGATACAAGGTGAGCAGTGGCTTCGTATCGAGCCCCTTGAAGCGGGCGAGCAGGGCTCCGGCAACAATGGGAATGATCAGGGGCAGGCTGACATGCTGCAGGGTGAGCAGAACGGATGAGAGCAAAGCGGATTTTCCTCCGATCAACAGGTTTGCCTCCTACTATACGGCTGGAGGGCACACGAGTCTAAGATCAAAAGGCTATCTGCCTGATAGGCATTGCCTATACCCCATTTCAGGTTCATTTAAGGCGCCTCTGGTAACGTGAGGGTTGACCGTAACCCTATACCACAGGAGGAACGATTCATGAATGTGTCATCCCTAGGAAGTTCGACCGCATCTACAGCTTATTCCAAAAGTTCATCCAACTCGACGAATGAAACGGCCGCATTGGAGAAGGAAAAGGCCAAGCTGCAGGCGGAGATTCGCAAGGAGCAGGCGAGTCAGGAGGATGCCAAGACGAAGGAGCAGAACATCAAGGCCCTTCAGCAGCAAATCCAGCAGCTCGAGCAGCAGATTACCCAACAGAAGGCGAGCGTATCAGAAGGAACCTCTGCCGGAGGAGCGGGAGGATCTGCGCCGACTGCCCCACCCGCAGGAGAGATGAACGGCCCCGCTCCGGGAACGGGCGGAATTCAGCCGGACGGCAGCTTTGACGCCCGGGTGTGAGCCTCGTACGACAGCCGGATGGATCGGCAGAAGCGGAAAAATTCAATCATGGGGAAAGGCGTGGGGCAAAGCCCCACGCCTTTTTTGAGCAGACGGAATGAGTAGATAGGGAGGGGGCATCGCGGTTAACATCCCCGCTGCAAGCAAATACTGACAGCAAAAAATCAAGGGTGGGAAGCGCATGACAGGGAAGCGAAAGGATCAGGGACTCACCGCGTGGCAGCTTGCCATGATGGCGCTCGGGACGGTGGTGGGCGGCTCATTCTTTCTCGGCTCAGCGGTGGCGATCCAGGCGGCAGGACCGTCCGTACTGATCGCCTATGTTGTGGGGGCGGTGCTCGTGTATTGGATCTTGTCCGCTCTCTCCGAGATGACAGTCGCCAACCCGGCAGCCGGCTCATTCCGCACCTATGCGGAGAAGGCCTTCGGTCGGGGGGCGGGCTTCACCGTCGGGTGGGTGTACTGGACCGGCCTCGTGCTCGCCATGTCGAGCGAAGCGATCGCCGCCTCGACGCTCCTTCGGGAGTGGTACCCGGGGCTGTCTACGCCGCTTGTAGGAGCCGGAATCATCGTCGGCGTCACCTTGCTCAATCTGCTGGGAGCCGAGTACCTCGGCAAGCTGGAGAGCGGGCTGGCCGCCATCAAGCTGGCGGCGATTGCCGGCTTCATCCTGCTTGCCCTGCTTCTTGCCATCGGCCTACTGACGGGAAGGACCGGAGCCGCCGCTGGAGCCTCTCCCCTCACAGAGGGCTTGCGCCAGCTTACCGGGGGAAGCTGGTTCGCCGGAGGAATCCGCGGCATCGCAGGCAGCATGCTGATGGTCATGTTCACCTATGCCGGCTTCGAGGTGCTGGGACTCGCCGCATCCGAGGCCCGAGACCCGAAGCGAACCATCCCGCGCGCGATCAACCGAACCATCGGGCTGCTGATTGTCCTGTACTTGGGAGCCATGGCCTCGCTGTTCCTGCTGCTGCCTTCCTCTCGCGTGTCCACCTCCGTCAGCCCCTTCGTCAGTGCTTTGTCCCTGCACGGGTTCGGTTGGGCGGGCTTTGTCATGAACCTCGTGCTGGTCTCGGCGATCCTCTCCACGATGCTCGCTTCACTGTTTGGCTTGGGCCGTATGCTGCGCTCCCTTGCCGAAGAGGGCCATGCTCCCCGTTGGATGCGGGATAGCGGCCGATCCACGCGGCGCGGAATTCTGCTCTCGGGTGCCGCCATGTTGGCTGCGCTCGGGCTGGGGCTTTTGCTGCCGCAGAACGTCTACCTGTTCCTGGTCGGCTCCGGGGGCTTCACCCTGCTCTTCGCTTACTTGATGATCATGCTGAGCCATTGGCGGCTTCGCCGCCGCAACCGGAAGCCCCTCGTGGAAGCCTACGGTCTTCACGGGTTTCCTGTTACCTCCTGGATCGCCATCGTCAGTCTGGCCGTCATCATGCTCAGCATGCCGCTCATCCCCGGACAGGGGAGCGGGCTCGTGGCGGGTGCTTCGCTCGTACTCTTATATGGAGCAGGATACGCGCTGGTTGCCCGCAGGCAGCGTTCTGCTCGTTTGAAGCAGGAAGCTCCACATCGGGAAACGCGAGATCATGCTTGGAGCAGGTCCTCCCAGTTGGGTTCTCCCGCAGGACGATCAGCCTTTTCCTCGGAAATGGCAGAAGAACTGGACTTCCGATCCGAAGAGCGAAAGGATTGTGAATGAACGCACTAGCGTGTTTAAGGAACAATCTGGTAGTATGGTGAGGAAAAGGAGAATGGCTCGGAGGAGAGATCAGATGAACCCAAGAGCGAAGCGTTCTCGTTGGAGCGTATGGGGTGTGCTGCTGCTCTGCCTCGTCATCGGGGGGTGCGGGGCGAGGACATCGGCAGCGCAAGTGTCCGTGTACAACGATTCCGCCAAAATCGCAGGAGAGGGAGACAGCTTCACCTTTGCCGATAAGCAGGGAGAGAACGATGCGAACGGAGGAAAGCTGTCTTACCGAGGCTTCAGCGGCATGCTTACGATGTGGACTCTGGATAACCCCAAGAGCGATGCGGGCTCCCTCAAGATAAGCTGGACGCTGTCCGCCTCCAAGGGGAAGACGAAGCTGGTCTACCTGCCGCCGGACGGTACGGTTCAGGTGCTGGCTGAGGGGGAAGGTAAAGGAGAGATGACCCTGGATGTACCCGGCGGTACGTCCCGGATCAAGCTGGTCGGCCAAAAGGCGAAGGGAACCGTATCGGTTGAGCTTACGCCTTCCGACTCGGTAACGGTAACCGGAGAGAAGGATTTTGAGTAAGACAACGAATGAGATCGTGACTAGCGCATCCGATGGGAATGCATCGAAATCGCCGCTCTTCCCAACGCTTATTTGGGCAGGGCGGTTTTCATTTGGAATCTCGCATTGAAACTCTTGCAGCCAGCATGATTCCGAGGAAGAGAGGAGACTGGCAAAATGGACAAGTTGATCGCAATTCTTACACCACCTGAGACGCCGCATAAGCCTGGCAGCGTAGAAGAGTGGCGGGAGGCAGCGGAGCAGTTGGGAACGGACCTCCCGGCGGATTATAAGGAGTTTCTGCGTATTTATGGCACGGGAGGGGTCGGTGACTTTTTGTGGATTCTGACGCCGTTTGATCCGGACGTCAATATCAATTTGTCGATCAGGCAGCGCGAACTGTGCGAGGCGTATCTAGTATCCAAAACGAACTTTCCCGAGTATTACCCATACGAGGCTTATCCTGCGCCAGGAGGATTGCTTCCTTGGGCTTATACAGATAACGGAGACGAACTTTATTGGCTCACCGAGGGGCCGCCCGATCAATGGACGGTTGTCGTCTACGAATCGAGATCTCCTGACTGTCACGTCTACCCCGTGAGGATGACAGACTTTCTTTACGGCTTTTTGTCGGGGGAAACGCCTTGCGAGGCGTTCCCGGATGATTTTCCAGACGAAGACACGGCTTACATTTCCGTAGAATAGATCAACGGGATATGACACAGAAGAAAGCGGCTCTCTCTTTCGGGATCGCTGCTGGTTTTGGTAGAATGAAATTATCTTAGGATGCAAGATCGATCGCAGCAGGTGAACACAAGGAGGAACAGGCATGGCGGATGACAACAACAGCTTGCCCCCGAACGGGGAAGAGGGCCCGAACAACGAAAAAAGACGCAACCTGAAGGTTATTTCCTTTAACCGGGAAAAAGGCGACATGGTGGAGACGGAGCAGCCCAAAACGACCTTCGCAGATGTCGGCGGAATGGAAGCGCTCAAGAAGAAAATACGGATGAACTTCATCCTTCCCCTCAAGCAGCCCGAGATGTTCGAGGCCTTCGGCCGAACCGCAGGAGGCAGCATGCTGCTCTACGGCCCCCCCGGCTGCGGGAAGACCTTCCTGGCACGAGCCATTGCCGGAGAGATCGGGGCTAACTTCATCCATATCGAGTTGCAGGCCATTCTGAATATGTACGTGGGCGGCAGCGAGAACAACCTGCATGATATCTTTGAGAAAGCCCGCGAGGAAAAGCCGTGCGTTGTCTTCATCGACGAGCTCGACGCCCTCGGCGGCAGCCGTCATCAGATGCGCCAGCACCACGACCGCATGCTCGTGAATCAACTGCTCACCGAGCTGGACGGGGTGTCCTCGTACAATCAAGAGGTTATGGTGATCGGGGCGACCAATACGCCGTGGTACCTGGATTCGGCGCTTCGCCGGCCGGGCCGGTTCAATCATCTACTTTTTGTTTCCCCGCCTGAGCCGGCAGAACGAGAACGCATCCTGGAGCTCAAGTTCGCCGGCAAGCCGCAGGAGAAGCTGAACCTGAAGAAATGGTCGGAGGGCGCGGTGCACTTTTCCGGAGCGGATCTGGAGCAGATCGTGCGCGATGCCGTCGAAAAGGCACTGGAGCGCTCTCTGGAGTCCGGCAGCATTCAGCCGATTACGGATGAAGATCTGAAGGCGGTCTTCCAGGCGCGCAAGGCCACGACACTGGAATGGTTTTCCACCGCGAAGAATTACGCCACCTTCAGCGACACGAATAAAGATTACGAACTGGTACTGGATTATATTCGCACGCACCGGATCAAATAGGCAGCAAGGAGAACTGGCGATGGCATTGTCTGCTCACGCGCAACGGGCGGCTCAACTATTGGACTGGAAGCGATACCCGGAGGCGATCCGCGAAACGGAGGATTGGATTCGGGACGATCCCGATTTTGATGCGCCGTATGCGTTCATGGGGAGAATCTTCCTGAAGCAGGAGCGGTATGAGGAGGCCCTTCATTGGGCCAACGAGGCGCTGCGACTGAATCCAGCCAGTGAATTGGGTTGGTTTGTCCGAGTGAATCTCTTCTACGATCAAAAAAATTACTTTCAGTTCCATCGGGATGTGAAGGAAGCCCGGCGAATCGATCCCACGGAACCTCATTATCCCTATCTTCTGTTCAATGTTTATCACAAGGAGGGACAAGTATCGGACGCGAGGGCTGCGTTGAAAGAGGCGCTGTCATTGGATCCGGAAAATGCCTTGTACCTCGCCTCTCTCAGCTACCTCGAGGCGAACTGTCAGAACGATCCGGCATCCGTGGAAGCAGAGGAAGCTGCCCTTCGGATCAATCCCGAAGGCCCTCTGGTGTTCCTGTACCTCGGCTGGGCGGCGCATGTACGCAGGGATTACAAGAAGGAAACGCTGTATATGGAGAATGCCGTCCGCCTCAACCCGGAGAACAAGCAGATCCGTGACGAATATCTGGGCAGCCTTCAAAATCGGTACTGGATCTATCGGGTGCTGCATCTGCCCACCTCTACTCGAAAGTTGAAGCGGTGGCAATTGTATCTCTCTTGGTTTCTCTGTGTAATTCTGTTACGGCAGTTTGTACTCCTGCTCGTCTTGCTCTATGCACTGGCAGCCATTGCGTCGCGGGTGTTCGTGCGAGCGAGGGTGTTCGGGTGGCGATCGCTCTTTCGGAAGCGCCAGTAAAGAAGCGACAATGGGGCTGGATGGAGTTGGCGGAAGCGACGGGAAAAGCTATAATAGATAGCGACTGTGTACTAAACCGTGAAAGCGAGCGATAACCGATGGGTCGTAAGTGGAACAACATTAAGGAAAAGAAAGCGTCCAAAGATGCCAACGTCAGCCGGGTGTATGCAAAGTTCGGCTTGGAGATTTATGTTGCGGCCAAACGGGGGGAACCCAACCCGGATTCCAACCAGGCTTTGAAATTTGTGTTAGAGCGTGCCAAGACCTACAACGTGCCGAAGGCGATCATCGATCGCGCCATCGACAAGGCCAAGGGTGCCGGGGACGAGACATACGACGAGCTCCGTTACGAAGGCTTTGGGCCGAACGGCGCGATGGTCATCGTCGACGCGCTGACCAATAACGTGAACCGCACCGCTTCCGAAGTGCGCTCCGCCTTCAACAAGAATGGCGGCAACCTGGGCGTAAGCGGATCGGTCAGCTACATGTTCGACCAGACGGCGGTCATCGGTCTGGAAGGCAAGACCGCCGAGGAAGTGCTCGAAATCCTGATGGAAGCGGACGTTGATGCCCGCGACATCCTGGAGGAAGAGGACTCCGTGATCGTCTACGCCGCGCCGGATCAATTCAGCGCCGTGCAGGAAGCTCTTCGCGGAGCGGGCGTGAACGATTTCACCGTCGCCGAGCTGACCATGCTCCCGCAAAACTACGTCACGCTGCCGGCCGAATCGGTCGCACAATTTGAAAAGCTGATCGATGTGCTGGAGGACCTGGACGACGTCCAGCAGGTCTACCACAACGTCGAATTCGAAGATTAATTCAGTTAACAAGGAAGGCTCCCTACCCGGAGGTCAGGCGAACGAATCGCCTGCCGCCCGAGAGGGAGCCTTTTTCTGATGCGGGATGGGTCTATTTCGTTACTTGCTTCAACCGGTAAACCCCGTAAGAGCCTGTCTTTCCGCTAATGAATGGTTCCCTGGCACTCACTTTCGCAAACCATTCGACCGCTTGCGGGTGACTTTTCATGGCGTGAATTTCCTCGAACCACATCTCTCCAATGTACTGAGGAACGGAAGCAAGCTGCTCCCCTTTTTCATTTACAAGGTAGAAGGTCCCATTCTCGCTATCAAACGGTTCGGGGATGAAGGGCCCGGCTAGACGGTAGGAATAATCCATGTATTCGTCAACGAAATTCGAGGTGAAGGGGACGGCTTTCCCCTCATCTTCTCGCCCTCTCCGATAAGCCCCTTCCCCATTGAAGGCGAGCGCAATTCCTTTCTCAAACGGGGTGATGGTGGTATAGCCTTCTCCTGTCAGAAGCTTGCCGGACTTATTGAACAGGTAGGTTTCAGAGCGGGTTAATACCCGGCCGATTCCTGAAGAGTCCAAGGCGGTCATATACAGAACATCCGGGTAATCTTCGATTTTTCGTAGTTGTGTTCGCAGGGTTCCTTCACCAAAAAGAACCTTCCCTTTAGGGTCGATAAAAGAAATGACTTTTCCTTTCCGTACACGGGCCATTCCGTTATGGAAGGGTTCGGCTTCATCCCACTGCGGGGAGAGAATAAGCTTGCCGCTTGGAGCAATATATCCCCACTTCTCGTTCGATTTGACAGGAGCAAGCCCCTCGCCAAACGGTTGCGCCTCCTGCCACTGGAGGGGGAGTGCCAGCTTGCCGTCTTTTCCGAGAAAGCCCCATTTGCCGTTTTTCTTTACGGCTGCCTTCCCCTCTCGATAGGGCAAGGCTTGATCATACTCGAATTTGACAGCTTCCTGGAAGGAGGACGTGACATAGCCGAACTTTCCGTTCTTTTTCATAAGATACAGTCCACCGTCCACTTTCTCTGACAAAGCGGCGGTGAGAGAAGGGACAGAATCGTAGATGGCATCGGTAAGCTTTTTGCCGGTTTGATCAAAAAAGCCGATTTTGCTGCCTTTGGTGGCCACTATGCGTCCGTCCGTCAGAAGCTCGATGGAGTCCCACACCGGTTCGGCCAGCTTCTCGCCAGCTCCAGTAAAGAGACCCTTCTTATTACCGGAGGTCACTTGATACCAGGTATCCGCTGCTGACGTTCCTTTCCGGAATCCCTTGATCTCGTCAAAGCGAAACGGGATGATGACTCTTCCCTGCTTGTCGATGAGTCCCACCTTGTTTTTCTGGGTTACCACCTGAACGCCACGTTCAAAATAGCTCCAGCCCTCTGCCAGAATGAAATCTGCACTAACGGCGCGTGGGTCGGGGATCTCATCATAGGCAAAGGGCAGAACCACATCACCCTTCAGGTTGATGGCTCCGATTTTTTCGTTCTTTTTTGCAAAGAGAAAATCACTCTTCATGGAAGGGTACCCTTGTTCCGGAAGGTACTCACCATAAAAACGGTCATAAATGGGTGGAACCAGCTCGCGGCCGCTCTCATCGATTATGCCGACTTTAAGAGAGGTTTGCTCTTCCTCTTCATCCTCTTTTCCGGAATCGATTAGGGTGTAGGAGAAGTAAATCGGCTTTCCCTTTCCATCTGAGCCGCGCTCTAGCATTAAAAACTTTCCCGATGGAATAATGGGTGTCCCTCTCTCGTCAATTACACCCGCAGAGGGTATGCTATCATCAAAGAGACGGATGGGTGTTTTTACGATGGCCCGTCCGCTCACGAACGAGGAGACTTCTTTATCGGCAGGAAGCGCAAAGGCCACTTCTCCCTTCGGATTTACGTATTCATTCGTTTCTTTGGAAAGGGAACGAACGCCAAGGAAGTTGCCGGTGTCAGACCAGACGATGTTGGAGTATGTCGCCGGCAGGATGAGCTTGCCCTCCGAATCAAACAGCCCGAGCTTTTTGTTCTTGAACACGACATAGTAGCCAGATACAGGATAAATCTTGTCCCACTCACCTGGGATAACGGTTTCCCATTTCGTGGACGGTGAAGAAGCGGCGGTAGCCCTATCCGCTTGTTGTGCGAAGGCTTGAGAAGGTACCGACCCAATAAGAAAAATCAAAATGATACTAACCAAAGTATTTCGAGAAAACAGACCTTTTACCGACATTAACGAGCCCCATTTCATTCTTGAAGTAAAATACAGAATCTTCCTCATTGTAGCAGGCTGGCAGCTCCAAGAAAATGGAATATTTGTTGAATGCCGGTGGTGTTAACGAGCAAGGCTCCCTACCCGGAGGTCAGGTGAACGAATCGCCTGCCGCCTAGGAGGGAGCCTTTTTCTGATGTTGAATGGGTCCATCCGTCAATGAGAGAGCCACATTCGCACGAGACTCGCCAGCGGAAAGAGGGCGAGGAGGAAAATCTCGAGCACGTACAGGCGGTTCTCATTGGTTTTGTAGCTGAGGGAATTGTACGTCTTCATCGTCGTACGGAGGCTGCTGATCTTGCTGTTCAGCACATCGAAGCGGTCATTCAGCTCATAATGCTCCGCGAGGGCATCGTAGAGCGCCCGGCTGTTCGGGCTGTCCGTATCGGCGGTCGCGCGATCGAACAGACGGATGGTCATGATGCTGGTGTATTCAAACTTGAGGAACTTCGCCTGCATGTGCGAGGAGCCTTTCTTATTGAAGCGAAGGCTTCCTCGACGCAGCTTGTCGATGTAGGGCTCGGACTCGTCGATGTGGGTACTGACATCCGCTTCCACCTTGGTGAGCGCGGCCGACTTGGCCAGGAGGCTGGCCACGAGCGGGAAGATGGATTCCTCCAGGCGGAAGGTGCGGGTGGCTCCCTCCCAGGGCGCAAAGGTTCCGTCTTCCTCAACTTGGAACACATGGCTCTCCGTGTAACGGGCGATCATGGAATAATCCACTTCGTCCACCAGCCCGGCGAAGAAATCCAGGAAGATCTGCAGCTCCCCTTCATTGAAGTTAAGGAAGCCGATCGAGCCATATTCGAACAGGTAGACGCGTTTGTCCTCGCATGGCTTTTGCAAAATGCTCTCCAGATGGCGCCCCGTAAGCTCCACATACTCCTTCCAGCTTGCCGTCCGTTCGATTCGGAAGAAGGAAGCGGGCTTGTCGAGCGGAATCGGGGGGCCGATCACACAGCTTTTGAACCTCAGGGTCGGCATGGTGCTCCCTCCTAGCGGAACGCTTCGATGATCATGAGGATCACCTCAGCGACGATCAGAAGCACGATGACCCACTCGACAAAAAGGCCGCGGTTGGAGTGGCTGATGGTGGAGAAGCCCTCCATGATGTTATAGAGAATCTCTGTCTTGCTCTTCAGAATCTCATAACGGTCGGTAAGCTCGAAGAATTCGGACATCTGGTGGTAAAAGTCTCCCGCCTCGCTGTTCGTCCAGGTGATGTCCGGCTTATCAAGAATCATGATGTATGCGATCGTGTTGTACTCGTGGCGGACGATTCGAGCTGTTGTCTTGGCGAGCTCCTTGTCGCTGATGCGCAGGTTGGCCTTTTCCAGACGATCGATCATGGACTCCAGCCGATCGAGAATCTTGCCGAGCTGCTCTTCCGTCTTCTCCAGGGCGACGGATTTGGCCAAAACCGTGGAGATCAACTCGGGATAGAACAGTTCAAACGTCGGCACGATGACGTACTCGTCTGTAAGATGAAGCGTCTCCGTCTCTCCTATATGGAGCCGATAATCGTCCGTGTACCGATCAAAGTCCGCGAGGTTGATTTCGGGCTCGAAGGTTTGCACGTATTTCAAAAAAGTTGTGATTTCATCGGGCTGCGTGTGGTTGAGGAATACGACGCTGCCGAAGGAGAAGACCAGCACCTTTTGCTGTGGGGCGGTCTTTTTGCGAAGGATGGTGTCCAGAATTTCATCCTGGAGGACGAGCGGCTCTTCCCAGGTGTATTTCTTGGGGATTCCGCAGTCGAGCGCCATCTTGTTTAAGTCGATTTCATTGGTTATGGCGTAGGCCTTAAATGTCATGGAGCTCATCTCAATCACCCTTCCCTCCACAGTATACCACGAGGCGGCATCTGGCAAATTCTTGGATTGCTATCTGGACAGGCAAATCCTATACTGAGGTATGTGTGTGAGACGTTTCACAGAAGAGAGGGTGGAATCATGCCAAGCGTGGAGAGCGTCGAGATCAAGAGACGACTGCTTCAAGAGGGCTTTCACGCCAAATGGCAGAGTGCTGAGACCATCCGCGACTATGTTCAGAGCCTGCCACCCTACCCGGCCTTGAAGGTGCGGAGGAAGGACTGGCAGACCGAGAGCTACGAAGCTCCGGATGGCGAACAGATGGCGGTTTATCGCTATGGCGAAGAGTCAGCCCATTCGGGCGTGCTCGTCTATTACCATGGCGGGGCTTATATTGAAGAGATTTTGCCCCCGCACTTTGCTTTTGCGGAAGCCCTTCATGCGTTAACCGGGCTTGCCGTTGTTGTTCCGAACTATCCGACGGTCCCGGCGACAACCGCAGCTCCGCTGAACCGGTTGCTTGCCGGGTACTATGACTTTGTTCACAGTCAGACGAACGGACCGGTGCACCTGATCGGAGATTCTGCCGGAGCCGCGCTTGCGTTGAATGCGGCAAAACGGGGGATCGAGAGCGGGCGTGAGGCAGCGAGCCTGACCCTGCTGTCGCCATGGGTCGACGTGGCGACGAACAATCCGCAGATCCAGGCGGAACGGCTCGCGGAAGCGGATGTATTCCTGCAGCCGCCCGGGCTCGCGGAGGTGGGCCGCTGGTTCGCGGGCGAGCCTGGCGTGCGAGACCCGCTCGCAAGCCCGCTGTTCGGTCCGTTCGCGGGACTTCCGCGAACCCTGGTGCTGATCGGGACGGCGGATTGCCTGCTGCCGGATGCCCGGCTTTTGAGAGAGAAGCTGGAGCAGGAGCATGTTGCCTTACGCTATGCGGAGTTTTCGGATATGATGCATGCTTGGCCGCTCTTTCCGATGCCGGAGGCGATGGAAGCACGCCAGATGATTCGGGACTTCATCTTAGAAGGGACCGTGGAGAAACCAGCGTATGAGGAGCCGCAGGGAGCGGAGGCAAGGTCTGCAGGAGATGGAGATGAAGGCTTGCTTGCGGCAGGCTCTGATGAGAGCAAGGATAACGGAGGTCGGCTGTCATGAGCCTTCTCGGCCGCTTCTATGGGAAGCTTCACTCTTACGGGGTGCT
Organism: Gorillibacterium sp. CAU 1737; assembly: GCF_039888655.1. Taxonomy (NCBI): domain Bacteria; kingdom Bacillati; phylum Bacillota; class Bacilli; order Caryophanales; family Paenibacillaceae; genus Gorillibacterium; species Gorillibacterium sp. CAU 1737. The sequence continues at coordinate 77,326 of NZ_JBDQQO010000003.1, forward strand.
GGTCATGTTCCAGCACACGATCTTCTCGTTCTCCTTCGCCATCGTGGCACTGCTCCTCGCAGCGGGAGGATTGCCTTCCTGGGACCTCTTGGCCATTATTCTCGTGGCGCTGCTGGCCGCCCGAACGGGGGCTAACGCCCTCAACCGGGTAATCGATGCGGAGTTCGATCGGCGCAACCCGCGCACGGCGAACCGGCAAATACCGCGTGGAGAGATGAGCAAGAAGGAAGCGCTCTGGCTCTCTGTCGTCTGCTTTGTCGTGACGCTCGCCGCTGCCCTGATGCTGAATCCGCTGTGTGCCGTTTTGGCTCCCCCGGCGATTTTTTTTATGGTAATTTATTCGTATACGAAACGGTTTACGCCGCTGTGCCATCTCGTGCTCGGGTTCACCTGCTCGATTGCACCGGTCGGGGCGTGGCTGGCCGTCACGGGCCACTTCTCCTGGACGGCGATCTTCCTTGCGGGAGCGAACATGTGCTGGGTGGCGGGCTTTGACATCATCTACGGCGCGCAGGATGCCCAGTTTGACCATGCCAACGGCTTGTACTCGATGTCGACCGAGTTCGGCGTGGCTTTCGCGCTGGTCATCTCCCGTATGCTTCATTCGGTAGCGATGATCTGCCTGATCGTCGTCGGCCTGCTTCGCCCGGAATTCGGCTGGATTTATTACACGGGGATGGTCTTCGTCTTGCTGCTGCTTCTTGTGGAGCATCGCGTCGTCAAGCCCGACCATCTCCAGCATGCCACCTTTGCCTCGTACAACATCAACGAGCTGGTGAGCATTGTTTTTTTGACCTGCGGTGTGCTCGATGCTTTTCTATAATCATTCATCCTGAACGTGTTGGCAAACCGGGTTCATTCATGGGCTTGCGAACACGCTCTAAGACCAATCAGAGAACATGAGGAGCGTGCAGGAGTGCATGCTCATTCATTCGTGGAGGAAACCCTATGAAACCTTTTATTCGCAGCGGACTTCTTTTAACTACCCTTGCCCTTGCTCTTGCAGGTTGCGGCAGCAAGACCTCGTCGGAGAACGGGGCGACTCAGCCGGCCGATACGGCGAAGGAGCCGGTTACCGTTACGCTCGGCATGCTTCCGTCCATTGACGAAGTTCCCTTTGTTATCGCTCAGCAACAAGGCTTCGATGTGAAGCACGGCGTGAAATTCGACATCCAGACCTTCAAGAGTGCCAAAGACCGCGATGCGGCCTTCCAGGCCGGCAAGCTCGATGCGATCAGCGCAGACCTCGTCGCCATCTCCATCTACAATCAGGCTGGGTTGGACGTGAAGATTGCCAGCACCACCATCGGCGGGTTCAGCCTGCTCACCGGCAACGACTCGATCCAGAAGGTCGAAGACTTGAAGGGCAAGACGGTCATCTTCTCTAAAAACACGTCGACGGAATACACCATTTCGCAGATGCTCAAGCAAGCTGGCTTGACGGATGCCGATATCACGGCCACGGAAGTTCCACAAATCCCGACTCGATTGGAGCTGCTGAAGAATGGCAAGGCCGACGCTGCGATTCTGCCGGAGCCGTTCGTGACGATGGGCAAGGCTGCCGGACTGCGCGTGCTGTCTACCGAGAAGGAAGCGGGCCTGAGTCCATTCGTTCTGGCGGTTCCGCAAAAGGTGATCGATGCCAAGGCGGAAGCCATTCAAGGAATGTACGCCGCTTATAATGAAGCCTCCGACTATATGAAGAGTCATGATCAAGCGGATTATCTCGATGTGTTCATCAAGGAAGTGGGCTATCCGGAAGACCTGAAGAGCGAAATCGCCCTGCCGGAGTACCCGCATGCGGTTCAAATGGAGGAAGCGCAGGTGGAAGCGGCGTTTGCCTGGGCCAAGACCAAGGGGCTGTTGAAGAAGGACCTCGCCCCGAAAGATGTGATTTCGGATGTCGGGGTCAAGTAAAACAGCTGCTTCTTCTGCAACGGCGGAGGCCGCATCCGCTGCTGCATCGGAGGGGGTGTCGGGGGCCGTTCCTGCTGCTGGTTTGCAGGATAGGACGGCGGCAGTTCCCGGCACCGACACTGAGGAAGGGCTTCGCTTTCAGCAGTTGACCATTGCGTACCCGAATGGTCAACGTCCTCTGGATCGGCTGGAGCTGACGCTGCCGAAGGACCGCATCACCTGCATCATCGGCCCGTCGGGCTGCGGCAAGTCGACGCTTCTGCGGGCGGTGGCGGGGCTTGTTCAGCCGCTGGAGGGCGAGATTCGCCTCTCCGGAAGGCCCGTCCGCCCCAAGGAGACGCGCATCGGCTTCGTGCCGCAGAACTTCGGCCTGCTGGCGTGGAAGACCGCGCGGGCGAACATCGTCACGGCGATGGAACTCGCCGGGACGGGAGTTGCGCCGGGCCGCAAGGCGCGAGAGGCGGAAGCGGACCGTTGGCTCGCCGCCATGGGCATCGGCGGGCTCGGGAGCCGCTATCCGCTTTCGCTGAGCGGCGGCCAGCAGCAGCGCGTGGCGATCGCCCGCGCGTTTGCGCTTCGGCCGTCGCTCTTGCTGCTGGATGAGCCGTTCTCCGCTCTCGACGCGATGACGCGCGAGAGCATGCAGCGGCTCTTCTGGATGAGCTGGCGCGAGCATCCCGCCACCGCCCTCTTCGTCACGCATGACGTAGAGGAAGCGGTGCTGTTGGGCGAGCGCATCCTCGTCATGCCGAAGAACCCGGAAGCCGACATCCGGCTTCTGGAGAACCCGGCAAGCCAACTGGAATGGGAAGGGCGCCGCGAGAGCGCCTGCTTCTTCGAGCAGGCCAACCTCGTGCGGAGGGTCATTCGAGACGCATGGTGAACACGAAGCGCAAGATGATGAATCGGCTGCTCTCTCTCGTCGGCGTCCTCGCCGGCATGCATATCCTTTGGTATGTCCTGGCGCTCCTCATCGACAACCCGATCCTGCCATCGCCGATTCCGGTGTACGGGACGATGAACGAGCTTGTTCAGGCAGGAATCGGTCGCCATGTGGCGTACAGTCTCTACCGGATCGCAGCGGGGATCGCAGGCTCCCTCGTGATCGGATTGGCCATCGGCCTCCTCATGGGCCGCTCTGCCTTCTGGAACAAGCTACTGGACCCTGTCGTGTACCTGACCTATCCGATTCCGAAGATCGCCCTCCTGCCGGTGGCGATGCTCTTGTTCGGATTGGGGGAGACCTCGAAGATTCTGTTGATCGGACTCATTCTCGTCTTTCAGATCATCATCTCGGTCCGAGATGCCGTGAAGGCGATCCCGGAGGAGAGCTACGATGTGCTCACGACCCTTGGAGCAGGGAGCATGGCCAAGTTCCGGCATGTTACCCTGCCGGGCGCGCTGTCCGTCATCCTGAGCACGGTCCGCATTTCCCTCGGCACGGCCATCTCGGTGCTCTTCTTCACTGAGATTTACGGCACCCAGTACGGGATGGGCTACTTCATCATGGACGCCTGGCTGCGCATGGACTATGCGCAGATGTATGCGGGCATTCTCGTCTTGAGCGCAGGCGGCTTTGTTCTGTTCCTCCTCGTGGATGTGCTCGACGCCGTCTGGATGAAATGGCGGCGGTTGAGGTAGTGCCTGATTTGTGGTAAAGATGACACGGTTGCTTCTTTTGACTGTGAAACACAAATAGACCGGATCATCCTCGCTTCTAGAGAGGTGTGATCCGGTCTATTTGTGTTTTTGATATAGAAGAAAAAAACCCATCTCCGATAAATCGGAGATGGGGAGGCCAACAGATAAAACTTGGTAAGAAGCTTATTCCGAGAGCCCGGTCTTTGTCAGCAGAGCGTAGAGAGCAGCTGCTGCGAAGTCACGAGTTGCCGCGACATTCGGACGATAGGTAGTGCCGTCTGCCTTGATGACGCCGGCTTCGGTCAGTGCTTTCACACTGTCCTTGGCATATCCGGCAACAGACGCTTCATCGGTGTAAGGAACCTTCGGATTGAGATCGGAAGGCTTCAGCTCGATACCGGTGAGCTTGAGTGCACGGTCGAGGATAACAGCCAGTTCTTGGCGAGTTACCTTGTCGTTCGGGGCGAACTTGCCGCCGCCAATGCCTTTGATCAGGCCAGCTTCGCTAGCAGCTGCTACATCAGCAGCGAACCAGTCGCTGGACTTCACATCGGTGAAGGAGGCTGCCGCCGTTGCCTTCAACCCGAGTGCGCGAACCAGCAGGGCCGTAAATTCAGCGCGCGTCAGGTTTGCGTTCGGAGAGAAGGTAGTGGCCGACGTTCCGTCGATAATCCACTTGTTGGCAAGAGCTTGAATTTGGTCAGCAGCAGCGGAGGCAGCGATGTCCGTGAAGGCAATCGTGCGGGTTGCTGCGGCATAGACCGAGAAGCCCGGACGGTTTACCGTCACCAGGGTCTTGCCATCGCTTTGTTTCTTGAAGACGGAGGATACTGGCGTTACAACACCGTCTTTTTCGAAGAGAACACCGGCTTTGTTCGGCTCGATGCTGCCCGGTACGGTGAAGGAGCGCTTGATGAAGACATTGTTCGGCGTGCTTACTGCTTTGCTGCCGGCTTCGGTTACCCAGTTGGCTTCGAAGGCCACAGGCGTTCCGACAAGAGTGCCGGTTCCCAGCTTAGCCGTGAAGGAAGATTTGGCTTCCTCCGAAGGCTTAACGACCAGTTCCAGCTTAGCCGATGCAGGTGCATTTGCCAGCAGAGCAGTCGGCAGGGCGACCGCAGAGGTGCCTGCACTGAAGACGATCGTGCTCTTGGCCGGAAGGGCGCTCAGCAGCTTGACTTGATCTGCCGTAAGGGACAGCTTGGCATTCGCCGCACTGTCGGTGATCACGATGGCTGCAGGAGAAGTTCCAGCTGCAGTCACGGCTGCCTTCAGGGCGTCGTCCTTAACGGTTACCGTAGCTACTCCGTCCTTGGTTTCGGAAGCGGAGGTGACGGCTTGTTGTTTCAGGCCTTGGTCGACAACCGAGGAGGCTGCTTCATTGGTGGTAGGAGCAGGAATGAAGACTCCGCCGCCACCGGAAGTAGAGGTGTTATCAACATGGAAAGAGGTGATGCCGATGTAGTTTACCTTGAGAGAATCGTCAGATTCTCTAACCGGTTCTCCACTCGAATCGAGAAGAGTTGCAAAGATATAAATCGAATAAGTGCCATCCTTCAAGCTTCGGAGAGTTCCTTCAGCATCGTAGTAGGTCCCGTCAATGCCGTCCAGCTTGTAGGTTCCGGCTGGGATCGTCTTGTCGCCCGTATACAGTTCATCCAAAACTGCGATCTCGTTCCCGTCCAGATCCACGATGATCACTTGGAGGAGGTTCGCCTCCGTTGAGTTCAGGCGGTAAGAAAGGTCGGTCGTGTTTTGAGAAACTCGATTCGGGTAAATGAGCTTGTTGGTAAGCGTGATTTGATCGATGTCGATGAAGGGAGTTTCGGTATCGCCAACGTGTACGACGAACGGAAGACGAAGAGTTTGTCCGCCGTTATCAGGCGTAAGCACTACCGCACCTTCATACCAGTAGTCTGGAGCGGTGTCTTCTCCAACCGTCAGTGCCAGGTCAAAGGTCTGGCTGTTGCCATAGCCTGCGGCAACCGAAACCTTGCTCGGAACCGTTGCTTTTACATTGTCAGGATCGGACAGGCCTTCCAGCCACTCGATGGATGCCGTGTACGAAAGGGCCTTGTCCGAGGTATTCTTGAGTTGAAGCTGCTTGGTTGCATCGGAACCAGCTGTTACAAGCCCGAAGCTCGCCGTTGGATTGTAATTGACAACATCTTTCCAGGTGTAATCAGGGCTAACGATGGAGATCGGTTCAACGGCTGTCAATAGCCCTGGGGTAAGAATGGCGTTCTTGACATTCGCACGGCCAGGACCTGCAAAGTAGTAATCGTGGGACCCGTATTGTCCAGTCGCATCCAGAGCATCCGCCGTGTTGGCCAGAGCGGCTCGAACATCAAATGGGGTATAAGTCGGGTGAGCCTGCTTGATCAGAAGGGCAAGACCGGCCACGTGAGGAGTAGCCATACTGGTTCCACTCAATCTGTCATAGGCATAATCGTACGAAACGCCTTCGAAATCTTTTCCGTAAGCCGGGACAGTAGACATCACATTCACACCAGGTGCGCTGATATCCGGTTTGATGCTCAGGTTGCTGTCAAAGTTCGGTCCCATCGAAGTAAAGGTAGCCAATTCATCTCCGGCAATAATAGTAGAAGGATAGTCCGGGCTGAATTTGAATTCGAGAGACTTGCCTTGTTGAACGATCAATCGAGCAAGAGCCCGTCCGTTCTTACCGGACAGATCAAAGGTCGGGAGGAAGTTGAAGCTGTCGCCGAGCGATACATTCATGTAGCCGTCACGGCCATTGATGGACTCCCTCAAGTCGGCTTGGGTCCCGGCAGCGTTACCATTGAAGATAACCGCAGCCTTTGCTCCAAACTCCTTAGCAATCGCAATTTTGTCCACGAAAGTCAACGATCCGCGAGAGATGAGGACTACTTTTCCTTCAATATTTTTCTGAACAAAGTTTCCGTTGCTGTCCTTGATAAGTTTCCCTGCGGAATCCTTCTCGTAATAGTCCGCCACATCTCCCAAGCCTACGTAAACAACTGGAATGGGATCTGTTCCAAAGGTTTTAACGAAATCATCTTCGAGGGTTGTCCAAGCCATAAGGCTGGTTTTCCCATAAGTAGCGTAGGTCGCCGTGTTAACACTGTCGTCAACAACGATCGGGGTGAAGGTTGCATCGTAATGCTTGGATTCACTTGTAACCGCGCCAACCGAAATACCCAGTTGAGTGGATGCCGGAGAGCCCATTGTTTTATACCCGGGACCGGCATTGCCGTTCGCAACAACGACCGTGATTCCGGACAGAACTGCATTATTCAATGCAATGACTTCTGGAGAGTTAGTATCCTTCTCGGCATCGGAGCCGAGGGACAGGTTCAGAACATCCATGCCGTCCTTCACTGCATGCTCGATTCCATCCAGAACTTGTGCGGTGGAGCCGCTGGCACGATCCGGTCTTTCCGCGTCTCGTCCCAGTACCTTGTAGGAATACAGCTTGGCTCCAGGGGCGATCCCTTGTTGAGCATACTCTCCTGTGTTCTTGAACTGTCCGATGATTGTACCTGCAACATGGGTACCGTGGCTCGTTCCAGGGAAGTCTTCCTCCCATACAGGGTGCTCTTCGTAGGGATCATTGTCCTTGTAGAAGGAGTCATAGCCGCCTACGTATGCAGGGGCAATATCCGGATGCAGATAATCGATCCCGGTGTCGATGACGCCGATTTTCAGGCCGGCACCTGTATAGCCTTGAGCCCAAGCCCAATCGGCGCTGACTTGCTTGATCGGAGCATTGTCATAGGTTGCCGTGGTAACCGTCGTGTCGGTTTGATCCGGCTCGGCGTACCAAGTGCTGTTCTCATGAATCGAGGCTACACCCGGAATCTTGGCGAGCTCCGGCAGTTCGTTGGCCGGAATGGTTACTTCGAAGCCGTTTAGTACCGTATCGTATTGATAGTTGACCTCGAGATCAATCCCTTTGGATTCTGCTTTGTTCAAGACGCTGGTTTGCTGGCTGAGAACCTTGGCTTCCGTAGCTTCGGCAGCTAGGGATTTCAGACCTTGCTTGGCAGCGTATTTTCCAACAGCAGCGGGTTGAGCGCTCAATTGAACGACGACACGAACTTTCTTCGAAGAGGTCGTATCGATCTTCGAAGAGATGACCGGTTGAACAGCTTTGAGGGCCTCTGCCAGAGCTCTATCGGACAGTGGCAGGTTCGCGGCGGATGCAAGGCCCGGGATGCCGCTTACCGTAACCCCGAGGGCCAGCGCAAGAAGCGAAAGTTTCTTAATACCTTTCTCCAATCAATTCCCCTCCATATTCACGATATACTATGTAGTCTCTTTTCTCTCATATCGGAAACAGAAGACGTTCCTCTCTCACGTCCGGCTTTGATATTTTCCAAGATGAGGAGAAAGAATACCAAGATTCTACCACCAGAGTTCTAGAAAATCTATATAATGTGTTAATATTTTTGACATTTGGTTAGGTATAAAATTCCTTAATCATCCTGAAAAAGAGAATATATAAGTGCATAATGGTAGAATATAGAGTTGATAAGTGATAACTACGATTTATGCGTTATATAAAGTTACCATATCGGAATTAACTGAAATTCAATGCAATTGGAAAGGGTAAGAATAAGTAGAGAAGCGAACCGCAACGTTTGTCTTGGCCGTTTCGTCTTTTTTACGACATTGCCCATTCCACACCAAGGAGACGATTGTTATGACCCCAGCCAAAAGGATTCTGACCGCAATGACCCTATCGGGCGTGCTCGCTCTGTCCGCCTGTTCTTCCAACACGAGTGAGGCGCCAAGCCCCTCCACAGCCCCTTCCGCCTTGGCTCCCACAAGCTCAGTTGCCCCGACAACGGTGCCGACAGCGTCGCCCGCTGCTTCCGCTTCCACCTCCGTTGCTCCTACATCGGAGACGACACCGAAGCCGACAGCATCTAGAGAAGCGACCGCTGCGCAGAAGCAAATCCGCGAGCTCGTTAAGGTGGCCAAGGAAGGCAAGGTGCCCGGTGTTCCCTATGCTGCGCATATCGGACTGATCGAGGACGTGAAGAAGGACTGGGGCGAGCCGGACAAGGAAGATTACCCCGCAGGCAGCAAAGGAACCTATTCGACCTACAGCAGCAAGAACGCCGTCATCGGCTGGAACAAGGGGAGCCTCATCTTCGACGTTCGGTCGAACGCACCCGAGATTCAAAAGCTGACCTGGAGCGAGGTAAAGGCGGAGCTCGGAAAGCCGACCGACACCAAGGAGAGCGGAAAAGACACCATCTACATCTATCGCGTGAGTGATCAATATGAGCTCAAGTTTGCCGTTCCGGGTGGAGAGGGCAAGGTGGATCACATTTCGGTGTTCTCGCCTCAGGACTCCATCAACAACATGGCGGGATAATGGAGCAGACTTGACAATCCATTTTTGATAGAACTAAAATGGTTACATCGAAAGGGGGCTGGGAAGCATGAAGCAGATCAGCAGCCGGTTCTCCATCGCGGTCCATGTGCTGTCTCTCATCGCGGTTTCACCCGATCCCGAGCAATGCACAGGCGACATCCTCGCAGGGAGCGTCAACACGAACCCGGTGATCATCCGGCGAATCTCCGCTATGCTGAAAAAGGCGGGCTTGATCGAGGTTCGTGCCGGTATAGGCGGAGCGAAGCTGAAGGTTCCCCCGGAGGAAATCACGCTTCTTACTGTTTTTCGGGCGGTTGATTCCGCTTCGGAGGGAGAACTGTTTCATTTTCATGAGAATCCGAACCCGGCATGTCCGGTCGGGCGCAACATTGAGTCCATTCTCCGGGCTGAAATGCGTGCGGCACAGGAAGCCTTTGAGGCTCGCTTGGCAAGCGTCACGATCCGTCAGCTGATGGACGGACTCAAACCGCATTTGCTGGAAGCCTGATGAGGAATAAGGAAAAGATCCTTCGGGGAAGCTAAGGCATTCCCCGAAGAACCCTCTTCTGTGTGGGCGCAAAGCTGGTGCATCGTTCCACGCGGTTACGGCAGGCAGTACGCTCTTCGGAGCTTCTTTTTCACCCTATGTTGTAACCGATGCGGTTATTACGAAATTCAAATTTATGGAGGTGCCTCACATGGCAAAATACTTGGTAACCGGTGCAACCGGACTTCTGGGAAACAAAGTGGTAAAGGCTCTTTTGAAGCGGGTTCCGGCCGAACAGATTGCGATCAGCGTTCGAGATCCTCATAAGGCGGAAGAGTGGGCGAAGCTCGGCGTGGATGTTCGTCAGGGCGACTACGAGGATGCGGCATCCCTGGATAAGGCTTTTGCAGGCATTGAGCGCCTCCTGCTCATTTCGTCGCAGGGCGATAATGACACGCGGATTGCTCAGCATAAAACGGCCGTAGCTGCCGCGAAGAAGGCCGGTGTCCAATTCATCGCTTATACGAGCGTAAGCAAAGCGACAGAAAGCAAGCTGTTTCTGGCTGAGGTCCACAAAGTGACAGAAGCGGAGATCCAGGCAACCGGCATTCCGTATGCCTTCCTCCGCAACAACTGGTATGTGGAGAACGAGACCAACACCGTAAAAGGTGTGCTGGCAGGCGCTCCCTTGGTTACATCCGCGGGTCAGGGCTTGACGGGATGGACGACCCGGGAGGACTATGCGGAAGCTGCCGCTGCCGTTCTGACCGGAACGGGTCACGAGAACCGCATCTATGAGCTGAGCGGAAAGCCTTCCACCTACGACGAGTACGCAGCAGCGATTGCCAAAGCAATCGGCCGGGAAGTAACCGTTCAACATGTAGATGATGCGGCCTATGAGCAGATTCTTGCGGGTGCCGGGTTGCCTGCTCCAGTGGTCGAAATCCTGTCTTTGATCCAAAAAGCCATCCGTAGCGGAGAGCTTGAGGTGCACTCGAACGATCTGGAAACGCTCCTCGGGCGTCCGGTAACTTCGCTAGAGGAAGGCGTTGCAGAAGTGGTGAAGGGAGCGTAAGTCAGCTCCTTTCTACCCTTCGTCTGACTAGCGCCTTCTCAGTACATTTAGGCAATGGATAACGTTTACACAATTACGGACAAGCCTTTATGCTCGGCAAACCTTCCTTCGGTACACTTCTCTATAAAGAAGGCCGAAAGGAGCCGAACACGGTGGGGAATCTGCAAAAGCGGTTGGGGCCAAACCGGATCATTCCGTCCGTCCTGAAGGCGGAGGACTTGAAAATCGCCTGCAAAAGCGAACTTCCTGTCATTTTTCTGCTATCGGGGGATTTGTTTACGATCGGGGATTACGTTGCCGAGATGGCCCGGCGGAACAAACAAGTGTTCATCCACATCGATTTTATCGCCGGGTTCGGCAGCGATCCCATCATCGTCAAATACGTGGCGGAACGGATCAAGCCGGCGGGCATCATCTCGACCAAGGGCCATCTGATCAAGCAAGCAAAGAAGTGCGGACTCCTGGCTATCCAGCGAGTCTTTCTGATCGACACGGCGGCGCTGGAGCACGGGTTGAATGCGATCCGGCAAAACCAGCCGGACGCGATCGAAGTGATGCCGGGGCTGATCCCGCGAGTGATCCGGGAACTGCGCCAGGAATTGGATACGCCGATTATCGCGGGCGGATTGATCAAGCATCCGGAGGAAGTCGAGGCCGCGCTGAACGCAGGCGCACTGGCCGTATCGGCGGGGAACAAGGGGCTTTGGACTTGACTGTCTTCTTTACGAAATCCCCAAAAAAGAGAAACATTCTGAAAACAATCGCATTTTATAGTGGAATTAGGAAACAACCAATTGAACAATGAGGGTTGAGACGATGAGAAAACCCTTTATGCAATGAACGGGACGTGTGCCGCTTCAATTCGGCGGACCTGTCGTTATTGGATAAAGGGTTATTTGCGTTGTCCGCCGCAAAGGAGTTGAGTCTGGCTTTGCTGCCATCATGGGATTTTGACGCTTACTTCTTCGATCTGGATGGCACGATCTATTTGGAGAATCGACTGCTTCCGGGGGTAGAGCGGACGCTGGCACACTTACGGAGGGCGGGGAAGCGGGTCATGTTCCTGACGAATACGACGACGCAAACCCGCTGGCAGTGCCGGGAACGGTTGAAAGGGCTGGGGCTTGCGGCGGAGCTGGACGAGATCGTCACGGCTGCTTATCTGTCCGCGATATATTTTCATGAAACCAGTGCGGCTTCGCTGATTTACGCGGTAGGGGAAACCGCTCTGATGGAAGAGCTGGAGGAGGCCGGAATCCGACTGTCCCGGGACCCGCTGGCCGCCACCCACGTGCTCGTTGGCATGGACCGCGCCTTCGATTACCGGAAGCTCCATGCGGCCATGAAGGCCGTCCGCAACGGGGCGGTGTTGATCGCCGCCAATCCAGACCCGTTCTGTCCGGTCCAGGATGACGTCTTACCGGATACGTGGTCTATGGTCCGGGCCATCGAGGCCGCCAGCAGCGGACAAGCCGGATTCGTCATCGGCAAGCCCTCGGCCTATTACGCCCGGAAGGTGTTCGAGAAGGTCGGTGTGCCGCCCCACCGCTGCCTGATGGTAGGAGATCGGCTGGAGACGGATATCCTGTTCGGGATTCAAAACGGCGTGTCCACCGCCCTCGTGCTGACGGGTGCAGCTTCTACCCGGGATGTGGACGCCACCGGGATCCGGCCGGATTACACGCTAGTTACGCTGGAAGAGCTATGCCCTTAATAGGTGCAAGGAATGAGTAATGGCAAGGTATTGTACCGCTTCCCGCCGTTCCTATGCCGGAATGCCGGTAGCGCGACAAAATAAAAAATGGTTGGGAGAGAACCAAATGCGTATGAAGAAAATAGCAATGCCGCTGCTGCTGATCGCCGCCATGCTGGCAGGATGTGGGAAGACGAGTGCTCCGGCAGACAGCGCAGCAAGCGTCAAGCCGACAGAGACGGCCGCAGGAGAACAACCAACGAGCAGCGCAACATCCCAGGATGAGAAGGTGGAGCTGACCTTCTACTACCCTATCGCGGTAGGCGGTCCTCTGACGGCAACCATTGAAGGAATGGCAGAGGAATTCACAAAGCAACATCCGAACATCGTCGTCAAACCGGTTTATACGGGAAGCTACTCGGATACGACGATCAAGGCCCAAGCCGGGGTCCAAGGGAAGAACCCGCCGGATGTAGCCGTGCTGCTCAGCACCGAGCTGTACAGCTTGCTGGACATGGATGCTGTCATCCCGCTGGACGATTACATCGCCCAAGAAGATGCATCGTACCTTACTGACTTTTACCCGGCGTTCATGGCCAACTCGCAGACGGAAGGGAAGACCTACAGCATTCCGTTCCAACGCAGTACCATCGTGCTTTATTACAACAAGGATATGTTCAAGGAAGCTGGACTGGATCCGGAAAAGGCGCCGCAAACCTGGGACGAGCTGGCCCAATATGCGACGAAGCTGACCAAAGAGGCCAGATGGGGGTTGGAAATTCCAGTATCCGGCTTCTCCTATTGGATGTTCCAAACCTTCGCTCTGCAAAACGGCAAAAACCTGATGAGCGAAGACGGCAAGCAAGTTTTCTTCGATACGCCGGAAAACGTGGAAGCTTTGCAATACTGGACGGATCTGGCCGGCAAGCATAAGGCAACGCCCACCGGTGTTACGGATTGGGCAACCGTTCCTTCCGACTTCATTCAAGGGAAAACGGCCATGATGTACCACACGACAGGGAACTTGACCAACGTCAAGAAGAACGCCAAATTCAATTTCGGCGTATCCTTCCTGCCGCAGAAGAAAACCTTTGGCTCGCCGACGGGCGGCGGCAACTTCTATATTTTCAAAGACATCGACAAAAAGAAGCAGGACGCAGCCTGGAAATTCATCAAGTTCATGACCGAGACGGAGCGAGCGGCGGCCTGGAGCCGGGATACCGGATATGTCGCCGTGCGCAAATCCGCTTACGAGACGGAGACGATGAAGGCCTATATCGCCGATTTCCCCGCAGCGCAAGTGGCCCGGGATCAACTGGAGGTGGCCGCGGCGGAATTGTCTACCCACAACAACGGCAAAGTGACCAAAGCCCTCAGCGACAATCTGCAGGCGGTTCTGACGGGAAGCATGGATGCCCAGACGGCGCTCAAGAAGGCCCAGGAAGAAGCGACGGCGGCGCTGGCCCCGTTCAACAAATAATCGGATCAGGCAGGAAAAAGGATGCCAGGCGCGGGACGTTTCCGGATTGGACGGGAACCTTGCCCGCGCCCGCTCCTTATCCGACAAGAACAAATCAACCGGAAGAAGAGGAGATCTCGTGAGTAAAGGTAAGCGCATGGCCTGGATCCGAACAAACGCATTCGCCTGGATGCTGCTTTTCCCGTCTCTCGTTTTTTTGGTGCTGTTTACGTACTATCCCATTGCCAACACGATAAAGCTGAGCTTCTATCAAGCGGATTTATCGATTCGTGAACCGATCTACGTCGCTTTCGATAATTACAAAACGATGCTGCACGACCCGATCTTCCGCAAGGTGTTCATGAACAACCTCTGGTTTGCGGCAGGGACGATCCCGGCGGCGCTGGCTCTGGCGCTGGCCATGGCCGTTTTCGCCAACAAGGCTTTGAAGGCTAGAGGCCTGGTGCGCACCGCCTTTTTCTATCCGACCATCATTCCCATGATCGCCATCGCCAACATCTGGCTGTTCATCTACACACCCCAGTATGGGCTGCTGGACCGGCTGGTGTCGGTGATCGGCAGTGGGGAACACAATTATCTGGGCTCTCCTCATCTCGTCATGTGGGCGATGATCGCGATGATCGTCTGGAAGGAAGCCGGGTATTTCATGATCTTCTATTTGGCGGGTATGCAAAGCATCTCCAAGGAGCTGTACGAAGCCGCTGAGACGGACGGGGTAGGGGGATGGACCATTTTTCGCAAAATCACGTTCCCGCTGCTTCTGCCGACGACGCTATTCGTCCTGATCGTCGCTTTGACGAATTCCTACAAGCTGATGGACCATCTGTGGATCATGACCAAAGGCGGTCCAAACAACGCGAGCAATCTGCTGCTTTATCACATTTACGAAACGGCTTTCAGCTTTTGGGACCAAGGGATGGCCTCCACCCTGACGGTGGCGATGGTGTTGCTGCTGCTCGTGCTGTCCGCTTTGCAGTTTTTCGGCATGGACAAAAAAATTCATTACCAATAAGACCAAAAAGCAAGGAGCTGCGCAGGATGCTGCATCGAATCAAACGGGTTTCACCCCTCTATATGCTTATGTACCTGATGGCGGTTGTCTGGGTGGTTCCGCTCGGATGGGTGCTGGTGACGGCGTTCCGCCCCAAGGATTTGGCCTTGTCGCCGAAGTGGACGTGGCAGTTCACCTTGGATAATTTCTCTACCGTGTGGTCCGCTGCGCCGTTTTCTATTTATTATCGAAATACGATTCTCATCGCTGTCGGCATTTTCCTCATTCAGATGCTTACCTCCACGATGGCGGCGTTCGCTTTTTCACGGGTTAAGTTTTGGGGCAGCAATGTGGTCTTTCTGCTTTTTACCGTTCAGATCATGATTCCCGCGGATGTTCTGATTTTCCCCAACTATATCGTCCTGAGGGACTTTTCGCTTCTCGATACGAAGCTTGGCATCATGATCCCGTATTTCGCTTCCGCTTTCGGCATCTTTTTGCTCCGCCAGACCTTCAAAATGATTCCCTCCGAGCTGGATGAGGCCGCCGTGATGGAAGGCTGCAGCAAGTGGAAAATCATGTGGACGATCTATTTCCCTTTGGCGCGCTCCGCCTATGTCGCCTTCGGGCTCGTTTCGGTCAGCTATCATTGGAACAACTTTTTGTGGCCGCTGATCGTCACCAACTCGGTAAACAACCGTCCCCTCACCGTTGGGCTTGCCATCTTCGCCCAGTCCTTCGAGACCGGCGCCCAGTGGACGGAGGTCAGCGCGGCTACCTTACTTGTGATCTCCCCTCTGCTCATCGGATTCTTCGTATTCCAGAGGCAGTTTATCGATAGCTTTATGCAATCGGGTATCAAATAGGAAAGGAGGAGGTTTCATGGAAAATACGAGCATGATGATGGCCGATGCGTTTGCCTTTACCGCCCTGCGACCATGGTTTGGCAGGCTTCCCGAGGAAATGAGCGGGGATTATTCCTTCGTCATTATGGGCGACCGGACCGGAGGAGCGGTTTCTGGCGTGTTTGAACGAGGCCTGGAGGCGGCCAAAAAGCTGAATCCGGCTTTCATTCTCACCATTGGCGATCTTGTGGAAGGCTATTGGACAGACGAGGGGGAGGCCCATGAGGAGTGGGAGCGCGTGGACGCTTATTTGTCGGGCGTCGGCATTCCGCTTTTTCAGACGGTGGGCAATCACGATTACGGCACGGAAACGATGCGGAAGGTGTGGCGGGAGCGCAAGGGAGCGGATTATTACGCCTTCCGGTACGGCAAGACGCTGTTCCTCGTGGCCAACACGGAGGCAGAATCGGAGCCGGATGCAGAGGAGCTTGCGTCGGGGCAGCGAGTGAACCGCTGTCTCTTGGCGAACCCGCAGCTTTCCTATGAGGAAGCGTACAAGGCAGCGATCCGCGAGGAGTACGATCCGCATTATACGGAGGATGCGCTGATTAATCCGCATATCGGGGAAGAGCAGCTCGCATTCTTTGCAGATGTGGTAGAGAAGCATGCTGATGTGGAGTGGACGTTCCTCCTCCTGCACCAGCCTGCCTGGAAGAAAAGCAATCCGGCATTTGAAAGACTGGAACAGCTACTTGCTGGCCGCCGGTACACGGTGGTGAGCGGGCATATCCATCACTTGGAGGTTACCGAAAAAAGCGGATCGCAGTACATTCAGATGGGGAAAACGGGCGGGCTCAGCTCGTTCAAGGGCAAAGGCGACATCCATCATCTGCTGAACGTGACCATGCGGGGCGGCGTTCCGGAGATGGAGGTGATCCTGCTGGAGGGCGAAGGCGGGACCGACTCCTTGAGTCATTATGTGAAAGCGGTATTGAAGGGTTGACGAATCCATCTAAGGACGAATGTGATAAGATGGGGGCATGCACACTCGTAGACAGGATGGGATGGTATGCAAAAGGATTTGAGGAAGACAAAGGCTGTTTTTTTCGACGTGGATGATACGCTGTACGACCATTTGTGGCCGTTTCAAAAAGCGGTAGAGGCGGTGCTCGGCCCGAATGACGCCTTTCCCTATGAAGAGGCTTACCACCGGATGAGGTACTACAGCGATACCCTGTCTGCCGATTATGGCGGTGCAGGCACGATGGAAGGGAGCCCGGCGATGGAGGTCATGCGGCGGGATCGCTTTCGGTTCGCTTTCCGTGACTTTGATGTCGCGCTCACGGAGGAAGAAGCGGAAGCGATGCAAGCGGCCTACATCGCCTGCCAGTATTCCCTGGAGCCTTACCCCGGCGTTCGGGAGCTGATGGAGCGCTTGCTCGCAGAAGGCAAGGTCGTGGGCCTGATCACGAACGGGCCGGCGGAGCATCAGCGGAATAAGATCCGCGCACTTGGCATGGATGGACTTATTCCGGCGGACCATCGGTTCATCTCCGCTGCGGTCGGCTGGGACAAGCCGGACCCGCGCATCTTCGCCCATGCGAATGAGGTCACGGGAACAGAAGCCTCGTCCAGCGTGTACATCGGCGATTCGTGGCGCAATGACGTGGTGGGGGCACTCGCGGCGGGCTGGCACGTCATTTGGTTCAATCACCGCGAGGTAGAGCCCGAATCCGAAGGCGCACCGACCGAAGTGGCACGCAGCTACGCCGAGCTTGCCCGACTGCTGGTGGGTGAAGACTGAACGGAGAAGGCGGGACAAGGCTAGTCTTCCATGAGACAACGGCAACCCCAGCGCTTCGAGTCACCTAAGCGGAAGAAGGGACGTTGGGATTTAGGAAGGGATGGCAACCGTTTAAAGCGCCGCCCCGTGTAAAAGCTTTCAAACCGTGCAAAGGCTCTAACCCATGCAAAAGCTCCACCCCGTGTATGAAGCGGAGGTGGAGCTTTTTTGTGATAAGGTGCAGCATTTACGCGTTAAGGTGAAGCTTCACGGAATCAAGGAAGGTTGGGAGAATGCGAATATCCGTCCGGTCGGCTGGCCTACAAGCCCAGCGTGTGTCCTTTTTCCAGACGCTGAATGCTCTTCTCGCCCGTGTCGGCCAGCTCGCGGAACTGGAGGATCGTCTCGCGCATGCGGGGGAGGGCATTCTGCTTGTAGGTGCTGATCGCTTCGAGCGCGGACAGCGTGTCGGCGAACGACTGACGCAGCGTCTCCACGGAGATGCTCGATTCAAGCGATTGCTTGTGAATCTCGGCGCCTTGCTCCTTGAGCATGGTGGCTGTACCGGCGATCAGGTTGTTCGTCGTGCGATTCAGGATATCGATCTTCTGCAGCACGATCTTCTGGTGGTAGAGGGCGCTGGCCACGGTCACCGCGATCTTCAAGGCGGAGACGGTGACCGTCTTGGCGCGGTCCACGCCGCGAATGAGCTCACGATTGTTCCGAATGACCACCTCGATGGCGATGATACCCTGCTGGTTCACCACCAGCATCTGCTGCATATCCATGACCCGCTGGCGCAGAGGGAACTGAACCTCCTCCGTGATGAAGCGGACGCGTTCGGCATCCTCGGCGCGGAGTCGAGCTTCCTCCACCTGAGCTTCAATGGTGGTATCCATCAGCAAGCCAAGCTGGATCTCCTTTTGCAGCTTTTTGGTCAGCTCCCGGAGTGTCTGCTGCTCCAGCTCCAATGTCGTGTTGTCGTTCTTTAGGGTCGTCTTCCCCTTGTCGAGCGAAGTGACGATGTCGGCAATCACGCTGTCTGCCTTTTGAAATTTCAAGAAGTAGGCGCGCATCGGGTTGAACAGCTTGCCGAGGAAGCCGGTTTTTGCAAAGTCGACCATGCTGGGGTCAAGATCCTTGAGCTGCGTGTGCAGCTCGGTTAAGCCGCGTGAGACTTGCCCGCCCTCATCTCCTGATTTGGAGAGGTTGCCCACGGTCACCTGCAGGAGGGAGTTTTTGGTGGAGGATGTCTGCATGGTATCGAGTCCGAAGGAGTCGATGGATTTGAGGATGTCTTTGCGTTTCTCCAGGGAATCGAGGTCGAGCTGCAGGATTGCCGCCACGTTGCTGTTCGCAATCTCCTGCAGCTTCGCAACCTCCTCCGGGACCGGCTTGACCTCCTCCTCAATCACCGCTTTAATCGTATCCGGGCTAGCCACTTCCATCGAAAATGTCATTCTTCCATCCCCCTTTTAAGATGTGGTGGTTTCTACATTTGGACGTTGAACAGGTTGCCGATCTTGTACACGACGTCGTCCGTATCCGCGTTGATGCTGGCGGCCTCGTTGATGGAGGAGATGCTCTCCAGCGCCTTGATGTTGGCATTGTAGCCAATCGTGTAGATCGGGATCTTGAAGGTTTCCACAAGGCTGCGAATGTCCTTCAGGGAATGGCCTTCATTGGTTTCTCCGTCGCTCAGGACGAAGATCAGCGGCTTCACAGAGGGATTGACGGCCATCTGCTCCTGGATCATCTTAAGGGCCACGGTTATTCCGTCAAACGTGGCGGTTCCTCCGCCGGCCTGCAGGTTGTTCACGGCACCGACGAACAGCGACTGCTGATTCGTATCGAACTTAGCGATCGGCAGCTCGATGGTGACGTTGCTGGAGTAGGAGACGAGCCCGATGCTGTTGTCCTTGCCCAAGAACTTCTGCCCCTTGAGGAGGGATTCCTTGAGGCGGTTCAGCGCCTCGCCGTCCATGCTGCCCGAGACGTCGGTGACGAAGACGGCGACGATCGGCTTGCTGCCGTTCTTCTTCTCCTTCCACAGCTTCTGGGCGGCGGACAGGGTGCTTCCATCGACGGCCGGGAGCTCGGATTTGTACTCGTTGAGGGCGTTGAAGCCTTTTTCCTTGGCGGCTTCCTGGACCTTGGCCTCCGTGACGAAATCCGCGAAAGCCTTCAGAATATCGCGTTTCTCCTGCGACAGGTCCCCGAGTGCGTAGAGGGGGCTGTCATGCCGCACGCCGAAGGGGGTGAAGACGTATCCGCTCTTCAGGTCCGCAGCGTTGACGTAGGTCTGGTATTCGAGGACGAAGCCGTCCAGCATGCCGGACTTGGCGGCTTCTCGCATTTGAATCGTCGTGGAGGCGAGAAAGGGGACGTTCGCCTGAAACTTCTCAAAGCCCTGGACAGCCTTTTCGCTGAGCAGGTTGCTGCTGTCGAACGTAGTTAACGCCGTCAATAAAAAATTGAGACCGGTCGAGCTGGCGAAGGGGTCCGTGTAGCCCATGGAAAATTCATTATTCGCGATGGCTTCCGTGATCGTCTTCACGTTGACGGCCCCGTACTTTTCGACGAGGGCGTCATGCTTGGCTTTCGCGATCACAATGCCCGGCACGTTGCCGACGAGCCGCTTGGCGACGAGCTCCGTCTTCACGCCGTTCGCTTTTACGATTTCGCCCCACAGCTCGTTGGAAGGGGTGAAGCCATCCGGAATGTATTTGCCAGATCGGATGTAGTCGGCAGCGGTCCCGGAGGCGATGTTGCGCAGCTTCACGGAGGCGGGCTTGCCGTTCACCGAGATGCCGGCCTGGTTGAAGGCTTGGGCGGCTTCGGTGAGCCAGCCGTCTACGCCGGAACCGGACTTCTCGGTCGAGGAAAAGACTTCGACATACGCGTCCGTGTTATTCTCGACGGTGATCGGGTATTTCGAGATGTCGGGAAGCGATTCGGCCACATCGGCCGGATTCAGGTCGATCTGTCCTTTGACCGGTTCCCCTTGGATGACGTCAATGCTGGAATAGAGCTTGTCGAGCTGCTTGGACGCGCTCTCCGCCGTTACCTGCTTCTCCGTTTTCCCGAGGTTGGAGGTCAGATTAACGCCGTAGTAGACGAGGACGAAGACGAGTGCCACGATCAGTCCCGAGATGATGAAGAACTTGCCTTTGTTCCGCATGGCGGTACCTCTCAATTCTTATAGTATTTGGTTTGCTGAATGAGCACGTCGATCTCTTGCATGCAGGGCATCTTCTCGATTTCGTCCGGTTCCAAACTGTCCAGACGAGAGATTTCGAGCAACAGCTTGTCGAGCTTGAGCAGAATCTCCTCGTTGGTTTCCAAGGAACCGCGCACGAAGGAGAAATGATCCTGATAGACTTCCGCCCGCTGACGGAGGACATCCGGAGCGAGGGAGGATGTCTTCGGTTTGGACAGGCTGGCATATTCCGCCTCATCGAACACTTGCAGCCGATTGAGGAGGCTTCGATCATTGCGATAAAACAAGCTCTCTACCTCTTGAATGACGGTGGCGAATTTACGATAGCTGAGCTCCTCCGGGGAAAAGCGCTGGTCGAGGACACCGAGGAGGGTTTCCTTCTTCTTCTGCATCCGTTCCAGTTGACCGAGCCCGAGCGTCAGCTCCTCCTCCAGCGGCTTAAGGCGCCGATAGCGGCGGAACGCTTCCACGTAATCCTCGTGCGACTGAATCTCGCGAATCGGAGGGGCGCTGGGGGGTGCTTGCAGCAAGGTATAGCTGCCATAAAGGAGCGTGAGGACACTCGCGACCAGGATCGTAACGCCAGAGGCGGTAGCCAGGGCATTGCTGCCGATGGATACCCCGAGAAGACCGGGGGAGAAGACGACAATATTGAGAGCGGCCACCCCGAGAATGAGGACCAGCAGCTTGAGAAATCGGTTGTTCATCGAGAATAGAATCCCTCCTTATGCGAATGGACGGCATTGTTCGGAAATGAGAGAGACGGGCTTCCTTTCCGAGCGCCATTCAGATGGTAAAGACGATTCGCTAGGTGTTGGTAGATACTACGGGGAATGAGTGAAAAAATTTCATTCATGTCAGGTATTTTGTCTTCAAGCCAATCGAGTGCGCGTTCCATGTATCCGATTTTCTCTACTTTATCATAATTTGGCATGTCCTAGTGAAAAAAGAAAGGACCCTAATTCGGAGGTAATTGTCCGAATTCGGTCCTTTCCTGCCCATTCCATTGGGTTTATTCCTTCAGAAAAGCTGTTCCCTCTTCATCGTGGGGCCTATGTCGAACAAGCTCACACGACGGCCTCTGCCTCGGCTTCGACGGGGAAGCCGGTGCCTGGGTTCACCAGCTCCTGAGCAAACCGCCGCCCGTATTCGTAGGCCTCCGTCAGCTCGTCTTCGCTCGGCTTAAAGACGGTCCTCAGATTCGGGACGACCTTGAGCCGAAGCTGGCCGAGCCGGGCTTCGATGTTCTTGATCGCTTCTCCGCTCCAGCCGTAAGAGCCGAAGACGCCTGCGAGCTTTTTGCCATGAACGATGGGATTCAGGTGGGACAGCAGGTTCCAGATGGGCGGCAGCGTATCGGCGTTGATCGTGGGGGAACCGAACAGAAGCCCGTCCGCCCAGTAGATCTTGTCCAGCACCTCGGACAGCTCGCAGGCGGTGAGATCGAAGAGGGTGACCTCGATGCCTTCACCGGTATCTTCGATGCTGCGCTTGATCTCGCGGGCCATCAGCTCGGTGTAGCCATAGACCGAAATGTAGGGCACCACCACAGAGCGCCCGCTGTTGGGATTGGTCTCCACGGACCATTCCTTGCACAGCTCGACGATTTCACGCGGGTTCACATCCAGCACCGGACCATGGCCGTTGCAGATGACGTCGAGGTCGAGATGCTCGATCTTTTGGATGGCGGAGGTCATGCTTGACTTGAACGGCCCCATGATGCAGTCGTAGTAATACTTCAATGCGGAATAATAATCCGTCCGATCCTGGACCTTCGACAGCAGCACCTCGTCAAACGCATAGTGCGCGCCGAAGGAATCGCAGGTAAACAGCACCTTGTCTTCGTGAAGGTAGGTATACATCGAGTCCGGCCAATGCAGCAGAGGAGCCGGGATGAACGAAAGCGTTTTGCCGCCGAGGTCCAGGGTGCTCTTGGCATTCACCGGCATGGCCTTGAATTCGCGGTTGGTGATGGCTTTCAAATACTTGAGCGCCACTGGAGAGCCGACGATGGTTACATCGGGGATGAGCTCCAGCAGCTTTTCCAAAGAGCCCGCATGGTCCGGCTCCGTGTGATCCACGATGACGTAATCGATGGACTTCAGGTCTACCGTCTCTTGAAGCTTGGCGAGGTAGGAATCCCAGAACTTCACCTTCACCGTTTCGACCAGGGCGGTTTTCTCCGTTCCCTGAATGAGATACGAATTGTATGAGGTGCCGAACTCGGTCACCATGATGATGTCGAATACGCGAATCTCATGATCCTGAACCCCGAGCCACTTCACGCCGGGTTTGATATCGAGAACGTTCATAGCGAGTCTCCCTTTCTTTCTATCGGTAGAGATGACCAAATTATACCATGGCTGCTTGCCCCAACATGTTCCGGTTTGCGGCAATTTCATGAATGCACGGGGCCGTGTGGCGCGGGTCTCTCTGCTTTTGGTAAAATGCAAGGGACAACGGACAACCTCTCCAAATGAATAGGAGAGGGTCCACCTGACTAGAAAAGCTCACTAGAAGAGGAGGAGAGCCTCTGTGAATGGACCGATGCTCCTTACCCTGGCGACGCTGGCCGTCGCTTCCGCCTTGTTTGTCTCCGGCAAGCTGCGCTCGGATCTCGTGGCGATCGGGGCTTTGCTCGTCCTGCTGGTATCGGATATCTTGACGCCGGAGGAGGCACTCGCCGGCTTTTCGAATTCAATCGTCATCATGATGATTGGGCTGTTTGTGGTCGGCGGCGGGGTGCTGCAGACCGGACTTGCCAAGCGGGCGAGCGGGCAGCTCTTGCAGCTCGCGGGGAAGAGCGAGACGAAGCTGCTGGTCATGGTCATGTTGGTAACCGCGGGCATCGGCGCGTTCGTCAGCAACACCGGAACGGTCGCCGTTATGATGCCGATTGTCGTCAGCCTGGCGCTTAGCGCCGACACGCATCCCGGGCGGCTGCTCATGCCGCTTGCCTTTTCCAGCAGCCTGGGCGGGATGCTGACTTCCATCGGAACGGCGCCCAACCTTGTCATTCAGGACGCACTCCTGAAGGGAGGCTACGGCAAGCTGTCGTTCTTCTCCTTCGCTCCGACCGGCATCCTGTGCGTGACGACCGGTGTGCTGGGCATGCTCTTCCTGCGCCGGTACCTGCCCAAGAATGAAGGGGAGAAGCGAACCGGGCGAAGCGGGCGCTCGCCGGATGAGTTGGCGGAGAAATACCGGCTAGCGCAAAACCTGTTTCGCGTCCGGGTTCGCCGCGATTCGCCGCTCATCGGCAAGACGCTGCTGAAGCTGGGCATCGCCGCCCATTACGGGCTGACCATCATTGAGATTCGGCGGAAAACATCTGCGCGCGATCAAATCCTCCTGACGATCAACCAGGAGATCGCCGGCCCGGAGACAATGATTCAGGCGGACGACATTCTCTACCTGCACGGCGCTCATGAGCAGGTGGAGGCCTTCGCCCACCAGGACGGGCTGGACCTGCTCGACCGCGAGGGCCTGGAGGAGGGCTTGCCTGCAAAGGAAAGGCCGTATGCGACCAGCGACATCGGAATTGCCGAGGTGCTGCTCGCCCCCGGCTCTCGCTTGATCGGCAGGCCGGTGAAGGACTCCGGCTTCCGGGAGAAGTACCACTTGAATGTGCTGGGGATTCAGCGCCAGCAGAATTACCTGCTTCACAACCTCAAGGAGGAGAAGATGCGCATGGGCGACGCCTTCCTCGTGCAGGGCACGTGGGAGGATATCGCGCGGCTGGCGGCATCCGGCTCCGAGGTTGTGGTGGTGGGACAGCCGCAGGAGGAATCCCGCAAGCTGACGAGGGACAACAAGGCGCCGATCGCCGCGGGGCTGCTGCTCCTGCTCGTGGTTCTGCTCGTCACCGAGTTGGTGCCTCCGGTCGCGGCGGTCATGCTCACAGCGGTCCTCATGGTCGTCTTCGGCTGCGTCCGCGGCATGGAGGACGCCTACCGCACGATCAACTGGGAGAGCGTCGTCCTCATCGCCGCGATGATCCCGATGTCCACCGCCGTCGAGAAGACCGGCGCCGCCGAGCTGCTTTCCCGCGGGCTCGTGGAGTCGCTGGGCCACTTGGGCCCGTTCGCTCTGCTCGCCGGCATCTACGCCGCCACCTCGGTGCTCACGATGTTCATCAGCAACACCGCCTGCGCGGTGCTGCTCACGCCCATCGCCCTGGGAGCGGCGGTCCAGTACGGGGCGAGCCCCTATCCGTTCCTCTTCGCGGTGGCGATCGGGGCGAGCATGTGCTTCGCCTCCCCGTTCTCGACGCCGCCGAACGCCCTGGTCATGTCGGCGGGACGCTATCGGTTCAGCCACTACCTGAAGGTCGGGCTGCCCCTGCAGATCGTGATGGGACTCGTGATGGTCGCGGCGCTGCCCTTGCTCTATCCGTTCTGAGTGAGCCGGGAGTGGAGAGTTGCACTCCTCGTGCTGATCAACTCTTATTCCGAACTGTTTCCCTCCGATAAAAAAGAGGGCATGACCCCGGCCGCTTCTGCGGCTGTCGGTCATGCCCTCTTTGGTTACCCGCCCGCTCAAGCCCTGAAAGGGACGACGCGGGATGTGGGAAGGATTAGTTCACTTTCTTGAAGCGATCTTCGATCTTGGCCGTGATGCTGCCCGTCCCGAATTTCTTTTTGACGTAGTCGATCGTCGCGTCAAGGTCAACCGGACCTGCGATGCGGTTCGTGCCCTTGATCAGCGTTTTGTAGCCGTCGCCGCCGCTTGCCATGAAGTCGTTCACGACGATGGTGTAGGTAGCATCGTCCTTCAGAGCAGTTCCGTCGGCTTTCTTGATTTCGAGAATCTTTTGTCCGTACGGCTTGCTGGTATCGTACGTGTAGGTGAAGCCGGAGACTTGTCCGATCTTCGCTGCGGTGCCGGACCATTGCTCATTCAGCAGGTCCTTCATTTGAGTGCCCGTAAGGGTCATCTTGATGAGGACGTTGCCGAACGGTTGGATGGCGAACATGTTGCCGTAGGTAACCGTGCCTTGCGGCAGGTCGTTGCGGATCCCGCCGGAGTTCATGAAGGCGAAATCGGCATTCATCACGTCGCGCATGCCGTCGGCGATCAGGTTACCGAGCGCGCTTTCGCCGGAAGCGTTCACTTCGCGGGTTACTGCGGCGTCAGCCTTGCCGATGGCGGCGTTCATGACCGGTGCGTTCTTTTCCATGTAGTCGGCAACCATCTTCTTGATTTCCGGGTCTGGCGTAACGCCTTCTTGAACGACATCGACCACTTCGGCTTTCTTCGCGACGATGTCTTGCGTAGCGCGGTTGATCGTCAGCTCTACGTCACCGAAGGCGGTGCCGTAGGAGTTGGCTTCGAGAACCAGCTTGCCGTTGATCGTGGTGTTAAGCTTGCCGTGGTTGTGACCGGCGAAGATGACATCGACTTCATCGTCTACTCCGTTGGCGAGGTCGACGACTTCACCCGTCGGAGCGGCTGCGGTGCCTTCAAACGGATCGTGAGCCAGAACGACGATGGCGCGAACGCCTTGTGCCTTCAGTTCCTTAACAGCCTTGTTCACGGCTTCGACTTGATCCGTGAAGGTAACGCCCTTCAAGCCGGCCGGGCTGACGATGGACGGGGTGATGTTGGTGACGAGTCCGATGAATCCGATGTTCACGCCGCCGACTTTCTTCACGACGTACGGATCGAGCATCGGCTTACCGTTGTACAGGACGTTAGCTGCGACATACGGGAAGCTTGCACCGGCGAAGTCCGTACCGGTCTTCGGGTTCTTGCCGCCGTAGATCAGGCGGAGGGCTTCTTCGGCACCCTTGTCGAATTCGTGGTTGCCGAGCGTGCCTACGTCAAAGCCGAGGCGGTTCAGGAAGTCGATGGTCGGCTCGTCCTGGAGGAGAGCCGAAACCGGAGCGCTGGCGCCT
The DNA here is from genome assembly GCF_039888655.1 of Gorillibacterium sp. CAU 1737. Taxonomy (NCBI): domain Bacteria; kingdom Bacillati; phylum Bacillota; class Bacilli; order Caryophanales; family Paenibacillaceae; genus Gorillibacterium; species Gorillibacterium sp. CAU 1737. The sequence goes on from NZ_JBDQQO010000003.1 coordinate 103,723, forward strand.
ACGGCGTCGCCCACGTGGACGAGCAGCGTGTTCGGGTTCGTGGCTTCGCGTGCCTTCAGGTAAGCGGCCAGGTAATCGGCGCCGCCGAGCGTGGAGGTTACTTTGCCGGTGGCATCCTTGTTTACTTTCTTATAGTCGAGTTGACCGTGGAAGTCATTGATGCTGAGCAGTTGAACGTTGACGTCCGTGATCAGCGTGTAGATGACCTTGGCTGCTTCTGCCCGGGTGGTGGTGGCTTTCGGGAAGAAGGAGTTGTTGCCGCGGCCTTGCATCAGTCCGCGATCGACGGTGACGTTCAGAGCGTCCCATGCCCAGGAGCTGATGGAAGCTCCGTCGGCGAAGACGGCCTTCGTGGTCGTCGTCAGCTTCTCTGCTGCGCGAACGTCGAGAGCGTGCTTGGCCATAACGGCCATTTCTTCACGGGTAATCGGTTGGTTCGGAGCGAACTTGTCAGCGCTGACGCCCTTGACAAGCTCATTCTCGTAAGCGGCTGCGATGGCGCTGGCATACCAGCTCGTTTCCGCTACGTCCTTGAACGGAGCTTTCGTGGTGGCGCCGAGGCCGAGTGCGCGAACCAGCATGCTGGCGAATTCAGCGCGGGTTACGGAAGCTTCCGGCTTGAAGGTGCCTTCCGGGGTGCCGTTCACGATGGCCTTGCCAGTCAGAGCTTGAATCGCTTCATGAGCCCAGTGCGTCTTGGCAACGTCCGGGAATTCGGCTGCAGGTTCCGGAGTCGGGGTTACTTCCTTGGACAGGTCGATTTTGAAAATACCGAAGCCCTTGTCGTCGGTCTTGCCGGTGTAGGTGATGTTGGTCGTATCCTTGGCGTATTTCTCGGCGACCGGAGCCGTCGTGAAGGTAACGTTCAGGCTTTCGCCGCCCTTGATCGGGGCGATGGACCAGTTGTTGTCAGCCGTCGGGTTAATTTCCTTCTTGGCCGTGATGTAGTCCATCAGGATTTGGCGGTTTTCATCCGGGGAGTCGAGGATGATCTTGCTGGCCTTCACACCCGGGAAGTTGCCGCCGCCGCTTGCGCGATAGTTATTGGTGACAACGACGAACTCTTGGTTCGGATCAACCGGCTTGCCGTTGTATGCCAGGTTAACGATCCGGCTGGAGGAGGCGTCGTTTACGGTGCCGTCCGCTTTGTACTTCGCCGGCTTGGTCACGTCGACTTGGTACGTTACGCCGTCGATGACGTCGAAGTTATAGACCGGGAAGGAGCCGTTCAGAAGCGCTTGCTCGTCCTTCACCGTCGGGTCGATTTGATTGAATTTGCCTACCGACATTTCCAGCCATTCCTTAACGACAGAACCCTTGACGAGCATCGCCTTCAGGGTGTTGTCATACAGGTACAGGTCGCCGGCGCTCTTGATGGCGAGCGGTCCCTTGGCGATTTCGGTATATTCCTCAGGGCCGTTGCGTCCAGCCTTGAACGGTGCGCCGACCGACAGGATCGGAAGGGTCGCATATTGCGGAAGGTTCTTCTTCAAATAAGTAGCGACGTAATCCTTTTGAGCAGCCGTTACGATCTGCACGGAAGGATCGTCCTGCACGAGGGCGAAGTAGCTGTGAATCGGAGCGGTCGTCGTTCCGATCGGGCTGTTCACGTAGGAAACCGTTCCATCGTGATCGGCCTTCACCAGGCTCACCAAGGCTTGATCTTCGTCAGCCAGCGACTTCTTGGCGGCCGTGTCGTAGATCGCCTTCGTGGACGATTGCGTGGACTCAACAGCCCACTTGCCGTCCTTCTTCGTCAGCGTCAGATCGATGACGCCGAGGTTGGCACCGCCGTAGCCGGCTTGGACGGCGGCGACTCCGTTGATCGTGCCCTTGGCGTTGTCAACGCCGGGGTATACCTTGCCGGAAGCATCCTTGAAGAGCGCGTCAAGCGCCTTTTCGGTAGCAGCCGGGAATACTTTGTGGGTGTGGGAGAAGGTGATGGCGTCGATGCCCGGAACCTTGCTCAGCGGGTACACGACGTCTTCTTCCAGAGCGCCGGCTTTGGCATTGCCGTTGAAGCCCGAGTGGGACATGACAACGACGACGTCCGCGCCTTCGCTTCTCATCTTCGGCACGAACTTCTCAGCCGTGGCGACGATGTCCTTGGCAATGACTTTGCCTTCCAGGTTCGCTTTGTCCCATTGCAGAATTTGCGGAGTAACGAGGCCGAGTACACCCACCTTGACGGTTTGGGTGTTGCCGCTCTCATCGGTAAAGGTTTTGTTCAGAATCTTGTAGGGAACGAATTTGTTGACGTCGTTGTCCGGGTTGTTATCCTTGTCATCGACGTACACGTTTGCGTTCACATAGGGGAATTCAGCCTTCTGAATGATTTGCTCCAGGAAAGGGAGACCGTAGTTGAATTCGTGGTTGCCGAAGGTGGCGGCGTCATAGTCGAGCGCGTTCATCACCTTGTAGACCGGATGAATTTCACTAGCCTTGGTCGGACTGATCAGAGCCTTGTAGGTTCCGAGCGGGGTGCCTTGAATCAGGTCGCCGTTGTCCACGAGGACCGTGTTCGGCACTTCCTTGCGGGCTTCCTTGATCAAGCTTGCCGTACGGACGAGCCCTACGGTCGGAGCGGCCGCGCTCTTGTAGTAATCGTAAGACATGAGGTTCGTGTGCACATCGGTCGTCTCCAGAATTCTCATCTTCAACGTGGAGTTGCCGTCTGCTGCCGCTGCATACAACCCGCCAAATGGCATGGTCAGCAAGCTGGCGACCAGCGTAGATGCGCCGATCTTGGTGATTCTCTCTCTGAACCCGTTCTTCACGTTACGTTTCATCCCTCTCTGCGTTATAAATGTTATCCTATAAAACTATTCTATTATATTGATATTCTATCTTAATTTCAATGCGAAAGGGAGGGAATTTACAAAAGATTAATAGAAAAGGTGCAGTTAATGTTCGGAAATGGCGAATATGAAACAAAGTGTAGCCGGCTATGTAAATAAGCTATAAACCGAAGCTGATTTTGGGGTATACTTAAAGGATGGCAACGCGCTTCAGAGCAAGAGGAGGAGCCTATGATCTCATTTGAGGAAAAAGACGCCATCGCCGCTTCGTTCCCCGAGCTTACTCGGAAAGAAGTGTCGATGGGACGAGTGAATTATCATTTTGAAGGCAGTATTCAGGAGAAAAAGATCGTCGTCTACCACCTGCATCCAAACGGCAACGGCTTTGTGTATGCCGGACTCCTGGGCGGTGTTCCAACTGACGAGAAGGGGTTTGCGAATATTCGGGAATTGACTGCGGATGAGCTGAAAACGCTGATTCGCCGCTCCATTCGTTCGCTCGGCCCGGAGGATGCCCAAGAAGAGGAGAAACTCGACGAAGTGGAAGGAGCTTCTTCCGCAGAAGATGAGGAGGTCTTCACGGAGCTGCGCGAGGAGTGGCGCAATGCAGACGGCCATCGGCTCGACCTGCATTTTGAACCTGAGGATGAGATGTGGATGACCTTTGCAGGCGACATGATCGACTCCGCCTTCGAGACCTATGAGGAAGCAGTGGAGTATCTGCAGGAGGAAGGGTTTGTGCGAAGCTGATTGAGAGATCGGCCGCGGAATGCCCGAATCCTAAGCGGAACTTGAAAAGCGAGGCGAACGGAGGTACCCTCCGTTCGCCTCGCTCTTTTTGTGTAGTCAGGCCGGGGATGCTTACTTTGCCCAACCGTTGATCGTATTGTGGTACACCGTCAAGCCGTAGATGACCTTCCCGGTCTCCAGGAAAAGATTCAGCACAGCCGGGGAATAGGGCCCGGTCTCGAGGTGGTACCTTCCTTGGCTGTCCAGAGTAATGGGAATGTCCTCGATGGCCTTTGAGCTGCTGTTTGACACGTTTTCCTGTACCCGAAACGTGAGGGTCTGTCCGGCGAATTCCGAGAACCGGCCGTCTACAACCAAGGTGCGATCCTTTCGGAATTGGGCGTAGAGGCTTCCGTCTGGAAGAACAGCGGGAACGGCGTAGAGCTGCTCCGGCGGCATGGCGGGAAGCAGCGTCTTCGCGCTGGAATCGACCGGCCGGCCTTTCACTTCTATTAGTTTCTTTTGCAAATGCTGCAGCAGATCCAGCGCTTCCGCCTTCGTCACGGTTTGATAGGCCTCAAACCCGTCTAGGGAGGAGCCGGTTTTTCCTTTGATGTAATCGTGGCCCAGCACGTATTGGACGGCGCTCCAGCCGGTGAAGTTCAAGCCGTCTGCAGCACTGACGAGCTCGGCGATGCGGAGCCGCTGAATGGGCGTGTTCCGATTCGCGGGTTTGGCAATGCCGCTTAAGGGGAAGTTGCGATCCTTGGCGATCACATAAGCGGCATCGGCCCAGTGGCTGACCTTCTTGGGAGCATAGGCCCCGATGTTCACCTTGTAGGCTTTCAGAAACATCGTCAAGAATTCAGCTTCGCTGACCGGAGTATCCGGGCGGAGCAGGCCGTCGCTGCCTGCGGCCACGATCCCGTTCCGCAATCCCCATTCGATGCTGGATTTCAGCGGATGCTTGGTAGCAACCGAGGGGAGGCGTACGGACGACACCGCGTACGACTTCGTTTTCCATTTCGGATAAACCTTGATGGTGAACGTCGCCTTCTTGCCCTTACCTTCGCCTGCGGTTGCGGTAACTTTGTAGGTTCCGGCTTTGGTCGCGGTAACGACGCCCTGAGAGGAAACCTGGAGCTCTTTGGCGCTGCTGGAATAGCGGACTCCGTTCGTCAACAGCTCCCTTACCTCATCATTATAGATCCCCTGGGCAAGAAGCGAGGCTTTGCCGCCCTCGTTCACCATGACCTCTTCTTGAAGAGCCAGCAGGTAGGTCAGGGTTTGTCCCTTTCCCGTCTTGAAGGACCACGTTTTGCTGAGGGGAGCGGATGAGCCTGCGATTTGGTAGTTCAAGGTTACGGTGTAGGTATGATAGCCGGTCAAGATTTTCTTGGGGTACAGGAAGACGGTATTTTCTCCATCTTGTTCGTGGAAGAAAGGAACCTCTTTTCCGGCTTCGTCTTTGATGACCGCTCGGTATGCAGTGATCTCATCCGAGGTGACGGCGGACACGACGTAGCCGGAATAGTCGACTTGGAACTGTTCAAGCGGGTTGGGCACCTCATTCCCGTAAAAGCCGATCGGAGCCGCGGTCATGCCGTCGTAAGGATAGACGGATATTCCTCCTTCAATTGGATAGGCGGTGCCGGGTCCGCCCAGATCCATTACGACGGTTCCCCCCACGATGCCGATGCCGACCTGATCGAAGAGGGGATTGAGAATGTTCGTGCGGTGATAGCTGGTATCGAGCCATGAGGTGATGGCGGCGGGGCTGTTCGGCTCCTGAAAGCTCATCACTTCTCCCCATGCAACTCCCGACTTGCTGTGCGTCCAGCCGGCCGCCTTCATGCGATCAATTGCGCGACTTCCCGTAAAGCCGGGGGTCCCTTGGGCCTCGTAATGGAAGGACAGCGTTTCAAACACTTTTTTGTTCTGGTTGTAATAGGCGGCATGGGCAAGAGCGGCCTTGGTCAGGCTGGCATCCAGCCTCACAGGGGTAAGCCCGACTTTTTTTCGGACCTCATTTAGGTAAGTCAGCGCATCCAACTGATCGGCTGTATAGCTCGAGCTGTCGCTGCTCAAGGCATGGGCGGTGGTGGAGGCCGTGCGGAAGGCGAAGCCGTCGGATACTCCAGTTAAGAGAGCAACCAGAAGGGCTACAGCCAGTACGCGGCGGCGAAAAAAACGGCGTTTGCTGCGTGCGGTTTTCGTGTGGGTTAGCAAGTTCATTCCTCCTTGTTCTCTACCCTTTTCGACAAAACGACGGGGGAACCCTGCTCAGAAATCGACAAAATAGGAGAACCTTCCCTCCAAAATAGCCGCCCTTTCTTATTGCGTCGGAATAGAAAAAGATGGTAAGGTTTGTTCGTCAAGAAGAACGGAAAGGCGCATGCCGGGGAACGGGAAACATTTCCGCGCAGGCGGGAAAGCAAGATAAGCGTCTGCTGAGCACGAGCTGGGTAAAGGGATCGTATATTGAACTAGAGCGTGTCTTTCTACCCTCGCTGCCGGTCGTATCCCCGATCGCGATCGTTCGTTACAACGATCTAACCTGTGCGCTCTGTGCCTTCCACTCTCTAGTCTTGAAGGAGGAAGAGGATATGAAAACATGGCGAAAGGGCATGCTGGCTCTCCTGCTGCTGGCGACGGCGGCCCTTTTGGCGCCACCCGCCGACGGACGCGCCGACGGAAACGAGGAGACGGTGATCGGCACCCCGCTCGGTGTGCCGCATTATGAGATTGAACTCGCCCGATTTGGCATTTATAAGGATGGCACACACCCCGTTGAGACGACAAAAGGGATCAACAAAGCTCTCGTGTGGGCCAAGTCTCAAGGCATTCGCTCCACAAGCCTGCCGAAGGGCACCTACCTGATCGACAAAAACAGCCGGATTGAAATGGTGGGCGAAATGACGTTTACGCTCGATGCGAACACCGTCATTCAGAAGGAGCCGAACGACAAGGAAAGCTATCAGACGCTCTATATCGGCTACGGTGCAGATAATGTCACCATTCAGGGCGGCACCTATCGCGGAGATCGAGACCAGCACGACTATACGAAAAAAGAAAGCCTCTACACCTCCGGCACCCATGAGAGCGGCTATGGAATCGTGGTGGAGGGAGCAAAGAATGTCACGATCAACAGCTTGAAAGCGCTGAAATTCACGGGGGACGGTCTTGCCATCGGGGGCAAGGGAACGATGGCCAAAGACTTTTACCCGGCGCACTTCACGCTGGGCAGCATCGACGACAGCGGCAAGCCAGTGGCCAGCACGAGCAAAATCCGCACGGTCTCTCCTCTTCCGCTGACGAATTCCGTCATCCAGAGAGAGAAGGAGTTCGAGCTGTCCACTCTCGTGAACCTTCCCGCGAGGTTCGACCTCTACTTTTACAAGGCGGACAACACGTTCCTTACGGCGCTCAAGGGGCAGAAGGCGCGGACAATCATATCTTTGCCGCAAGGAGCTGCCTATGCGCAGGCGGTGTTTGCCAAAACAACGACCTCGGGCATCTATATGGAGCTGTGGAACAAGGCCGTGTCCAAGAATGTGACGGTGAAAAACTCCGAGTTCGCTTACAACCGCAGACAGGGGATTACCATCGGGGGCGCGGATAACGTGCTGGTGGAAGCCAATTACCTTCACGATATGAAAGGAACGGCTCCCCAGTCCGGCATCGATGTGGAGGGGGGCTTCGGCGAGAACGGCCATCGCAACACCAACATCACGGTGCGGGGCAACAAGTTCTGGAACAATGCCGCCTATGACCTCATCTTGTATGACGGGCAGAATGCCACGGTGGATGACAATCATTTCGCCTCCAAGGGAGCCATTGGGCTGGCGGTCTCCGATCCGTTTACCGGCGTAATGGTGACGAACAACCACTTCGACGGAACGCGGATTAATGCTTCGCATGATGTGACCCTGCGCGACAATCGCATGAACGATTCCTACACGACCTTCGACGGACCGAACATCGTCATTGACCGGATGACGTTCACGGATTCGGTGCTCAGCATAAGCAGCAAGGTTCCGTTCGGGGTCACCGTCTCGAATGTCGTCATGTACAACAACAAAAAGCAGCAGAACGCGATTGCCCTCTGGGGCAAGCCGATCACCCTCCGGGATGTCACCGTCTATGGGGAAACCAAGATCGGAACGATCGGCGGCGGGATCGAGGACGGCAGCATCTACGAGCGGCTTCGGCTCATCGGACACAGCGGGGGCAACCTTCCGCGCGGCACTTATATCGACAGTGTCTTCGAATCGGCTCCGGGGAATCTGCGGGAGTTGAGCACGCGTTACTCCGGATCGACCGTATTGGACGGAAGCACCTTCCGCTCCACGACGATGGGGCTGTATTTTGAGAACAAGGACGGGAGCTTGATCGTGCGTAATTCCACCTTCGAGGTGGCCAGCAACAACCCGGCCTTGACGATTCAGGCGGCCAAAGAGGTCGTGGTGGAGAACAGTACCTTCCGCCTCGACAAGCTGACGAGCACCTCCGCCGGGGTCATTCGACTGAATGACGCCTCGAAACGAACCAATCCGTATACCGTTGCCTCGGCACGCTTCACCGGAAACACCGTTGTGACCAATATTGCGGCAAAGGGCATCTCCACCCTCTACGCGGGAGTGGGAGCACCGGCATACACCGTTACGGATAATGTGCTGGTGAAGGCGGTCCTGGAGACAAAAGCGAACGATCTGGTTTCGGGCAACATCCTGAAATGAGCGGCACCATTAGGAAAAGGGGGCGATCACCGGCGCAAAAAAGCGCGTCGGCGGTCGCCCCTTATTTTGGAAATATTCTTGATTGAGAACAGTTGACAACCGAAAATGGACCTGATACACTAGTCCCATGTTCGCTATAAAGAACACCGAACGAACGACAACGAACACGATCACAGGGAGCTAGATAGCCTTATGAGCGCAATCGCCGGGATCTATCGCTACACGGGCGAGCCCGTCTCCGTTGAGGAGGGCCGCCAGTTGCTGGCGGGCTTTGACGGGATGCTGGAGGATCGGGTTGGCACCTGGTCGGCGGACGGCGTTTTCCTCGCATGCCGAGCCCGCTGGCTTACCCCGGAGGCCGTAGGGGAAAGCCTTCCCTATCGGGGGGAGGACGGACTCGTCATCACGGCGGATGCCGTTCTGGACAATCGGGAGGAGCTCACCGGGCTGCTCGGGATTCCAGCTCACCGGCGTGATGGCGTGACGGACAGCGAGCTGATTCGGCTCAGCTACCGCAAGTGGGGGGAAGAGGCGCCGGCTCGGCTGGTCGGGGATTTTGCCTTCGTCATCTGGGATGAGACGAGGCGAGCCCTCTTCGGGGCCCGGGATCATTCCGGCAAGCGAACGCTGTACTACCGCCACGAAGGCCGCTCCTTCGCCTTCGGCACGAGGATGGAGCCCCTTCTTCGCTTGCCGGGAGCAGAGCGGAGGCTGAACGAGACATGGCTCGCCGAGTACTTGGCGATCACCGGCATGGTGGACACCGCGGATGCTTCCCTGACGGTCTATGAGGGCATCCGGCAGCTTCCTCCCGGACATTGCTTTGTCTGCCGCCCTGGCGGGGCTCTTGCTCTCAGGGAATATGTCCGCGTTCTTCCGAACGAGACGCTCCGGCTGCGAAGCGATGGCGAGTACGAGGAAGCTTTTCGCGAGGTGCTCGCTCAGGCGATCAAGCCTCGTCTCCGCTCGCGCCTTCCCATCGGCGCCCAACTGAGCGGCGGACTCGATTCCGGTACGGTAGCCAGCTTCGCCGCTCTCGGCCTTCGGGAAGAAGGGCGGACGCTGCAGACGTTCAGCTACGTGCCGGCTGCCGACTTCCTCGATTGGACGCCGCGCCATCTGATGGCGGATGAGCGAGAGTTCATGCAGGCGGCTGTCGCCCATCATCCCAATATGGAGACGACCTTTTGCGATTTTCCCGGAAGCGATCCGCTCGGTGTGATCGACTTCTGGCTCGATCTGATGGAAATGCCCTACAAGTTCTTCGAGAACTCCTATTGGCTGAAAGGGATCATGGAAGAAGCGAGCAAGCGGGGAATCGGGTTTCTGTTCACCGGTGCGCGCGGCAATTATACGATCTCATGGGGGCCTGCCCTCGATTACTACAGCCTGATCCTGAAGAGGCTTCAGCTCATCCGGCTTATGCGGGAGCTGACCGCTTACAGTCGCAAAATGGGGGTTCCGCGAGGACGTGTTCTCTCTGTTGTAGGAAGCAAGGCCTTTCCGGCTCTCCAGGGACTTCTGAGGCAATCGGCCGTTCCCTCTCTTGAATTCCCTCAATGGATTCACCCCGCCTTTGCCGCCCGCACGAATGCCTTCGAACGGATTGAGGCGCGCGGGTTTGCCGTGGATGGCCACGCCACGCTCAAGGCGGCGGACGCCATCGAGGCGAGAGAGAAGCATTTTGCGGTGAACAGCCTCTGGAATGCGAGCGGGACGTCCTTCACCCAGCTTTCCCTGCGCCATGGTGTGCATGGAAGCGATCCGACCAACGACCTCCGGGTCATCCGGTTCTGCCTGTCGCTGCCGCTCGAGCAGTTCGTTCGAGACGGTGCGGGGCGCTCTCTGATCCGGCGGGCCACTCCCGGCATCCTGGCCGACGAGGTCCGGCTCAATCAGCGGAAGCGCGGGGTGCAGGCTGCGGATTGGCTGCACCGGATCACGCCCCGCTGGAGCGCCTTCCTCTCGGAGCTGGAAGAGATGCTGCAGAGTCCGCTCATGCGGGAGTATGTGAACCTGGATGCCCTTCGGGGGAGCCTTGCCCGCTTTCGCGGCGGCCCCAAGGCGAGTGATGCTTTCGATCCCGAGCTGCGGCTTCTCATGCGCAGCCTGATCGTATACCGCTTTCTCCACACACGCTTTGAAAGGAGGTGAGACGATGAAAAAGGAGTGGAAACAACCCGAGCTGGAAGTGCTCAGCGTTCAAATGACGATGGCTGGTCCCGGCAAAGCATTCCCGGACAGCTTCATTGAAGACGAGGACGAAGTCGCCCACCTCAATCACAGCTAAGGATTCTAAATGCTTTAGAAGCAGACAAACGCCCTTGTACTCCTCAAAAGGTATGAGGGCTTTTCCTTAGAACGTGTTCGTTGCCAACACGTTCTACCGGAAGCCTCGAACATGAGCGTGGAGGAAGAACGATGCCACTGATGACAAAGGATGCTTGCGTAACGGCCTTCGGCCTGCGGATCCGAAGCGAACTCCCCTTCCCCGAACTGCCGGCCGCCGCGGATGCCTTCGACGAGGAGGAACTCTCCATTCGACTCCTGCCCCTGGCTGACGAATGGAAGCAGATGACCGCCTCCTCCCGGAGAATCGTCGCGGCGGAGACGGGACTGCTGCTCCATATCCCGGGGCTCGCTCTTTTTGCCGTTCGCGAGGGGCGGGTGATTGAGGTATCTCCGCTGGCGGGTGCCGACCTGGATAAGGTGCGCCTGTACCTGCTCGGCACGTGCATGGGGGCGGTGCTCATGCAGAGGGGGATTCTCCCGCTGCACGGAAGCGCGGTTGCCCTGGACGGCAAAGCGTATGCCATCGTGGGGGAATCGGGCATGGGCAAGTCCACGCTCGCCTCCGCGCTCATGGAAAGAGGGCATGCTTTGGCGAGCGACGATGTGATCGCCGTGCATTTTGATGCGGCGGGGATGCCGCTTGTGACGCCTTCCTACCCTCAGCAGAAGCTGTGGCAGGAAAGCCTGGAGGCCTTCGGCCGACCGTCGGAGGGACTCAAGCCGCTCTTCGAGCGCGAGACGAAATTCGCGGTTCCGGTCGGAGACCGCTATGCGTCCCGTTCCCTTCCGTTCGGAGGGATCTTCGAGCTTACCAAGAAAGCCGTTCCCAAGCCGACGCTTGCCCCCGTGACCGGGCTTGCGCGGATGAACCTTCTTTTTCAACATACGTACCGCAATCTCTTCTTGAAACGCTTGAACAAGCTGGATTGGCACTTCCACTTGACGGCTAAGCTGGCCGAGGCGATTCCGCTCTATCGGATGATCCGCCCGGAGATTGGATTTACCGCTTACGAGCTGGCCGATCTGCTTGAGATTGAAATTCGAAAGGAGGGAAACCGATGAGAAGTGGGACAGCTGTTGTGCAGGCGGGGACCCGATTGGCTCAGGTGCCCGGCATGATCGTCAGCGTCATGGACGGGGAGACCGTCATGCTGAGCGTGGCAAGCGGCAACTATTACAACCTGGGCGAGATCGGGGGAGCCATCTGGAGCAAGCTGGCGGAGCCGATCACCTTGGAAGAGGTGGTGGAGCGGCTTGTGGAGGAATATGAGGTCGAGCAGGAGGAATGTCGGCAGCAGGTACTCGTCTTCGCCGACCGCCTTCTGGCCGAGGGGCTTGTCGAAGCATTATGAGTCGCCTGGGGAATCGCCCGCTGCGAGCGGTCCGCCTCTTCTTGGCCCTTCCTCTGGACCGAAAGCGCTTGTGGATGGAGGCTTTCGTGGAGCTGGGCAAGGCTCGCCTCCAGCTGCTCCGTCCCTTTGCCAAGGTAGCGCCTACGCTTGGCGCCGCAATGCGCGAGACGACGAAGGAGCGGGTGGAGGCGAAGGAACGCGCGGAGGTCATGGCGGTTGCCGACGCCATTCAGGTCATGAGCCGGCACACGCCATGGAGCAGCATGTGTTTTACGCGGGCCGTGGCCGCGCTGCGTATGCTGGCCCGGCGAGGGATCGGCTGCACGCTCTACCTCGGCACCGCTCGGGACGAAGCGGGCAAGCTAACCGCTCACGCTTGGCTGCGCAGCGGAGATGTCTATGTGACGGGAGCGGAGGAGAAGAAGCGGTTTGCCACGGTCGGCAAGTTCGCTCATGCGTCCCGAAGGAATAACGAGGGCGGACACCCGCGGGAGGATGCGCAATGAAAGAGGTACTTCGAGTCGTCCGACAGCTGTTTGCTTATTCGGGCGCGGTTTTGTATGCCAACATGGCGGGCATGCTCGCCATCAGTCTGCTGGATGGAATCGGTCTTATCCTATTAATTCCCATGCTGGGCATCAGCGGAATCATCAGCTATCCGACATCCGGACACCCGGTGTTCGAGATGTTTTCCTTCCTCCGGAATGGGTCGGAGGCGACCGGGTTGCTGACGGTGTTGGGAATTTTTGTGATGCTGGCCTTGCTTCAGAACGGCCTCCAGCGGCAGTTTACGGTGCGGAATGCCCGCATTCACCAATCATTCTTTCATCACCTGCGGTTTACGGTGTACCGGGATCTGCTCTATGCCGACTGGGGCTTCTTCCTGAAAAGGCGGAGATCGGACCTCGTCAACGTGATGACCGCGGAGCTTACCCGCGTGGGGGCTGGCTTGAACCTGTTTCTCGCGCTGGTGACGAACCTGCTGTTCACGTCCATTCAAGTGGCCATCGCAGTCTGGCTCTCGCTTCAGGTAACGGTCTTCGTCGTGCTGTGCGGGTTGGCTCTCGCCTTCCTGTCCAAGCGGTTTTTGAAAAAGGCGATGGTGCTCGGCAAGCAGACGACCGACCGGTCGCAGAGCTATCTCGCCGGCATTACCGAGCAAATTAACGGCATCAAGGACATCAAGACGAATCGCTTGGAGGAATCCCGTCTCGCCTGGATGCAGAGCGAATCGGCCGAGCTGCAAAAGGAGCAGGACCAATACGTGCAGCTACGCTCGAACTCCCAGCTTCTCTACAAGCTGGCCTCGGCTCTGCTGATTGCTTTCTTCCTCTATGCCTCGATCGCCTGGCTCAAGACGCCTGCGGGAGAGCTCATTCTCGTCGTCGCCATCTTCTCGCGGCTGTGGCCCCGGTTCATGAGCATCCAGCTCAACCTGGAGCAGCTGTCGTCCAGCATTCCGGCCTTCCGCAGCCTGCGGGAGCTGACTGAACGGTGCCGGCATGCCAGCGAGCGGATAGGCACCGGGGAAGAGGAGCCCCTGCGGCTTGCGGAGGAGATTACGCTGTCCGAAGTCTCCTTCCGCTATGAGCGAGGAGACGGCCCTTATGCGCTGGAGGGAATCACCCTCCGCATTCCGGCGAATCGGATGACCGCCATCGTAGGGCGGTCGGGAGCGGGTAAAAGCACGCTCGCCGACCTGATCATGGGGCTCATCGTACCGGAGGAGGGCGACATTCGAGTGGACGGTGAGCCGCTGGAAGGAGCCAATGTCCGCCGCTTTCGGCAGACGGTGAGCTATGTGTCGCAGGAGCCCTTCCTCTTTCATGCCAGCATTCGGGATAACCTTCGGCTCGTGGAGCCGGACGCAGCCGAGGAGCGCATGTGGGAGGTGCTGGAGCTGGCTGCCGCAGCGGACTTTGTTGCCAAGCTGCCGCAGGGGCTCGACACCATCCTCGGAGATCGCGGGCTCCGGCTGTCCGGAGGGGAGCGGCAGCGCCTCGTGCTGGCGCGCGCCCTGCTGCGAAGCCCGGCGATTCTCGTGCTCGATGAGGCCACGAGCGCGCTCGACAACGAGAACGAAGAGAAGATTCAGGATGCCTTGTTCCGGCTGCGAGGCAAAATCACCTTGATCGTCATCGCGCACCGCTTGTCCACCATCCGCAATGCCGATCAAGTGATCGTGCTGGATCAGGGCAAGGTTGTGCAATGCGGTGAATATTCCAGTCTGGCCCGGGAAAAGCGCGGCATGTTCCGCCGGCTTCTCGGAGTTCAGCGAGGGAATGATTCCATCCCCATGGGCGAAGGAGAACGCTATGATTGGAGATCGAATTAAATACTTGAGGGAGCAGAAGGGGCTGACCATTACGGAGCTCGCCGAGATGGCCGACATCTCCAAGTCCTATTTGAGCCATATGGAGCGGAAGCTGCAGAACAATCCATCTCTGCAGATGCTGTCCAAGCTGGCCGAATCGCTGGATACGAATCTGGAGTTCCTGCTTGGCGAGGAATACCTGAAGACCGCTTACCTGCTCGATGACGAGTGGAAGAGCCTCATCTATACCGCCATTCAGGACGGCATGCGCAAGGAAGATTTCATCCGCCTCTACCAACTGCAGCAGCAAGAAAAGGAAGCCCTCTAGGATTTCTTCATTTGACACGTTCGTTATTAAGAACTATAATGGGAGACGAGTTCATTATAAAGATCAGGAGCGCTCTCATGGACAATGTGCGTACCGCAAGAGAAATCAACATTCGCGACATTCTGCTCGTTCTTCGCCGCCGGTGGATGATCCTGACGCTGGTGACCGCGCTGTTTACCGGGTTAGGCGCCCTGTATGCCAACAAGCCCGAGGAGCCGCTCTACCAAGCGACCGCGCGGATTATCATTCATTCCAACACGGATTTTATCAACACCCTTAAGGTGGTCATTCGGGAGCCCGCTGTCCTGCAAAAGGTGGTGGAGGAGCTGAAGCTCGATCGAACACCCGCCGCGCTGCGCAGCCAAATTTCGGTGTCGAGTGTCGACAACACGCAAGTGGTGCTCGTCACGGTGACCGATCATGATCAAGCCCTTGCTGCGAGCATTGCCAATTCGACTGTTCGGCAATACAAGGCGGCGATCGCGAGGCTGCTTAACTTCAGCGAAATTACGATTCTGTCCGAGGCGAAGACGGATGCCTCCCCGCGCCCGATCAATCCATCCGACGAGAATCGGTTGATTCTAATCGGACTGGCCGCGGGTCTTGTTCTCGGCGTCGGCGCCTCGTTCCTCCGGGATACGCTGGATGATTCCCTCCGTACGGAGAAGCGAACCAAGGAGGTGCTGGGCATGCCGGTACTCGGTCAAGTGTCTCGCATCGGTCGGGTGAAGCCGCCCGGGAAGAGCCATACCCGCATTTCCACGACAAGGAGGGAGACCCTTGGCTCTTAATGAAGCGATTGCCGCGCATGCCTCAACCCGCAAAGGGCTGGTGAGCTACCTGCAGCCTGCCGCGAAGGTATCGGAGCAGTACCGCAGCATCCGGGCCAACATCCGGCTGCTGTTCGAAAGCCAGAAGATGAAATCGCTCCTCGTCACTTCCCCGGTCGGTGGAGAGGGCAAAACCACCCTCGTCACCAACCTCGCCGTTTCGATGGCCTACAAGGGAAGCCGGGTGCTGGTCGTGGATGCGAATGTCCGCAATCCGAGCATAACCGCAATGTTTGGGATGGATCGCCTCACCGGCCTCACGGAGGTGCTGGCCGGACGCGAGGAGCTGAAAGACGCGGTTCAGCCGACCGAGATCGCCGAGCTGGATGTTCTTCCAGCCGGAACCTACGGCACCCAGTCCCATGACCTGATGGATACGGGCGCGCTTGCCGTGGTCATGAGGCAGCTCGGCAGCCACTACGACATCGTATTGGTTGACGCACCAGCCGTCTCGGGAGCCTTCGAGGTAAAGGCGCTTGCCAACTGCTGCGACTCGGTTCTCCTTGTACTTGAGCAGGGCAAGACCAAGGAGGAAGCAGCGCTGAACGCGAAGCTGACCCTGGAGTTTGCCGGAGCCGTCCTGCTAGGTGCGGTTCTCAATGAAAAGTAAGCAACAGCGAGAACAGATCCCCCATCTGACGCTAGCTCGAGGCGGGCGATCAAGAGCAAGGAATGAGGCACGCTTCTTTTTTTATCCGACCGTTCTCTATTGAGAACATTTATAGTTAACATAGCGAACAATCTTGTCTGAAGAAGAGGTAGCTTCTACCAAACGAAGCCTCCTCTGATGGCGAAGCTTCCCCAGACAGGGTTCGGCGATGTCTCCTGGCCGTTATCGATGGAGGCACTCGGTCATGCCGTGGGTGGTAGGGCCTTAGACGCGGGTCGTCGAGGGTGTGACGTGAGGTGGGGTTGGATGCCCCCTTTAAATAGAAGGAAACGGGAGATTTTCGTTTCCTTACTTGTGCGGGATTCCTGAGGGGATGCCGTACAGGTAAGCAATCGAGAATCAGCCTGCATCGGGATCCGGCGACTTGTTGCGATAAGAAGCTCTACTGCACTGCCGCATTCCCGCAGATGGATTCGCAGTATTCACTTGAGCACAGGAGGATGAAAACGTGACTTATCGACAGCGGTTGTCTTTTTTGATTTTTACCGATTCGTTCGTGGTGATCAGTGCGATCTTCCTCGGTCGGTACCTGACGGGGCTCCAGGTTAGCGAAGCTTCCATTGTCATCAGCTCGATTACGCTCCTCCTCAGCCACCACTTCTTCTCCATCCGCTACAAGCTCTACAAAAAGGCATGGGAGTACGCGAGCATAGGCGAGCTTGTGGCGATCACGAAGGCCGTGACCTTCTCGATCATTACGGCAGCCCTCATGCAGATGATCGTCGTTCACAGCATCTACTTCCGGGTGCTGGCCATCACTTGGATGCTGCATATTCTGCTCATCGGCGGAACGCGGTTCGGCTGGCGTCTCTTGCGCTCCCCGTCCGGGAGGAAGCCGAGCAACAAGAAGCGGACCCTCATCGTGGGCGCCGGCTCCGGTGGCACGATGATCGTCCACCATCTGCTCAGCAGCCGGGAAACCGACCTGGAGCCGGTGGCCTTCGTCGACGATAACGCCAATAAGCAGAATCTCGACATTCTGGGTATTCCCGTAGCCGGAGGACTGGAGGACATTGAACGGGTCACGCGGGAGCAACAGATCAGCACCATCATCATCGCCATCCCTTCCCTGACGCGCAAGGAGCTGCAGCGGATTTACGAGGAGTGCGCCAAGACCAACGCCAAGACACAGATTCTCCCCATGATCGAGGATATCGTCACCGGCAAGGTGTCGGTCAATCAGGTTCGAGACGTTCAAGTGGAGGACCTGCTCGGCCGCGAGCCGGTGGAGATGGACATGGAGAAGATCTCCGAATCCGTCACCGGCAAAATCGTGCTCGTCACCGGTGCCGGCGGCTCCATCGGCTCGGAGATCTGCCGCCAGGTGGCGCGCTTCCATCCGGAAATGCTAGTGCTTCTCGGTCACGGGGAGAACAGCATCTATTCCATTGAGATGGAGCTTCGGGAATCATTCAAGGATGCCGGCATCAAAATCGTGCCGGAGATCGCTGATCTGCAGGATGCGGCCAAGATGATGGCCGTCATGCAGACGTACCGGCCGGATGTCGTCTATCACGCCGCCGCCCACAAGCATGTGCCGCTCATGGAGCGGAACCCCGAGGAGGCGGTGAAGAACAACATCATCGGGACGATGAATGTGGCGAGTGCAGCCAGTACATACGGGGTGCGGACCTTCGTCATGATCTCCACGGACAAAGCCGTCAACCCGACCAGCGTGATGGGGGCCGCCAAGCGCCTCGCCGAGATGATCATTCAAGACCTCGATCAGCGCAGCTTCACGAAGTTTGTGGCCGTTCGTTTCGGGAATGTGCTCGGCAGCCGAGGCAGCGTCATTCCGCTGTTCAAAAAGCAGATCGAACGCGGCGGGCCGGTGACGGTTACCCACCCGGACATGATCCGCTATTTCATGACCATCCCGGAAGCCTCGCGCCTTGTCATCCAGGCAGGAGCACTAGCGCGCGGCGGGGAGATCTTCGTGCTCGATATGGGCGATCCGGTGCGCATTGCCGACCTGGCCCTCAACCTGATCCGGCTGTCCGGAAATTCAGTGGAGGACATTGGCATCGAATACACCGGCATTCGACCGGGGGAGAAGCTGTTTGAGGAGCTGCTAAACAAGGACGAAGTGCACGAGGAGCAGGTCTACCCGAAGATCTACATCGGTAAAGCCTCGGAGCTGCGCATCAAGGAAATCCAGGAGCTCGTCAAATCCTATTCCACGCTGGATAAGACGGAACTGAGGGAAGCCCTTCTCAACCTCGCGAACCGGCAGGTGCCGGAGAGCGGAGAGGGAGAGCTCGCGGTCGTCTCCCGGTAAGCCCAAAAAGGAGAGAAGCATTCATGCCGGCTATTCTGTTTGTCGCCACGGTCGACACGCATGTGGAGAAATTCCACCTTCCTTACCTGCAATGGTTCAAGGAACAGGGCTGGGAGGTACATGTTGCCGCGCGGGGCGAGCGTGAGCTGCCCTACGTGGACCGCAAGATCAACATTCCCTTTGAGCGTTCGCCGTTCAAAAGAGGGAACCTCCGCGTTTACCGGGAGCTGTCCGAGCTCATCGACCGCGAAGGCTACCAGGTGATCCACTGCCATACGCCAATGGGAGGCATGCTCGCTAGACTTGCCGGCTGGAAAGCCCGCAAGAGCGGGACGAAGATGCTGTACACGGCGCATGGCTTTCATTTTTGCAAAGGAGCGCCGATGCTCAACTGGCTGCTCTACTATCCGATCGAGAAGGGGCTGTCCCGCTTGACGGACTGCCTGATTACGATCAATGCCGAGGATTATCGGCTGGCGCAAGCCCGGCACTTCCGAGCCTCCGAGATTGCGCGGGTCCCGGGAGTCGGGATTCCGACCGAACGGTATCGGCCGCTTGGACCCGAGGAGAAGAGCGAACGGCGGCAGGAGCTGGGGCTGCCGAAGGAGGAGCTCTTGCTCTTCTACGCGGCCGAATTCAACAAGAACAAGAATCAGCAGCTGCTGCTTCAGGCGCTCGAACGCTTGAAGGAGCGCGTGCCGTCGGTCCGGCTCCTGCTGGCTGGCTCGGGTCCGTTGCTTCCCGCATGCCGGGAGCTGGCGGACCGGCTGCAGGTCGCGGACCGCGTCGAGTTTCTCGGCTATCGCGACGATATCATGCGAATCCTGCCGGCTTGCGACATTGCGGTGGCGTCGAGCCTCCGCGAGGGACTGCCGGTGAACATCATGGAGGCGATGGCGAGCGGCCTTCCCATCGTCGCCACGAGCAACCGCGGACACGATGAGCTGGTGAAGGACGGCGAGAACGGCTACCTGGTGGCGCCGGGTGATGCGGCGGCGATGGCGGATCGCCTGGAAGAGCTGCTGCTCTCCGAGGAAGCGCGCAAGCGGATGGGCGAGACGGGGCTTCACCTCGTCGGCGCCTATTCGGTGCAGGAGGTCAAGCAGCAGCTCGGCCAAATCTATGCTCGCTACGCTTGGGTGTAACGCATGAGGCCCCTCGTCAGCGTCATTGTCCCGGTGTACAACATGGAGGCGTACTTGCCGCGCTGCCTAGACAGCCTGCTTCACCAGACGCTCGAGCAACTGGAGATCATCGCCGTAAATGACGGCTCCAGCGACGGAAGCCTTGCCCTCCTGCAGGAGCGGGCGGAGCTCGACCGGCGTCTGCGCATCATCGATCAGCCCAACCGAGGCGTCTCCGCCGCCCGCAATGCGGGACTCGCCGAAGCGAGCGGGGCGTATATCGGCTTTGTCGACCCGGATGACTGGGTCGATGCCGCTATGTTTGCATCGCTCTACCAGGCAGCCCTCCGGGAGAGGGCCGATCTGGTCATGTGCTCGTATAGGCGGGAATTCGGCACGCATTCCAGCGAGAAACGATTCCCGCTTGAAGACGGCACGGTTCTCCGGGATGAAGCTGTCTCGGATGGACTTGTCCGCCGCCTGATCGGTCCGATCGGAAGGGAGACGGGAGCCCCCGAGCTGCTCGACGCCTGGGGAACCGTGTGGAACAAGCTGTACCGGGCGGAGCTCTTGCGCGAAGCGGATGCCGAATTCGTTGACCTGCACCACATCGGCAGCAACGAGGACTCCCTGTTCAACCTGCAAGTCTTTCACGAGGCGAAGAGCTTTGTGTTTCTATCTGCCCCTTACTATCATTACTGGCGAGCCAACGCGGATTCCCTTACCTCGGGCTACAACCCCGAGTTGACCCGTCAGTTCGTGCATTTGTTTAACCGGATGAAGGAGTTTCTTGAGGAACGAAAGCGAAGCGAGCTGTTCCGCGAAGCGCTCCACAACCGCATCGCGCTCAGTACGCTCGGGCTCGGGCTGAACCTGCTTTCGCCCGCGAACCCTGCATCCATCCGGGAAAAACGGAAGCTTTTGCAGGAGCTTCTGCAGGAGGAGCCGTTCCGTTCGGCGCTCAAGCAATTCAAGCCAACGGGGTCCCTCGTTTGGCGAACCTTCTATTGGAGCGCGAAGCTCCGGTTCTCGTCCGGCTTCTATCTGCTGCTCACGGCAGCGGAGTGGATGAGGTATCGCAAGAAGAGAGGAAAGAAGGAAGTGGAGCTGCTTCCGAATGATGCTCATAAGGAGGAAGCCGTTATGGAGCCGATGCGCGTCCTGCAGGTGGTCACCATCATGAACCGCGGAGGCCTCGAGACGATGCTGATGAACTACTACCGGGCGATCGACCGCTCCCGACTGCAGTTTGACTTCCTCGTTCATCGGGATGAGCCCGGTCATTATGATGAGGAGATCAAACAGCTCGGCGGGAGGATCTACCGGATGCCGAGAATTCAGCCGGGCCACTACCGACGCTACTTCCGACAGCTTCGGCAGTTCTTCGCTCAGCATGTCGACTATTCCGTCGTCCATGCCCACATCAACGAGAACAGCGGCTTCGTGCTCCGCGCCGCCAAGAAAGCCGGCGTTCCGTGCCGCATCGCCCACAGTCACTTAAGCGACCTCGGCTTCGACCGGAAGCTCCCCTTCCGGTTGTATGCACGGGCCGTCCTGCGCGGACAGCCGACGCATGCGTTCGCCTGCTCCGAGAAAGCGGGCCGCTGGCTCTTCGGCAGAAACCGGGCGGTGACGGTGCTCCGCAATGCGGTAAACGCAGAGGAATTCCGCCCGCATGCCGAGCTGCGCGAGCGGGTTCGCGAGGAACTCGGGGCCGGGGAGGACCAACTCGTCATCGGCCACATCGGCCGGTTTAATCGCCAGAAGAACCACGCTTTCCTGCTGGATATCTTTAAGGAAGTGCATGACCGGCGACCGGATGCCCTCCTGGTTCTGGCCGGGGAAGGGGATCTCCGCCCGGAGATCGAGGAGAAGGCAGAGCGGCTCCTCCTGACGGACGCGGTTCGCTTCCTTGGGGTGCGCCGGGACATTCCGGCGCTCCTGCAAGCCTTCGACCTGTTCCTGTTCCCCTCGCTCTTCGAAGGGCTGCCGGTTGTGCTGGTAGAGGCGCAGGCAGCGGGACTTCGCTGTGTGGTATCGGATGCGATTACCCGTGAATCCGATGTAACCGGCCGCGTGAGCTTCGAGCCTCTCGGTGCGGAGCCTTCCGCTTGGGCTGAGCAAATCCTGGCCCTGTCGCTCGAACACGCCGATACCGCAGCTCAGTTGGCTGAGAGTGGCTACGACACCAACACAACCGCTCGCGAACTGAGCGAGTTCTACGCCGCCCATGCCCAGCAGAAGGAGACGGCGGTCCGCCCTTGCGAAAAGGGAACCGCCAACACTTGGGAACCCGAGGCTACGCACCTTGGCGCCGGGGGGGCAGAGGCAGCTTACTCCGGCGACAAGGAGACTACTCGCTCCGATGAGACAGAGGCAGCTTACTCCGTCGACAAGGAAGCTACTCACTCCGATGAGACAGAGGTTGCCCTGGACGGCATCCCTACCATCGGCCATTGGGAAGAGGGCATACACGCGCCTTCCCTGGCAAATGATCCATCGGAATCCGGCGCGGGCTCGTCGGCGTCCTCCTCTCGGCCCGGGCTTCCCACCCTCACCGTCTTCACGCCGACGTTTAACCGGGCGTACATTCTGCCCGTCTGCTACGACAGCTTGAAGCGGCAGACCTCAAAGGACTTCCTCTGGCTCATCGTCGACGACGGGTCCACCGACGGGACCGAGGAATTGGTCGCTTCCTGGATGGCGGAAGGGGCTATTCCAATCCGCTATCACAAGCAGGAAAACCAGGGTATGCACGGCGCCCACAACGCCGCCTACGAACGAATCGAGACGGAGCTCAACGTCTGCATCGATTCCGACGACTACATGCCGGAAGATGCTGTCGAGGCGATTGTCCGATTCTGGCGGGAACACGGCAGCGAGCACGTGGCAGGAATCGCCGGACTGGATGTCGATCCGGCGGGCCGGATCATCGGAACAGAGCTGCCGGAGCGCCTTGGCACCTCCACCTTGACCGACCTCTACGGCATCCACAAGGTACGCGGAGACAAGAAGCTCGTCTACCGCTCTCAGTTGACGCGGCAGACTCCGCCTTACCCTCTATTTGAGGGGGAGAATTACGGCCCCTTAAGCTACAAATACGTACTGATCGATCAATTACATCCGCTCCTCCTGCTCAACAAGCCGCTGTGCGTGGTCGAGTACCTGCCCGACGGGTCGAGCATGAACATCATCAAGCAATACCGCCGCAACCCGCAAGGCTTCGCCTTTTTCCGCAAAACGGCAATGAAGCACGCCCCCTCGACCCGGGAGCGGCTGCGTGAGGCCATCCATTATGTCTCCAGCAGCCTGATGAGCGGAAACCGCCGCTTTCTGCAGGAGTCGCCCTGCCGGTTGCATACGGTTCTCGCCGCTCCGGCCGGGATTTTGCTCTACCTCTATCTGACAAGGACCAGCCGCTCGACCGCAAGGAAGGTTGAGAAGGCGGCAGCGAAGGGATAGCCCATGGAGATTTTGCTCTGCACCTTGTTTCTCGCCTACGGCGTCGCCTTGTACAGCCGGATTCTCGCTCATCCGCTTCCTTTGAGCGAGTACGGTCTCCGCTATCGGCCCAGTTGGCTTCCGGCGATTCTTGCATCCATGGCGCTTGTGCTCGTGGCCGGGCTTCGGAATAACATCGGGGATACCTTTTCGTACATGCATGCCTACCGCTACGGGGTGTTCACCTGGAGTTCCCTGGATTTCAGCAAGGACTTCGGGTTCAACATCCTGCAGCTTTTGCTCAAGCAGATCAGCGATGACCCGCAGCTGCTCGTCTTCGTGACAGCGACGGTCACCACTGGCTTGATCGTGCGCATCCTGTACCGCTATTCCCGGATGTATGAGCTGAGCCTCTACCTGTACATCACCACCGGCATGTTTACCACCTCGATGAACGGCATTCGCCAGTTTCTCGCGGCGGCGATCCTTTTCGCGGGAACCCGTTATTTGCTGAACGGGGACTGGAAACGATTTTTCTTGCTCGTGCTGTTCGCCTCTACGGTGCACCGCAGCGCCCTCGTGCTTCTGCCGCTCTATTTTCTGGTGCGCGCACCGGCCTGGACGAAACAGACCTTCCTCCTGATTGGAGGAGCGATTCTCATCGTGCTTGGCTTCAACCAGATTTCGGGTACGGTGTTCTCGGTTATTCAAGATACGCAGTACGGGCATTACTCCAGCTTTTCCGAGGGGGGCGCGAGCCTCGTCCGGGTGCTGGTCGCGGCGGCGCCGCTGGCCATTGCCTTTTACGGGCGGCATAAGCTGAAGCTTCTGTCCCCGCAGCTCGACCCCATCATCAACCTGTCGCTTCTCAACGTGCTCGTGCTGCTCATCGCGACGCAAAACTGGATCTTCGCCCGGTTTACCATCTACTTCGGTCTCTATCCGCTTCTGCTCATTCCCTGGCTCGTCAAGGTGTTCCGGGAAAAGGATCAGAAGCTTTTCTATTACGTGCTCATCCTCTTCTACCTGTTGTTCTTTCTCTATGAATGCATCATCGCTTACGGCGGCCTGCAGTATGGAAGCCGCTACCTGGTGTTCTAAGCTGCCAAAACGAAAGGGGAATCCCGAGATGACCGCCGGCTCCATCCCGAAGATCATTCACTCCTGCTGGTTCGGAAGGGGCGAGAAGCCCGCCAAAATCAACATGTGCCAAGCCAGCTGGCCGAAACATCTCGCGGGATATACCTTTCTCGAATGGAACGAGGACAATTTCGATCTCTCCGCCAACCGCTACGTCCGCGAAGCCTACGAACAGGGAAAGTACGCCTTCGTCAGCGACTTCGTTCGGCTACAGGTGCTGTATACGCACGGCGGCATCTACATGGATACGGATGTAGAGGTGCTGAAACCGCTCGATTCCTTCCTTCACCATGAAGCTTTCTCCGGCTTTGAAGACGAGCGGCATGTGCCGACGGGCTTGATGGCTGCGCGACCGAGACACCCGTGGATCAAGGAGCTTCTCGAAGACTATGACAATCGTCCTTTTGTTCTGCCTGACGGTACGCTCGACCTCACCACCAACACCAAGCGGATAACCGACCACGCCCTCCAGCACGGGTTTGTCCCGAACGGGCTCTACCAAGAGCTTGATCAGGGGGTAGCGTTCTATCCGCGCACGTACTTCTGTCCCTATGACTACATTAACGGAGCGAATTATTTATCCGATGAAAGCTTCGCCATTCATCACTTCGCCAAGTCCTGGCTGCCGCCGTCGGTCCGCCGGAGAAGCGAATGGAAGCGGCGGGTCGCCCGTCTGCTCGGCCCCGCGGCCATCGCCCGGATGCGGGCGCTCCTGAAGGCGAACCCATGAGGCCCGAGCGGCTCGTACAAGGAAAGGAGGCCCGACGATGAAAAAACGGCTGCTCTTCGTCACCCAATACCTGCATACGGGCGGCGCGGAAAAGAGCTTGCTCACGCTCCTCTCCGAGCTGGATTACGACAAATATGAGGTGGATCTGCTGCTCTTCGACCACAGCGGAAAGCTGTTTGGGCTTGTGCCCCCGGAGGTGCGGGTGCTTCCGCCCCTGTTTCCCTCCTTCACGATGCCGCTCGCTCCCTCCATCCCCTATCTGCTGCGGCAGCGGCAATTCCGATTGCTTGTCGGGAAGGTGCTTGCCGCCCTCTTCGGACGGACGGGGCGGGGCAAGGGAGTCGGCAAGCGATGGGCGGTCTACCGCCATGCCCTGCCGAAGCAAAAGGCCTACTACGATGCGGCGATCAGCTACCTCGATTTCTTTTGCAATTATTACGTAGCGGAGAAGGTTCACGCCTCCCGCAAAATTCTATACAACCACATGGACTACGGCTACAGCCAAGCACAAGGCTGGCCGTGTCCGGAGATGGAGCGCCGAAGCTTCGGCCAATGCGATTACATCGTGACCGTCGCCGAATCGGCGCGGGACTCGCTGGTGTCGCACTTCCCGGAATTCTCGCGCCAAATCAAGGTGATCCACAACCGCGTCTCCGAGAGCGCGGTGCGCAAGATGGCGCAAGAGCCGGTTCCCGGCGCGGAAGAGCCGTTCGCCGGGATCACGGTTGTCACCGTCGCGCGGCTGGGCGACGAGAAGGGCGTTCGGCTCGCGCTGGAGGCGTGCCGGATTCTCGCCCGCGAGGGCTACCCCGTGCGCTGGAACCTGATCGGCGCGGGACCGCTCGCCGGGGAGCTGCGAGAGCGGGCCTGCGAGCTCGGCCTCGCCGGGACGTTCCGGCTGCTTGGGGAGCAGGGAAACCCCTACCCGTTCATGCAGCGCGCCGACATCTACGTGCAGCCGTCGAAGACGGAAGCACATTGCATCGCGGTAGAGGAGGCGCTTGCGCTCGCCCGCCCGGTGGTGGTGACGGATATCCCTTCCTTCCGGCGGCAGATTGAGCCGGGGGAGACCGGGCTCCTCGTGCCCGTAACGCCCGAAGGGATAGCTGCCGGGGTTCGGCAGCTGATTGACCAGCCGGAGCTGAGGGCCCGGCTGACGAGGAATCTGGAGCAGGGCGGCAGCCGTCACGCCGGCGAGCTCGCCAAGTTCTGCCTGCTCCTGGAAGGGGAGTTGTATGAAGCGGCTCTTTGATCTTGTGGTGGCGGTGCCGCTCTTTGCGGCCTTCGTCCCGGTGCTTGCCCTTCTGGCGGTGTTGGTCCGCTTCAAGCTCGGCGGACCGGTTCTGTTCAAGCAGGTGCGGCCGGGGCTTCACGGCAAGCCGTTTACCATCTACAAGCTGCGCACGATGACGGACGAACGCGATGCCGACGGGAACCTGCTGCCGGATCATATTCGGCTGACCGCCTTCGGTCGGGCGCTGCGCGCCTTGAGCCTCGATGAGCTGTTTCAACTGCTCAACGTGATCAAGGGCGAGCTCAGCCTGGTCGGCCCGCGGCCTTTGCTGGTGGATTACCTCGAGCTGTACACGCCGGAGCAGGCAAGGCGGCACGAGGTTCGTCCCGGCATCACGGGCTGGGCGCAGGTGAACGGACGCAACGCGATCACCTGGGAGGAGCGGTTTCGGCTGGACGTGTGGTACGTCGACAACCAGAGCTTCCTCCTCGACTTGAAGATTCTCTGGCTGACGGTACGGAAGGTGATTCGCCGCGAGGGCATTCAAAATCCCCAGCACGCGACGATGCCGTTCTTCCAGGGCAGCCTTCAGAAGTCGGAGTTGTAAGGGACCGGCACGGAAATTCAGAGAAGAAGGGGAGCCTCATGAGCGATCGCAAGGCGGGCGTTCGGCCCGAACCATGGAAGCAGCAACGGGTTGAATCGTCCAGCGGGCGGCCCGACACGCGGACAGGGGAGCAGCCCGGCGCAGGGACCGATAAGCAGCCGGGTGCCATTCAGCAGCCGGTTTCCCGTTCCGATGCCCAGCATGCCAAGTGGCACCGCCATCGGGAAGGTGCTGCATTGCCCGAGCCCGCCTCTGCGGAGCTGTCCGGCGAGCTGCAGCTGCTGCTCGCCATGCTGCGCCAGCAGCCGGGCCGGTCCTGGCACCCCCAGGAGCTTGCGGCGGCGGAGCATGCCGACTGGGCGCATGTGCTGGAGCTCGCGCGGCATCATCGCGTGACCCCGTACCTGCACCGACAGGTGCAGGCCCTGGAAGGGGCGTTCCTGCCTGCTTCGATTCGCGAGACGCTTGCGCGTGAATACCGCACGAATGCCTTCCGCATGCTGCATCTGGCCGGGGAGATGGAGCAGGTCAGCGGGGAGTTGGCCCGCGCGGGCATTCGCTCCCTCATGCTGAAGGGACCGGTGCTCGCCTGCGACTTGTACGGCGAGCTGTCGCTTCGCACCTCTTGTGACCTGGACGTGCTCGTGGAGATCGAAGAGCTTCCGCGAATTGAGCGGCTGCTGCCTTCTCTCGGTTATGTGAAGGATGATTATATCGAAACGGTACTTGGCGACTGGAAGTGGCGCCATCATCACATCACCTTCTATCACAGCGAGAAGGGGATCAAGCTGGAGGTTCACTGGCGGCTCAATCCCGGGCCTTCCAGCGAGCCGGGCTTTAAGGAGCTCTGGTCGCGCAAGCGGCAGTCTCCCCTCGCCACGGGGCACCCGGTCTACTTCCTCGGCCGCGAGGATCTGTTTCTCTTCCTCGCCTCGCATGGGGCGCGCCACGGGTGGTCTCGCTTGCGCTGGCTGCTCGACATCGACCGGCTCGTCCGGCAGGGGCTCGACGAGCGGACGCTTGTGCCCTTGCTTCGCCGACACCGCCTCGCGCCGATCGGCGGGCAGGCTATGCGGCTCGCCAATCGGCTCTTCGAGACGCCGCTTACCGCACCGCTGGCGGCGCTCGCCTCCGGCCGCCGGGCGGGGAAGCTGGCGGACGGCGCGATGTTCTACGTCCGGCAGATGCTGAA
The DNA here is from genome assembly GCF_039888655.1 of Gorillibacterium sp. CAU 1737. Lineage (NCBI taxonomy): Bacteria > Bacillati > Bacillota > Bacilli > Caryophanales > Paenibacillaceae > Gorillibacterium > Gorillibacterium sp. CAU 1737. Next base: position 131,521 of record NZ_JBDQQO010000003.1, read on the forward strand.
CCTGCACACCTATCCGCTGTCGGATGAAGTGAATCGCTACCACCGCCGCCACCTGTTCGCGCTGATGGCGCCGTTCCACAAGCTGCTGTTCCTCCTCAGCCTGGCTTATCCCTTTTACGAGGATGCGCGAACGCTTCCGCTGCCTGCGGCGGCACACTTTCTGTACTTTCCGCTTCGCCCGTTCCTCTGCGTCTGGCGGCTCGCTCGCCGCCGTGTGCGCTATCTGGAAGGGGGGGCATGAGATGGAGAACGTTCGCGTCAGCGTCATTGTTCCCGTCTATAACAGCGAACGCTATCTAAAGGAATGCGTCGACTCTCTCCTCAGCCAGACGCTTCCCGGCTGCGAGTTTCTGTTCGTGAACGACGGTTCCACCGACCGAAGCGGAGTGATCCTGAACGAGTACGCGGAGCGGGATTCGCGCATTCGCGTGATCGAACAGCCGAACGGCGGCGTGAGCGCGGCCCGCAACCGCGGGCTGCAGGAAGCTTGCGGTGCGTACATCGGCTTTGTGGACGCGGATGACTCCGTGGAGTCGGATTTCTTTGAGACTCTCTATCATGCTGCGGAGAAAGAGGACTGCGACATCGTCGTCTCGACCTTCGCCGCAAGCCAGGAGGGGACGCTTGTCGTCACCGAGTACGGGCTGCCTACCGACAGGCCGCTCAACCGGGATGAGATTCAGCGCACCATCCTGCCCTATTTTCTCCGCGAAGAAAACCTGAACGCCGTTTGGACCAAGCTGTACCGCGCCTCTCTCCTCCAGGAGCGCAACGTGCGGTTCCCGATCGGAGTGGCGCTCGGTGAGGATGCCCTCTTCAACATGGAGGCGTTCGTGCATGCGTCCAACGTGCGTGTTTTGAACTACCTTGGGTACCGTTACCGAGAGGTTCCGGGAAGCGCCACCCGTAACATTCTTGCCAAAGACTATTTTCGTCGGGCACTGGAAATCTATGAGCTGCGGCTGCCAGCCTTCGAGAGCGCTACGGGACTGCCGGAGGAAAACCTCACCCGGCTTCGAGCCGAGAAACTGATCTACAGCGTACTCTCCTACGTCTATCTCTACCTGAGTCCCAGCCCCGAGGTACCTTTGCGCAAGAGGCTTGCCTATGTTCGAAAAATGATCCGCCACGAGCGAGTGAGAGAGGCTCTGCCCTTCTACTGGAAGGAGCGTTACCAAGCCGGAGGCCGCTATGAGCGGATGCTGCTGTGGCTTGTCAAAACGAGGCTGACGGCGGGGCTCTACGCCGCCACTGCTTACAGCCGCATGAGAAACCAAGGAAACCGGAGGCCGGAATTGCTATGAAAATCATGATGTTTGCCCACGCCGGGAGCTTGAACCGCGGCTGCGAAGCCATCGTTCGCTCCTCGACCCAGCTCATCAAGGAGCGGATCGCGGACGCTCGCGTGCTGCTCACCTCGGAGCGGCCCGAGACGGACCGTCTGCTCGACAAGGTGGATGAAATCCGCGACGGGAAGGCGCAGCCGGTGAGCCGGTTCAGTCTGGACGGTGTGCTTGCTGCTCTCTCCTACAAGCTGAGGGGGGACGAATCCTATGCACTTGGCAAAATCCACCGCAACGTCATCCGCCACATCCCGGAGGTGGACGTCTGCCTCTCCATCGGAGGAGACAATTACTGCTACGGGGAGCAGCCCGGCTGGTACGAGATCGATCGGCAGGTGAAGCGGCAAGGCAAAAAGCTGGTGCTCTGGGGCTGCTCCATCGGCGAGGAAGACATGTCGGAGCGGAAGCTGGAGGATCTCCGGCTGTTCGACCTCATCCTTGCCCGCGAGACGCTGACCTACGGCATGCTCCGCTCGAAGGGGCTCACGAATGTTCGGTTGTGTGCCGATGCGGCCTTCACCATGGAAAAGGAGGAGCTGCCGCTGCCCTCCGGCTGGCAGGAAGGAAACACGCTCGGCTTCAACTTCAGCCCGCTCGTCTGGAAGCGGAACGAGCGGTCGCGGGATGCGGCGCGTGCGCTCGTCGCCCACATCCTATCGACCACCTCGATGAGCATCGCGCTTACGCCGCATGTCGTCGAGGAGGGCAATAACGACTACGATCTGCTGCGCCAGTTTGAGGAGGAATTTGCGGCAACCGGCCGGGTGTTCCTGCTGCCCGATCATCTCAGCGCTACGCAGGTGAAGGGCTATATTGCACGGATGCGCTTCTTTGTCGGGGCGCGCACGCATGCGACGATCGCCGCCTATTCGAGTCTCGTGCCGACGCTCGTGCTCGGCTACAGCGTCAAATCGAAGGGCATCGCCCGCGATCTTTTCGGCAAGGAGAAGCTGGTGCTTGGCATTGATCGGCTGCAGGACAAGACCGAGCTCATCGCGGCGTTCGACGAGATGGTGCGCGAGGAAGCGGAGCTGAAGGCGCAGCTCGCCGTCGCCATCCCCCGCATCAAGCAGATGTCCAGAAAGGCCGTCGATTACCTGTGCGAGGTGGCGCGATAGCTGGAGGGAGGAGATGGCCATGAAAAAGAAGCTGCTGTTCATCATCCCGAGCCTGTCCGCCGGGGGAGGAGAGAAGAGCCTGGTGACGCTCCTGTCTCAGCTCGACTACACCCGTTATGAGGTGGACCTCTTCCTTCTCCATCCGGAGGGGCTGTTCCTGGACTTCCTTCCGCGCGAGGTACGGGTGCTGCCGCTCCCGGACACCTGGAAGACCTTCGCCCTCCCTCTGGTGGAGTCGGTGAGGAGCTTTTTGGCGGAAGGAAAGGTTTCCCTTGCGAGGCACCGCCTGCAATTTGCCCTTGCGAGCCGAACGCAGGACACGAGCTTGGGCGAGCAGAGAGGCTGGAAGCATCTGTCCGCGGCGCTTCCGTTATTGCCCGGGGTCTATGATGTGGCGATCGGCTTTCTGGAGAAAACCTCCAATTACTTATGTGTCGATAAAGTCCGCGCGAGGAAAAAAATCGGCTGGGTTCATATCGATTACGACAAGCACGGCATGGATGCCGCGTTTGATCTGCCTTATTTTCAAAAGCTGGATCACATCGTGACCGTCTCGGAGGAGTGCGCCGAGATTTTGCGCCGTCACTTCCCGGAGGAGGCCGGCAAGATCGATGTCGTCTATAACATCGTCTCACCCGCAATGATCACGCGCATGGCCGACGAAGTCCCGGAGGACCTCTACGGACGCAGAGGCAAGGAGACGATCATCCTCTCCATCGGGCGGCTGCATCCGCAGAAGGCATTCGAGCTTGCCGTCGCCGCCTGCCGTCGGCTCCTCGATCGGGGACACGCCGTGCGCTGGTATGTGATCGGCGAGGGAGAGGAGCGCGGCAAGCTGACAGAGCAGATCGCCGAAAACGGGCTTTCGGATCACTTTTTCCTGCTTGGCTTGAAAGCTAACCCTTACCCCTACATAAAGCAAGCTGACTTGTATGTGCAGACGTCCCGGTACGAAGGCAAGTCCATCGCCATCGACGAGGCGAAGATTTTGGGCAAGCCGATCGTGGTCACCAACTTCAGCACGGCTGTCGATTCGCTTCGTCATGGTACGGAGGGACTCATCGTCGGTATGAGCCCGGAGGCGGTGGCGGACGGCATCGAGAAGCTGCTTTCGTCGCCTGCTCTTTGCCGCCGGTTCACCGAGCAGCTGGCCGGAAGCCGGCTCGGAACGGAAGAGGAGCTCGCGAAGCTGGAGCGGCTCTTCGCCTAATCAAATCGCAAGGAGGTGGCAAGGTGAAAAAGAAGCTGCTGTTCGTCATGAACAACCTCGGCTGCGGGGGGGCTGAGAAGGCGCTCGTTTCTCTTCTCAACACGATCGATTACGACGCTTACGAGGTTGACCTGCTGCTGTTCCGCCAGGAAGGGCTCTTCCTCCATCAGCTTCCGGAGGAGGTGAGGCTGCTCCCGGAGCCGGGCGGCTACCGCGAGTATGACATGCCGCTTCGCGGGGCGGTCGCGAACCAGCTGCGCAGCGGCCGGGTAGCGGATGCCGCTCATCGGCTCGCCGCCGCCTGGGTCTTCCGCCGCGAGCCGAACCGCGCTCGCTGCGAGCAAAGAGTCTGGCGACACCTGACCCGCTCCTTGCCTCCGCTAAATGGTGACTATGACGCCGCTATCGGCTTTTTGGAGAAAAACCCGATCTATTACTGCATCGAGAAGGTGAGGGCGAAGAAGAAGCTTGGATTCATCCACAACGACTACCGTGAGCTGGGGATGGATGCGCAGCTGGATCGCCCTTATTTTGACCGGCTCGATCATGTGGTCACGGTGTCCGAAGGATGCGCCCGAACGCTGCGAGAGGAATTCCCGCACCTTGCTCATAAGGTGGAGGTGCTGTACAACATCGTCTCGCCTCGGGCGATCCGTAAGCTGGCTGCGGAGGGAGTCCCTCTTCCACCAGCGGATGTGAAACTGTTGTCCATCGGCCGGCTGACGGCCCAGAAGGGCTTCGATTTGGCGGTAGAGGCTTGCCGCTTGCTGGCAGACGGCGGCCTGAACGTCAGTTGGACGATCCTTGGCGAAGGCGAGGATCGGCCTCGGTTGGAGGAGCTCATCCAGCAGCATGGCCTGCAGAACCGCTTCCTGCTGCTCGGCTTGCGCGATAATCCGTACCCGTACTTGCGGGAGGCGGACATTTACGTGCAGCCCTCTCGCTTTGAAGGCAAGTCGATCGCCATCGACGAGGCAATGATTCTCGGCAAGCCGATTGTCGTCACAAATTTCACGACGGCAAGGGACCAGATCGAGGATGGACGAACGGGACTCATCGTGAACATGGATGCCAAGGCCCTTGCGGACGGCATCCGCCGACTGGCTGAGGATAAAGAGTTGGCTGCTTCCTTGGCGCGCCGACTGGCTGAGCTTGCTCTCGGTACGGAAAGCGAAGTCAAGAAGCTCTATCGGATCGTGGGAGAGGGGGGATGTGCATGATCGGAATCGCCTGGGGAATCGTCGCTTTGTTAACTGCGCTTGCGGTTGCCGTCGCCTTAACTGACCTGGTGCCGGTCTTCCGCACCTGGCAGGCGCGCATTCATATTGGCCGCCATTCCAACCGGGAAGCATGGACGCATCTCGTGCAGGGCAAGGCGGTCGGGTGGGTACGCCGTACGCCGACTGTTCGGCTTACAGACCAGACCCGCTTGACCCTGCTGGATCGGCTGCGCGGCAACTATTCCCGTTCCTCCATTCAGCAGTGGCAGGAAGGGGCGCTTCTACTTGGCTTGGGCGACCTGCTCCGGTTGGAAGAAGAGGATAGGACCGGGCCATACAAGCAGATCCAGCGGGAGCTTGACCGCTACCTGGAACGCCTAGTGGGGTCGGATGGGAACTGGCGAACGCCCCCTGCGCATGTGGATGCGGCAATCCTTGCCTATGCGCTGATGCGGCTGCCGGGGCGCGACCCGGATCACTACCGCCCGGCTTATGATGCGGTCTGGGCAATGATCCGGGAGCATCTGGGCGACGACGGTACCGTCGGCTATCGCAAGAGCATGATGAAGTACCGGTATGTGGACACGGTCGGCTTCATCTGTCCCTTCCTTACGGCCTATGGCATTCGCTACGGGAAGGAAGAATGTGTCGAGCTGGCACTCCGCCAGCTGCGGGCCTACGAGCGGCACGGGCTTCATCCCGGCCTGTTCATCCCGAGCCATGCCTATGAGGTAAAGACGAAGGCCCCCCTCGGCCTGTACGGCTGGGGTCGCGGGCTCGCCTGGTTCGCACTCGGCTTGGCCGATACGCTCCGGGAGCTTCCCGCCCGCCATCCTGAACGAGCCGCGCTTGAGCGAACGGTCGCGGGGTATGCGCTGGCCGTCCTTCGCGAGCAGCAGCCAGGAGGCCATTGGAGCTGGACGGTTATGCGCGAAGAGGCGATTCCCGATTCATCAGCGACGGCCGCGCTCGCCTGGTTTCTCACCCAGGCGGCGAGCCTGGATGCTGTATCCCGGGAATGCCTGGCCGGAGCGGAGCGAGCGCTGCACCATTTGATGAAGGTGACCCGCCGCGACGGAGTGATCGATTTCTCCCAGGGCGACACGAAGGACATCGGCGTGTATTCCACCCGGTTCGACATCCTGCCGTTCACCCAAGGCTTTGCTCTCCGGGCATCCTGTGCCTTCGGGCAGAGCGGAGGAAAGGGCCATGATCGCGACGCTTCGGAACGGACTGCGTGCGCGGCTGAATCGCTGGCTGACCGACGAACCGCGGTTTGAGGACTATGTCCGGCTCGGAATGAGAGTGGGAGAGGGCTGCCCGCGGAACGGTCCTCGTTGTGTGAAGAAGAGTCGGGTTCGTCAGCGAACGCTCCCCATTGCGCGACCGGATCCTGTGCCCGACACAAGGCATAGGACTGCACAAGGGGAACGGGATACGACAGACCCGCTTTAGATCGAGCAGGACCCACTGCTCATTAGCAAAATGCCGGCGACGGCCCTCCGCGCGTGCTTGAAGCGTACAGGGGCTTTCGCAGGCCGGAAAGAGGCGTGTCATGAGAACGAAGAACACAATGATCAACATTTTGGCCGGACTCGGAAATCAGCTGATTATTACAGCCCTCAGCTTCCTGTCGCGAAGCGTCTTCATCGCCACGCTCGGCATTGAATACCTGGGCGTCAATGGGCTGTTCACGAGCATTCTGGCCATGCTGTCTCTGGCGGAGGCGGGCATCGGCGCGAGCATCATCTACAACCTGTACAAGCCGGTGGCGGAGAACGATCAGGAGCAAATCAAAGCCCTCATGAAGCTCTACCGCAAGGCTTATCTCCTCATCGCCCTTGTGGTCGCGCTGCTGGGACTTTCGTTTCTGCCGTTCCTCCCCTTTTTCGTAAAAGACGCCCAGGTCGATCACCTGTACCTGATCTTCAGTATTTTTCTCGTGAATACAGTGGCCCCCTATCTGTTCCAGAGCAAGCTGTCGTTCCTGAACGTCAACCAAAAGACGTACGTCGTCACGGCGGCCTACTCGATCTCCTCCATTCTGTCGACCAGCCTCAAAATTGCGATCCTCTATTACACGCAAAATTACATTCTGTTTCTTGTCATCGACTGCGTATTGACGATCTCGACCTCGCTCTATTTGAGCCGCCGGGTGGATCGCCAGTACCCTTTTTTGAGAGAACCGGCCACGGCCCGCATCGACCCCGAAACGAAACAGTCCATCATCCGCAACGTGAAGGCCATCGTCCTGCAAAACATCGGCGGGTACTTTGTGTTCGGAGCCGACAGCCTGATCATCTCGTCCTTTGTGAGTCTGGCGGCGGTCGGTCTTTATTCCAATTACAAAATGCTGATCGACATCAGCCGCACCTTCGTGAATCAGATCTTCAACAACATGTATCACAGCGTCGGCAATCTGGTGGCAAAAGAGTCCTCGGCGAAGGTCTATGCGGTCTACAATGCCACGATGCTGGTCAACTTCTGGCTGTACTCCCTGTTCGCCATTCTGCTGTACGCGCTGATCGGACCGTTCATTCTGCTCTGGATCGGGCCCAAGTTCCTCATGGGGCACGGGGCACTCATCTTGATGGTGCTCGTCTTCTTCGAGCGGGGCATGCGCAATTCCATCTCGACGGTGAAGACGACGGCGGGCATTTTCCACCAGGATCGGTATGCGCCTCTTTTGCAGGCAGCGGTCAACCTCGGGGCGGCTTTGGTGCTCGTCCAGTACATGGGGATCGCAGGTGTCTTCCTCGGAAGCTTGATCGGCAGCCTGGTCGTTCCGTTCTGGTATACCCCTCACTTGGTTTATCGCCATGTGTTTAAGCGGTCGGTCGCCGACTACTATCGGCGCTATGTGGGGTACTCGGCCGTAGGGGTTCTGGCGCTTGCGGCGGTCTACGGCATCATGGACGTGCTGCCGGCAGGAGGCTGGGGAGCCTTTGTCCTGAAAGCAGGGCTGTCGTTCGCGGCGGTTAACGGGATCTACCTGGCGGCCTTTTGGCGCACGGAGGAATTTAAGTATCTCTTGGAAGTGGCCCGTGGACTGGTTCGAAGGCTGACGGGCCGCAAACTCGAAACGATGGAGCGATTGGAGGGGATTCGCTGATGGCCATTCTCGTGACAGGCGGAGCGGGGTATATCGGCAGTCATACCTGTGTGGAACTGCTAACCACCGGCTATGATGTGGTGGTGGTGGATAACTACTCGAACAGCCACCCGGAGGCGCTGAACCGGGTGGAGGAGCTGACCGGACGAACCCTGGCTCGCTATCCGCTCGACCTGCTCGACAAGGAGGGGCTTAGCCGGGTTTTCGCGGAGCACTCCATCGACGCCGTGCTGCATTTTGCCGGATTGAAGGCGGTTGGGGAATCGGTCGGGCTGCCGCTCCGATACTACCATAACAACATTACCGGAACGCTGAACCTCTGCGAAGCCATGAAGGAGCATGGGGTGTTTCGCCTCGTGTTCAGCTCCTCGGCTACCGTATACGGGCTGGCGGAGACGATGCCGATTGCGGAGACGGCTCCGCTCGGGGCGACGAATCCGTACGGCCGCACGAAGCAGATGATCGAGGAGATGCTTCGCGATCTGAGCCTCACCGATCCGCGCTGGAGCATCGCGCTTCTGCGCTACTTCAACCCGGTGGGCGCACATGAGAGCGGGCGCATCGGGGAGAATCCCAACGGCATTCCCAACAATTTAATGCCGTTTATTACCCAGGTGGCGGTCGGCAAGCTGCCGCTTCTGCAGGTGTTTGGCAGCGACTACCCGACTCTCGATGGAACGGGTGTACGCGACTACATCCACGTGACCGATCTCGCCATCGGGCACCTGAAGGCGCTCGCCAAGACCGCGGATTCCTCCGGGGCGCACGCGTACAACCTCGGCACGGGCCGGGGCTACAGCGTGCTGGAACTGATCGAAGCCTTCCAGGCAGTGTCGCGCCGAGTCGTGCCGTACGTGCTTGCCGATCGCCGCCCGGGCGATATCGCCGTCTGCTTCGCAGATCCGGCAAAGGCGGCCGCGGAGCTTGGCTGGACTGCCGAACGGGGGATCGAAGCGATGTGTCGGGATGCCTGGCGCTGGCAGATGCAAAACCCGGACGGCTACCTGACCCCGGCCGCGGTGTTACGAACGGGCTCCGGCGGGGTATAGAACGATAGGTTCTCTGCATTCATCAGATATTGGAGTCGAATCTGAGGCATAACGGGAAGCGGGATGAATCAAGAGGAACCCAAAATAGGAATCAAAAATGGAATAGGAAGCAAATAGAGAGACCAACCATACAGGGGGTTTGAAACCATGTACGATCTAGGCAGGCTGTCGCAGGATGATCTGCTCGCCATTATGCTGGATGTGACCCGCAAGGGCGAGGAGTCCCGCGATTGGGGCGTTCGGGAAGCGATCGAAGAGCTGAAGCGGCAGATTATGAACTCTACCCGGCTTGACTAAAGATCGAGCAGGATGGATGACGAATTGAGAAAAAAAGGAGAGTTTCGAACATGAAAGCCACTCATCTTCTCTTTACCAGCTCGGGGCGGCGGGTTTCGCTGATCCGGGATTTTCAGGAGGCCTATCGCCGACACGACATTCCGGGAAAGGTGATTACTGCCGACCTGAAAGCGACGGCTCCGACCGCCTTTACCAGCGATAAGCATTACCTCGTGCCTCCTGTAACCGATCCGGGTTACCTGGACCGGCTCCTGGAGATTTGCCGGGAGGAGAAGATCGATGCCATCATCCCGCTCATCGACACGGAGCTGACCCTCCTCGCGGAAAATCGCGAGCGGTTCGAGCAGGAGGGGGTTCGGCTGGTGCTATCCAGTCCGCGGGTAAACGAAATTTCCTTCGATAAGACGAATACGTACCGTTTTTTTCAAGAGCATGGCATTCCAACTCCCCGGGTCTTCACAGAGGAAGAAGTGAAGCGAGGGGAGTTTTCTTATCCCCTCATGGTTAAGCCGCGTAACGGCAGCTCGGGCAAGGGCGTGACCGTCGTGCGCAATGAGCGGGAGCTGCGCTTCTTCCTTGACTACATACCGGACGCGATGGTGCAGGAGCTGGTGAGCGGCGAGGAATACACCATCGACGTCTTTGTTGATTTTTCGGGGGCCGTCAAGACGATTGTTCCCCGGCTGCGCATCGAGACGCGAGCGGGTGAGGTGAGCAAGGGGATTACCCGCAAAAATCCATTCCTCATCGACGCCGCTCGCCATGTCGCGGAATGCTTGCCGGGGGCGGTCGGTTGCATTACTCTGCAAGGGTTTCTACAGGCGGACGGTTCCTTTACTTTTATCGAGATCAATCCTCGCTTTGGCGGAGGCGTTCCGCTCTCCATTGCTGCCGGAGCGGACCTCCCGTTGTGGACGCTCCAGATGTGCAGGGACATCCCTCTCGGGGAGCCTGATTATTCCTGGAAGGATAACCTCGGCATGTATCGGTACGATGATGCCGTTTTTGCTGGGTGAGCCTATGGCGATTGAGGCGGTTGTGTTTGATTTGGATGACACGTTGATCTCGGAGCGGGATTACACCCTGAGCGGGTTTCGCGCTGTTGGTGAATGGCTTGGCGCGACTCTTCCGGCCGACCGTTTCTATGAAACGGCGGCTGCTCTCTATGACAGCGGAGACAAGGGTCAGATCTTCAATCGAACGTTGGATGCCCTCGGCATTCCCTGGGACGATCGCTTGATTTCCTGCTGCATCTGCTGCTTCCGGGAGCATCGTCCGGACATCCGGCTTCTCCCGGATGCCGAATGGGTGCTCTCCCGTTTAACCAGCCGCGTGAAACTCGGTTTGATCACCGACGGCTATCTGGAGACGCAAGAGCGCAAGGTGCAGGTGCTTGGGCTTCGGGAGCGGATGCAGGGCGTGATCCTGACCGATCTGTTCGGGCGGGACTGCTGGAAGCCGAGCCCGGTTCCGTACGAGGCGGTTAGCCGGTTGCTCCAGACGGAGCACGACTGCTGCCTGTACGTGGGGGATAATCCGTCGAAGGATTTTGTAACGGCCAAACGGCTCGGCTGGACGACGGTCCACATCGACCGCGGCGACGGCGTGTATTCGGGAAGAACGTATACCGCCCTGGAAGAAGCTCATTATCGCATAACCTCGCTTCTGGAGTTGAAGGACATTCCGGTCCTTGGGCCGTTATTTCGAATGGAGGGATTGTATGCCTAACCCCGTGCCAGCCAAACGAATCTTCTTGTCTCCCCCGCATATGAGCGGAGGAGAGCTGTCTTACATTCAGGAGGCGTTCGATACCAACTGGATCGCGCCGCTTGGCCCGAACGTTGATGCGTTCGAGCGGGAGCTGGCTGAGCAGGTGGGGGTACGCGGCGCCGCTGCCGTTTCATCCGGGACGGCTGCTCTCCACCTTGCACTGAAGCTACTGGGCGTAGGACCGGGGGATACGGTCTTTTGCTCCAGCTTCACGTTCATCGCTAGTGCCAACCCGATTCAATATGAAGGGGCGACGCCCGTCTTCATCGACTCGGAGCCGGACAGCTGGAACATGTCTCCGGCTGCCCTCGCGAGAGCCCTCTGGGATGCCGACCGGCTGGGCCGTCTCCCGAAGGCCGTCATCGTGGTGAATCTGTACGGGCAGAGCGCGAAGATGCTGGAGCTGAAAGCCTTGTGCGACCGCTACGGAGTGCCCATTATCGAGGATGCCGCGGAATCCCTCGGCTCGACCTACGAGGGGAAGCCAAGCGGAACGTTCGGCCACTTCGGCGTCTATTCTTTTAATGGCAATAAGATTATTACGACCTCCGGTGGCGGAATGCTCGTCTCCGATGACACTGTCGCTCTTGAACGTGCCCGGTTTCTCGCTACGCAGGCGCGTGATCCTGCCCCCCATTATCAGCACAGCACCGTGGGCTATAACTACCGGATGAGCAATGTGCTGGCAGGAATCGGCCGGGCGCAGCTCGAGGTGCTGGAAGAACGCGTGCGGGCTCGCCGCCTCATCTTCGCCACTTACGCGAGCGAACTGGAGGACTTGCCCGGCATATCCTTCATGCCGGAGCTTGCAGAGGGCCGCTCCAACCGCTGGCTCACGGTCATGACCGTGAACGCTCAAGAGAGCGGCGTATCCGTTGCTTCTCTGCTTCGGTCTTTGGCCGAGCAGAACATCGAAGCACGGCCGGTCTGGAAGCCGCTGCACCTGCAGCCGCTGTTCCTGGAAGCGGCCTATTATTCTCACGCGCCAGGCGAGAGCTTCTGCGAGAAGCTGTTTGCCGAAGGCATTTGCCTGCCCTCCGGCTCGTCGCTTACGGAAGAGGAGCAGGCGCGCGTCATTTCCTGTGTGCGCGAGCAGATGAAGCGCGGAATCGCCGTTTCTGCGTAATCGGCAGCCGAAACCGAATAGTTATCCCGAACTCGACGTCTACTACGAAGTCGGAGCCTTGGACGGACTTGAAGGGTTCTATGAAGTCGAAGGCTTCATCAAACTTGTAGCCTTCGTTCGATGAACTTGAATCTTTCTACGAAGTCGAAGCTTTCCCACGAGCACGAAGCCTCCGCTAACGGTGGAGGCTTATTTGTGTTTTCGTTTTTCCTTTGGGGAAAATCGGCGTCTGGGTGCTATCCAGCCACTTTCAGCCCCATTTCAATAAAATAAGGATCTCCGAAATCCTTATTTCGGATTTCGCGCCCCTGTTGGTGCAAATAACGATCTCCCGAATCCTTATTTGGCGTTCCTGTACACTTTCAGCCCCACTTCAAGAGAATAAGGATCTCCGAAATCCTTATTTCGGATTTCGCGCCCCTGTTGGCGCAAATAACGATCTCCCGAATCCTTATTTGGCGTTCCTGTCCAATTTCAGCCCCACTTCAAGAAAATAGGGATCTCCGATATCCTTATTCCCGATTTCGAGTCCCTGTTGGCGCAAATAAGGATCTCCGGTATCCTTACTTCCGCCACTCGTCCTCCCAGCGCCGCCCCGCCACCTCAGCGCTTCACCTGCCCTCCCAGTTCCACCCGGCCACTCTCAGCGCCCCCTCCGTCATCTCATTTCCGAAGCGCGAGCCCGCCACGCGAACAACGGCACCTCCGGTTTCGATTCTCCTGTGGTTTGCGTTGCCCCACGCACAGTGATAGGATGAAAACAAAAAAGGAATCGATCCCGTCATGCCTATCCGTTTTGTAACCGAAGCCGTCATGCTGGCGGTTTACGGCAATCTGATCGTTCCCGACAAGCCGGTGGAGTTTCTCGTCCCCGCTTCGACCATCACCGACCTGTATGATTACCTGGATGATCCCGAGCCGATTGTGATGGACCTCGATCCCGAAGAACTGCGGAACACCATCAAGCGGCTCATTGAATTTTTCGAGCTTCCCTTTTTCGCCAAACAGATTCAGAACGCTCTTCTGGTTCCCTGGAGGAAGACCTCGGCGCTGCCGCTTGCCGATCAGGTGACCGTCTCGGTCATCAACACCCTCGAGAATGCGGAGTATGGCGAAGCCTTCAACGAAATCGACACCGAGCTGATCCTGGCGGCCATACGTGAAAAAGCCCTGCTCCTCACGGACCAGTTTGAGCTGGTGGACCGTATTCTGGAGCAAGGCATTCCCGTCATCGTGGTGGATGTTGAGGATTTTGAATACGCCGTTGAGAGCGGGCTTCCCAGCCAGCTGGACAGTGAAAGCTGACAGCTGGCTTTTTGCTGTTCCCGCTGGGCTAGGAGCAGTCTCTTACTTCGATTCCTCGGTCTTCTCGACCAGGCGGAAGTCGTCATACTCGAAGCCCGGGGCGACGATGCAGGTCACGAAGCCGGCTTCGTCCCCGATCGGACGCGCGGTTTGCCATACGCCGGCCGGAACAAGCGCGGTCGGGCGTTGCCCGGCGGCTATGTCCATGCCGAGAATGAAGCGTTCCCCATCCTCCGGATGCTCAGCAGACCCGCCGAGGGTAAGCTCGATCGGGCTCCCGGCTTGCCAGATCCACAGCTCGTCCGACAGCACGACATGCCAGTTGGACACTTCTCCCGGATGGAGCAGGAAGTAGACGCCCGTGGCCGAGGCGCGGTCGCCCGAGTATTTGGGGCCGAGCACCGATTGGGGAATCTCTTGAGCCGTTCTCCAGCATTCGGTAAACCAGCCGCCTTCCACATGGGCGCGAAGCTTAAGCAGATCAACAAGAGGGGATACAGGGGTTGTCATGGTGCAGCTCTCCTTTTTTAGCGGGTGATAACCGCCAGCATGCTTTTTATCATACCTTTTTTTTGGTCGGATGCCAAAATCACAAAAGAATGCCCCAAATGCCGAGATAGTATTTTTACTGCACCGGGGTATAATCAAGAGCGTATCGAGAAACGGACCCTATAGACGACACAATAATCCAAGGATGGTGGATCATATGGCAAAGCCGATCGTGGGACTGCAGCTGTATACCCTTCGAGACATGACGGAAAACGATTTCCCCGGAACCCTGCGCAAAGTAGCGGAACTCGGCTATCAAGCGGTTGAATTTGCCGGATACTTCGGGATGCCCGCGAGCGAGCTTAAGGCTCTATTGAAAGAACTGCAATTGGAAGCGCCTTCGGCTCACGTGGGCCTTACCTTCGATGAGCCGGATCAGATTTCAGCTAACCTGGCAAAAGAAATCGACTATGCCAAAGAGCTCGGACTGACGTACCTCGTCACTCCCTATGCCCCGCTTCCGGACCAGCCGACGATGGAGGATGTCCGCGCGCTCGCGCAGATTCTGGAGGCCGCCGGCCGGCAGGTAACGGCAGCCGGGTTGAAGTACGCCTACCACAACCATGATTTCGAACTCAAGCGGGTAGAAGGAAAACCGGTGCTCGATCACCTGCTGGAGCTCGTCCCTGCGGAATACATGGCAGCCGAGTTCGACCTGGGCTGGATTCACATGGGCGGAGAGGTTCCCGTTGACTACGTCACTCGCTATGCCGGACGTCTGCCGCTTGCGCATTTCAAGGACTTTGGCGAGGGAACCCGCGACACCGAGGTGGGAACAGGCGTTGTCGATTTGAAGAGCGTGCTGGCCGTCGCGGAGCAAGCGGGCATCCAGTATTTCATCGTCGAACAAGAGGAGTTCCCTTCCTCTTCCATCGAAAGCGCTGCTCGCTGCCTGGACTTTTTCCGGGAGAACGGCATCCTCGATTGAGATTGCAAGAAACCGAAAGCCCTCCATGTGGAGGGCTTTTTTGATGGAGAGCCTTTGTGAGAGTTTGGTATAGAGCTTCGGAAGGGCTTGGTGTAGAGCCTATGGGGAGAGACATTCGCATAATTGGCTGCGGCTGCTCACTGGCCCATGCTTCCGGTACAGCTTGCTCATAAGATGCAGGAGAACATGAAAAGGGTCGAGGAGGAGAGTCCCATTTCCACCAAAACGAAAAGGAAGGTCCACTCCACTGCTCATTTGATCGTCAAATATCGGAATGGCGTGTCGCGCGCCTCGGTCGCATCGGCCTGTCACAAGAACGGAGACCGGCTCGTGTCCTGCAACGCCAAGCTGGGCTTTGACATCATCGAGGTGAAAGGCAATCTGTCGAGGGCGCTGCACCGTTACAAGAAGCAGGCGGGGGTTGAATACGTGGAACCCAATTATGTCCGCCGTGCGGCCTATATTCCGAACGATCCCTTGTATAGTCAGCAATACGGGCCAGCAGCGATTCAAGCTCCTAAGGCCTGGGATCGTACCCTTGGAAAAAAAAAGATCATCATCGCCGTTTTGGATACCGGGGTCCAAACCAGCCATCCCGATTTGAAGACCAAGTTGATCAGCGGGTATAACTTTGTCGGGAATAACACGAACACCGCAGACGATAACGGGCATGGCACGCATGTGGCGGGGATCGCGGCCGCAGCCACCGGCAACCGCACAGGGATAGCCGGAATGGCTCCGCGATGTCAGATTCTTCCCGTAAAAATCCTGGACGCAGCCGGCAACGGGACAATCCATCAGATTGTGCAGGGCATCCATTATGCCGTTGACCGGGGGGCTCATGTGATCAACATGAGCTTTGCGGGAAGCGATAACTCCAAGCTGGAGGCCGATGCCATTCGCTACGCGAAGAAAAAGGGAGTTGCGCTCATTGCGGCCGCCGGCAATGACAACACAACGACGCGCTGTTACCCGGCCGCCTTTGCCGATGTGCTTGCCGTCGGCGCCATCGATCGCAGCGGGAAGCGAGCCAGCTTTTCCAACTACGGCAAGTGGGTAGGCGTCACCGCACCGGGGGTCGACATTCTGTCGACGTACCCACCCGGCCGCTATCAGCAGATGAGCGGAACCTCCATGGCGGCTCCTCACGTCAGCGGGTTGGCCGGTCTGCTCGCCTCTCAAGGCTTGAGCGGAACGAAAATCCACTCCCGCATCCAGAAGACGGCCGATCAAATCGGAGGGACCGGCTCTTTGTGGAAGTACGGCCGGGTCAATGCGGCCAAAGCAGTGCGCGGCACGGCAATCCGTTCGAGCGGTCAAGTGTTTGCAGCCCGAAGAAGGAGCCGCCGCGCAGCCGTCCTTCTGTTGACGACGGGACCGTAAGAGGAAAAAATGCACACAAAGTCTTCCATGTGCATTCTTGGACAGCCGCAGAGCCTTTCGCTCTGCGGCTGGTTTTTTTTACAAAAAATGAAAGCGTTGCTAAAATTGGTGTCTATCTTTCGACACTTCTATACAAATATTGACGAATTATGGCACGTTCTTATATTCTCTTATACGTGTTATAAAAATAATAGATAAGGAAGAGTACTGTTCTCTACACCGAGGTTGATCCGCATTGCTTGACGGAACGGTAAGGTGACGAAATGAAAGGAACAAAAGTACGCTTAGCGGCTTGCAAGGATGGCGACGTTCTGGCGGAGGACGTTCATCTGCCTAATGGAATTTTGTTGATTACCCGCTACAGCCCATTGAATGATTACATCCTCCGAAGGCTTGCCGAACACTGCATTGAAGAAGTGCAGGTTTTGCCGCAGGACGATTCTTCTCCTACCTTGATGAAGGAATATCATGCGGGTGTTCGCAAGCTGGGCCGGATCTTTCGCAGGCTGATTGCCGGGGTACGCATAGAGTCGCGGGAGATCGAGGCGATCACGGATCGTCTCTTTGCCTGTTTGGAAGAGCCTTCGCATATTGCCTGGTACTTAAACGAGGTGCAAGCGAAGGATGAATACACCTATTCCCATAGCGTGAATGTGTCGATATACAGCCTTCTTATCGCCAAATGGATGGGGCTTCCCCCCTCCGAGATTCGCAAAGCCGGACAAGCCGGTTTGGTGCACGACGTCGGAAAGCTGCTGATCCCGGAGGGTGTGCTGAACAAGCCGGGGGCGCTGACCGGCGAAGAGTTTGCCCTGATGCAGCAGCATTCCCGCCTGGGCTATGAAATGCTTGGCAGAATTCCCGATTTGCCGCCTGAGGTGCGGGATGCCGCACTCCATCATCATGAGAGGCTGGACGGCAACGGCTACCCGACCCGAACCCCTCTCCCTAAGCTGTCAGTTGCGGCTCGCATTGTTGCGGTCGCGGATGTGTTCGATGCGATGACAACGAACCGCATCTACAAGAAAGCTTCCTCTCCCTTTGAGGCCTTTCATATGTTCTCCACGACGGGAAGGGCGCAGTTTGATCCTGAGGTGTTGTGCGCTTTCTTGGAACGCATGCCTTCCTGCTACACGGGGACTAAGGTATACTTGAGCAATGGACAAGAGGGTGAGATTGTGTATGTTTCCCCGTATCAAGTTTCGTCCCCGATTGTTAGAATTGAGGATGATTACAAGGAGTTGGGACCCTTTCATTCCACGAAAATTACAAAACTGGCCATTTAAGAGAGCCAGAGCGTGTTTGTAAATCCGATCTTCGGTCGAATTTTTCGACCCTTTCATAGGATTTCAAACACGCTCCAGAGAAGACCGTCGGAGAGTAGAGGAGGCTGGTTGTGTTGAAGAAACTGCAAATGCCAGTATGGAAAAAAGGGAAAGTGCGAGCGAAGGGCTCGCGTAAATGGACGATGGGATCGCTGCGTACTCAATTGATCGCGGTGTTTGCCATCGTTCTTTTGATACCGGCTCTCTTGGTAGGGATCATCTCTTACCGAAGCGCCGATTCGAACCTGCATGCGGATGTAGAAGCAACAGTGGACGAGAACGTCATGGTGCTGAATTCCATTTTGAACGACACGATCAAGCAAAAGTTTGACCAAACGTCCACGATGGCGAGCGTCTTCCATAAGACGGATGATCCGAAGACGATAACAGCCAGCCTGCAGACCTTTGCTTCCCTGCATCCTGAAATCACGAGCATCTACGTGGGGACCGACCAGGGCCAGATGATGCTTGCCCCCTCCGTCAGTCTGCCCGATGACTTCGACCCTCGCAAGCGGCCCTGGTACGAGGATGCCGTACAGGCGAACGGCAAGGTGGTGATGACGGACCCGTACCAGTCGGCCGACAGCGGCGGCGCGATGGTCGTCACCATCGCACGGACCTTGTCCGACGGCTCCGGAGTGCTTGGCATGGACCTAAGCCTGGACCGAATCACAACCCTCGCCAGAAGCATCTCCTTTGGCAAAAAAGGGTACGCCTTCATCCTGGACAAGGATCAACGCGTCATCCATCATCCCGATCTGGAGAACGGGTCGGAAGCTCCTGCCTCCATGTTCGATTCCCTCTACACGAATGACTCCGGAGATCTCACCATGGGCGAAGGAGGCGAAGAGCACATCGTCTCCTATCTGACCAACGAGCTGACCGGCTGGAAGGTCGCCGGGGCTTATCCCCACAAAGAAATCGACGAGGCTGTGGCACCCATTCTTCGCACGACCGGAATCGTGGTTGTGGCGGCCATTGTGATCGGCGGTCTGCTCATTACCGCCTTCCTGTTCTCGATCCTGCGCCCGCTTCGCCAAATTCACCAAGCGGTGGATCGCATCAGCAAGGGGGATCTGACCCACCAGATCGAGGTTTCCGCTTCTCATGAGCTTGGGGATTTGGCGCAGGGCTTCAATGTCATGTCCAGCCACCTGCGGCAATTGATCCAGGAGGTCGGCATTCACGCCGGCCATGTGGCTTCTTCCGCGGAGGAGCTGACAGCAGGCGCGGAGCAGACCGAGAAGGCGACCGAGCAGATCTCGAACGTCATTCAGGGCGTCGCAGCCGGAACGGATCGTCAACTGAAGCACGTGGAAGACAACAGCGCGTCGGTCGGCAGCATGTCGCGGCAGGCGAGAGACGCCTCCGACCAAATGCTCGACATCTCCGACCGAATGGCATCGGCAGCCGGACTCTCCCTGGAGGGCAAAGAGGCAATGGAAGCGGCCGTCGATCAGATGGCGGCGGTGGATGCCTCTGTCCAAGAGCTGGCCGGTGCACTGGATCGGCAAGGAGAGCGCTCCGAGGAGATCGGCCGGATCGTCGAGATCATGGCGGAGCTGTCGGCGCAGACCAACCTGCTCTCCCTCAATGCGGCCATCGAGGCCGCGCGAGCCGGAGAGCACGGCAGAGGCTTTGCTGTAGTCGCGGAGGAGGTTCGCAAGCTGGCCGACCAATCCGCCGCTTCCGGCAAGCGCATCGCGACGCTGGTCACCGCCATTCAATCCGACACGAGACAGGTGTCGGTCTCCATGGGCGATGCCCAGGCGAAGCTCGCGGAAGGAGTGCGCTCGGTCGAAGCGGCCGGGACCCGCTTCCACGGCATCTACTCCTCGGTGCAAGGGGTGACGGGAGATGTCGGCGACATGGCCGGACTCATCACCCGCTTCGCCGAGCAAATGACCGAGCTGTCGACCGCCATGGCGGAGGTGCAGCAGCTGGCCATCGAGACGGTGGACGGCACACAGACCGTCTCCGCATCCACCGAGGAGCAGCTTGCTTCCATGGAAGAGATCGCGTCCTCTGCTGCCTCCCTCGGCAAGATGGCGGAGGAGCTTCAAGCCATGACCGAGCGGTTCCGCGTGTAGGCAAAAAGAGCTTGCCTCCCGGCTATGCAACGGGCTGACAGGTCGATGATTTCGTTCCATTACATCCAGCGTCTCCGGCTTGCTGCCGTGAGACGCTTTTTTACAAATTCCGAGAAAAAACAGCAGAAGGCTGCCCGAAAATCGCTTATACTGGTAGCAGAAGTGCAGTCGGAGAGGAGGACTCAGGTGCCACAGTCACGCGCATTTGACAGCGAGAGGTTGGAGCATTGGTTTGAGCGAAGCCTGCAGGCAGCGGCGATTGTTTCGGAGAAGGACGGCAGCTGGGTCCGTGCAAACGCCGCCTTTCGCCGTCTCCTCGGCTATGGGGCAGAAGAGCTGGCTGGTCGGAACTGGCTGGACATGCTGGCTTCCGAAGAACAGGAGCGCAGGGCCTTGCAGCAAGTGACCGCCCGGATTCGAGAGCGGGGAGCGGAGGAGCGGCTGATGGTGCGCTTCCTCGATCGCGCCGGGAATCGCATCGCGCTATTCTTGCAGGTCGAGAGGATGCCCTCGCCGGAGCTAGAAGAGGATGACCTGCTTCTCGTTCAGGTAGAGAATGGGCCTGCAGCACCGGGAGAAGAGAATCCATTTGCCTATGAGGATTTTCTCGGGCATATGATGGTCAGCGGCCGTTCGCCTTATCTGATTTCCATCAGCTCAGCGGACGGCCATCTGGAATTTGTCTCCCCCTCGGTGGAGCCCTTGCTCGGCTATCGCCCCGATGAGATGATCGGCCGCAAACGAACGGATTTTTACGAGGGAGAAGAGGACGCGACCCTGCTGGATCGGGAGCGGGCGGAGAGCGGCAAGCTGTTTCTGCGTCGGGCCAAGGGGAAGGACGGTGCACTTTTCTGGGTAGAGACATCCGCTCATTTTCTCATTGACCCCTCCGGCAGAGTGGACCGCGTGTTGACCATCGGGCGGGATGTCACCGAGCGCATTCACCTGGAGGAAGAGCTGCGTACCAACGTGACCAATTATCGGCTGCTCTCGGAGAACGCCCAGGACTTGATTTCCCGGCATAGTGTGGAGGAAGGAACCCCGTTTTTGTATGCTTCTCCTGCCTGCCGTTCCCTACTGGGGTATGAGCCTGAAGAATTAATCGGCATGCCTTCGCTCGCCTTGGTTCATCCGGACGATCTCGCACGGGTTTTCCATCACTTGGAGAACCGTCTTGAAACGTATGGACGCCGTTCCATTATGTATCGGTACCGCCGCAAGGACGGGGCATACATCTGGCTGGAGACGTCCAGCCGCCTGGTTCGGGACGAGCAAGGAGACGTCAAGGAAATCCATGCAATCGCCCGCGACGTTTCGGCTACCAAGCGCTACATGGAAGAGATCGAGCAGTTAAGCTACGATTATACGATGATCCTGAACTCTGTCTCGGAAGGAATCTTCGGGGTGAACCTGGAGGGAAATGTTACCTTTCTCAACCCGGCGGGAGCTGCGATGCTGGGCATTGAAGCGGACGGGGTCATCTCGCAGCCTCAGCTCTCCTTCCTGTACCATGCGGCAGCAGACGGCACCGCGTTGCAGGCGGACAGGTCCCCGGTCTATCGGGCTATGCTCTACGGGGAGCACTTTGGTCGTCAGGAAATGATTCTCTGGAAAATAGACGGAACCAGCTTTCTTGCCGAATGCCAGGTTACCCCGATTCTGGACAACGGCAAGCGAAAAGGAGCGGTCGTAGTCTTCCGGGATGTGACGAGCGAACGGGAAATCTACCAGGCCAAAGAGTCGGCGGAACGCGCCGATCGGGCAAAGGCGGAGTTCATCGCGATGATGAGCCATGAAATCCGCACCCCCATGAACGGGATAATCGGGATGAATCGTCTGCTTGAGGAGACGGAGCTGACCGAGGAGCAGCGATCCTACACGGAGGTGATTGGACAGAGCGCCGATGCCCTCCTGCACATCCTCAATGAAATTCTTGATTTCAGCAAGATCGATGCCGGAAAGATGAGCCTGGCCTGCGATCCCTTCGACCCTCGCGCTGCCCTCCAGCAAGTGGTCGAGCTATTTCGGGGAAAGGCTCGTGAGAAGGGGCTGACCCTTGCTCTTGAGGTGGAGGAAGCTGTGCCTCTGGTTCTCTACGGAGACGAGGGAAAGCTTCGGCAGGTGGTATTGAATCTCGTCAGCAATGCCGTGAAGTTTACCGAAGAGGGCGGCATCCGCATCGAGGTGTCGTTTCAGTCGTTCGCAAATGGAACCGACGCCCTTCTGGAGATTGGGGTGTGCGACAGCGGCATCGGGATTCCCGAAGAAAAGCGGAATCGCTTGTTCCAGACCTTCTCCCAGCTCCACCCCTCGATCAACCGCAAGTATGGGGGAACGGGGCTTGGGCTTGCCATTTGCAAAAAGCTGGTGCTCCTGATGAAGGGAGACATTGACTACGCAAGGTCGGAAGGGGGAGGAAGCGAATTCCGCGTGAAGCTCCCTTACCGGCGCATGGATGATCAATATATGCCCTTGCGCGACTAAAAAGAAACGACGGCCGGACAGGGCGCCTTCTGTCCGGCCGTCGTTCGTTAGGAAGCAGGAAGGAGGGAGAGCGCCTGCTCGACGACACCCTTCCGCTTTCGCTCCAGCTCAAGCATGCGCTGCTTGGCCGCCAGCGTATCGCGAGCGGATGGAGAGAGGCGGTTTAAGGAAGCGAGCGTGCCGGAAGCATCGCCCTTCCGTGCAGCGGCGGAGAACACCTTGCTTTCGGCGGTGACGATCTTGTTGGCAGCGGAAGCTTTACTTCGTTCGGTTTTCAGCTTGAGGTTGACGGAATCCACCTCGGCGAGCACGGAGCGAACCTTTTTCAGATGCGCTGTTCTCGCTGCTTTTGCCTCTTTGAGGCTCGCTTCCTTCTGTTTGATTTCCTCACGGGCGAGCTGTACCGGAATCTTGAGGGCGTTGAGCTGCGCCTGCGTAAGGGTGATGGCCGACTTGCTCTTGAGCGATTTGGCGACTGACAGCTGCTGCTGGAGCAGGCTGTATGAGTCGAACAGGGGCTGCCGACGCTCCTTCAGCTCCTTTACCTGCTTCTCCAGGCGACTTAGCTTAAGGGTGTCCCATTCTTTCATCCGCTTGGCAACCTCAAGCCGGGTCTCCTCGGCACGTGTTCGGGTGCTTGCGATCTCCTGATCCGATGAACGCTCTTTGGCTTGAGTCTCCACAAACTCGGCATAACGCGAGCGGAGCTTGCCCGCTGTATCCGCAGGTGCGGCAGCCGTCAGCTTCTCGAAAGCGGTGACCACCGTCGGGGTGATCTCAACTGCGGCGGATACTGGACTGGGGAGCATAACGGCTACTGCGAGGATGAGAACCGCCATCCAGGCTCTTTTCATTCCTTCAGACCTCCTCTGTTGGACAGAATGTGACGAACCCTCCTGCTCCGGGAACGCCAAAAAGCACCCGCAAGAGGAGCCGATTGGCTCTCTTCTCACGGGTGCTTCCTTCGCAAGATGGATTCGTATAGTGCGACTATAGCGGGAATCGACATCCGTGTCAAGCGGTTCCATAGCAGGAAAGACGTGGCTGTTTTGAGAGACGAACCTCGCTTCTTCTTGGTATACTAGGGCGTGTATGCAAGAAGCAAGGCGATAGAGGGATATGTTGAAAAAGGAGACAGAAGAGACATGCTCGAGCCGAAGGCAATCAACCAATTGAAAAAAACAATGAGAGCAAGCATCGACCATAAGGAAATCGCCGGCGCAAACTTCATGGTGATCAAGGACGGCCACGAAGTTTTTTACCATGAGGACGGCTTTGCCGATCTTGAATCGGGTCGACCTGTGTCAAGGGATTCGATTTTTCGTTTCTATTCCATGACGAAGCCGATCACCGCTGCGGCAATCATGCTGCTGCTAGAGCGCGGCGATCTCGATTTGCTTGATCCCGTCAGCCGCTACCTTCCCGGCTTCCAAAACCAACAGGTTGAAAGAGACGGCCACTTGGTACCGGTTAGTCGGGAAGTCAACCTCCACGATCTGCTGAACATGACCTCGGGGTTGACGTACGGTGGAACCGACCTGGCCGGTCAGCAAACCGACGCCTTGTTCCAAGAACTGGTCAGCCGCTTGCACGGCGAAAATCCGATGAGCACGATGGAATTTGCGAATCGCCTGGGCCAAGGCCCTCTCTCGTTCGAGCCCGGATCGAATTGGCAATATGGAACGTCGGCGGATGTCCTGGGTGCAGTGGTGGAAGCGATTAGCGGTATGCGGTACGGGACCTTTTTGCAAAAGGAGATCTTCGAGCCGCTGGGCATGACCGATACCGGCTTCTGGCTCCCGGAAGAAAAGCGAGATCGTCTGGTGAGAACCTATCAGGATGATGGCGAAGGCGGCTTGAAGCGGTACGAGCAAAGCCATCTGGGCATCTGTTACCGGATGGATCGGGAGCCCGCTTTTGAGTCGGGCGGGGCAGGCTTGGCGTCCACGATCGACGATGCCGCGAAATTCACGACGATGCTGATGAATCAAGGCAGCTTTAACGGCGTGCAACTGCTGAGGCCTAATACGGTTCGATACATGACGTCAGCCGCTTTAACCGATCGGCAGCAAAAAGGCCTGGATACGTGGCATTCCCTAAGCGGCCATAGCTATGGCAACCAGATGCGCATCCTGATGGATAGCCGGAAAGCCGGATTTATCGGCAGCAACGGCGAGTACGGCTGGGACGGCTGGCTGGGAGCGTACTTCAGCAACAGCCCTCAAGACGGGCTGACGGTCCTCATGATGATTCAGAAAAAAGATGCCGGCACGATGCCGGTTACCCGCAAAATGCGCAACATCGTATTCAGCGCCTTGTAAGGGAGGAAACGAGATGAAGCTGTTTTTCATGTCCGACATCCACGGGTCACTGACGGGACTGAACCAGGGGCTCGATGCCTTTGAACGCGAAGGGGCGGAGGTGCTCGTTCTGCTCGGGGATTTGATGTACCACGGCCCAAGGAATCCGCTCCCGGACGAATACCGGCCCAAGGAAGTCGCGGACCGTTTGAACGCCTACAAAAGCCGCATCTTGGCGGTGCGGGGCAACTGCGATTCGGAAGTCGACCAGATGCTCATAGAATTTCCCATGATGGCGGAGTATGCGATGCTGTTTGCGGACGGACGCCGCATCTTTGCCACACATGGACACCATCATCATCTAGAAGATTTGCCTGCTTTGACGGCAGGAGATGTGTTCATTCAAGGCCACACCCATGTCCCGGTCGCGGAGAAGCGCGGAGAGGTTTATGTGCTTAACCCGGGTTCGGTTTCCTTACCGAAGGAGAATCATCCTCCCTCTTATGGACTGATTGCGGATCGCCGCTTCCAAGTGAAAAGCTTCAGCGGGGAATGCATAAAAGAAATCTCCTGGTAACCCAGGAGATTTCTTTTTTCTCATTTATGGCTCCAGGCCCCAAGCCAGCGTGCCGGAGAGGTAAGCGGGCAGCAGTGTTTGATCGGTATAAGCGGTCGCGGTGGAGAGGAAGGAGTAGTCATCGGATTGGGTATAGTTGCTCCAATCGTCCTTGACGATCCGCAATTGAATCTCCACGCTCTGGCCGGCCGCAAGCGTTCCGGCTGCACTCGTAAAGCCAACCTCCAGGTAAGTATCCGCCTTGGTCTTCGCCGTCGCCATCTTGACGAAGGAGCTGGTGACGTTGGTATTGCCTGCCGAAGCCCAGTCAACAAATGCATGCTGAATCTTCTCGCCGTTTACCGTGTAGTAATAACGAAGCTTCAGAGTGGACAGGTTGAGAGCGCTCGTCCCGGTATTTGTCACCTTGATGCGCGGGCTGAGCGTATTCGAGATGTCGGTCCGCGTCCCATTGTACATCTGAACCTTCACCGCTCCGACAGCCGGTGTGGCGGTTGGTGTTGGTGTCGGGGTGACGGTCGGAGTTGGCGTAAGGGTTGGCGTCGGTGTGGCTGTAGGAGTAGCAGTAGGAGTAGCAGTAGGTGTTGGTGTTGCAGTAGGCGTGGCAGTAGGTGTAGTGGTAGGCGTCGGTGTTGCAGTTGGAGTAGCGGTAGGTGTCGGCGTTGGCGTCGGAGTAGCCGTTGGTGTGGTCGACGGCGTCGGCGTTGGGGTCGGCGGCAAATTCACCGGGTCTCCGTACACGATGCCGAGGCCGTTGGTCCCCAGATAAACCCGCCCAAACAGCTTTGGATCTCCCGTGATCGACATGTGTACTCCATACTGATGCTGGTTGTCATTGATGCGAACCCAGCTTGCACCGCCGTCAATGGAACGGAAGATGCCGCGGACTCCATCGATCTTGGCGCTCGTATAGAGCGCTTTGTAGTTGTAGCCGGGAGCTTCCTTACCAAAACCGATAAGGTCAGCTTCTTGAACGTTGCTGAGCTTGGTGAAGCTGACGCCGGAATTCGTGGAGTGCCAGAGGCCGTAGGCACCGTTCTTTTCTCCGCCGGCGAGCCAAATGTCGCCCTCGATTCCGGGAATGGCTCTGAGGCTGCCAGTGTTGGGCAATCCGGTTGCAGCCGTCTGGGTGAAGCTTGCGCCCCCATCGGTGCTGATATAGAATTTGCCATTCGCAAAGCCATAGAATTTCGATTTGTTGACCCGGTCCGACGCCACCTTGGCCCCTGTCGGGAGCCCGGTGCTGGCCGTCCAGGAGTTTCCGGTCGTCTTTGAGTAGTAGGCACCGGCATCCTCAAGCGACCAGACGATCGAGCTGCCGTCCGCCGCCATGGCTACCGTGCCGCCGCCCTTCAGCGTTGTCGGCTGGGTGTTGGGCATGTACCAGTTAGAGCCGCTGTCACGGGAAAAGCCGGCAAGAATCTGAGTTGGATAATTGCTGTCATAGGTCCCCACCCGTACAAGAAACGCCGGATCAAGCTCGGCATAATCCATGCTGGCCGTACTTTTTGGATTAACGAGCATTTTTTTCGGGACCTTGGTGAGATCGTCATGACGGAAGCCGCTCACATCATACACGCCGCTGATGAGCGGAGGTCCGACAGGTGTAGAGAGCAGCGCGGGAACGGCTGTCTCTTCAATGCCTTTGGCCATCACGGAGATGGTGACCTTGCCGCCTTTATCCCAGTCCGTCAAGTTGTTGGAGCCGTAGAGGGTGGCTCCCGTCCCATACATCATCCGGTCGGAATTGAAAGGGTCAATCTCCAAATCTCCAATCATCCAGCCGAGCTTGGGGGTCATTTCAGGCGGAGACGGATTGTTGGCGAAATCGAGCCAAGGAGCAGCGGATATGTCCATGGTGTAATGGAGCTTCCGCTCGGGGTAGCTCCCCCATTCCCAAATGCGCTTCCAGGTGGCACCGCCATCCGTACTCCGGAATATGATTTCATCCGGCCACCACGTATTCATGGAGGAGACCATTAGCGTATCCGGGTGTTGGGCGTCAACGGTCAGACCGCCATAGCCGAAATAATTATCCTCGGAGGCGGAGCTGATCGGGCTGATATTGGTCCAGGCTCCCGTTGCCGTGTTTAGCTTCCAGACCTCTCCTTTGTTGCTGCTATAAGGGCCGACGTCGATGCTGTAGTTCACATAGAGAATTCCATTCGAACCGAGAACGCCGTGATGGGGCAGGAAACCGGTAGGTTGACCGGGAACAGCCTGCCACGTGGCACCGCCGTCCGTACTTCGGAAGATGTTATTGGACTTGTCTGCTACGCCGACATAGATCGTCTGAGTAGCGTTCCCGGCAGTACTCGTTGATTTGTCAAAGGCGATCCAGGAAATCCCCATGATGTCCCCTTGGTAGGAGTCTCCGGGAACCGGAATATAAGTGCCTGGATTCGGGAAACTCGTCACCTTGCTCCAGGTTTGGCCGTAGTCGATGCTCTTCCACAGGCCGTTCCCGCTGCGGGCGCCGAGATAAAGGATGTTGTTCTTATTCGGGTCGATGACCAGACGTTCGCCCATCGACCGGCCGGGCATATTGCCGCCAACCTTGAAGGGGAGTGGAGAAGAAACGAAGGAATCGCCCCGGTTGGTCGAGATCAGCACCTGACCGTTGTTGCCATCCCAGTCGTTGGTGTACATCCCCGTCAGCATATAGAGCCGATTGGGGTCGACAGGGTCTGTGGCGAGGGCGTCGATTCCATTCTTGTTCCAGTCCTCCCAACCTACGAAGTGGGTAAGCGGAATCCAGCTGTTGTCGGTCTTGTTCCAGCGGTAAGCACCGCCGATGTCGGTACGGGCATAAATGAGGTCGCGTTCGGACGAGTTGAAGATGATTCCGGGGATAAAGCCTCCGCCTGCCCCCGTATTGGCATTCTTCCAGGTGTACGACTCTTGAGGCGCCGCTTGTGCTTCCGGGATGATGTGGGTGAACGAGCTCCCGACAAGGGCGGCGGCCAGCAGCAGAGCGGCAGCGGTTTTGCGAGTGGTGATAAGCGCCATAATGATCCTCCTCCAAGAAATGAATGGGCTTGCATACGAAGCCAACGTTTTACCCATGAGCGTGCCGGCATAGCCATGAAGCGGTCGAATAGCAGGCGAGAGTCGGCTGATAAACAGGTTTTCCGTCATCACTCCCCCAAATTTCGTCAATTTGCTTGTACAAGCGTCGGCAACCCGGCATGCTCAATTTGTATAATCCTGATAGTTACAAAAATAACAAAGTAAGCGCATACAAGAATGAGCAAAAAAAGGAAAGCCGTGAAATAGGCTTAATAAAGTTACCGATAGCGCTTTCAAATCTATACTAGCAAGCTGGAAAGGAAATGTAAACTAGTATTTTCCTTGAATTGGGAATTACTCTGGTTGAAAAGAATCGAAATGGGATGTTTAGAGGGAGACGAAAGTGGGTAAAGGAAACTATTCTATTTCCAATTTGCCCCTCAATCGCTTGCAGAATCTGTAACAAAGGGAGGAAAGGAACGTGATAGCCTGCTCGAAAATCGAGAGCGATGAAAACAATTTATAGGGCAACTAAGAAAGAACGATCAAAACACGAAAAAGTTGCGCCATTTTGTGACAAACATCCTTGATTCATGCGTGGTATGATAAAACAAACGGAGTAACCGAGGTCAGTAAAGGGCAAACCTCGCTGAAAAGCAGGGACGCAAAGTCACAGGTCTAAGGTGAACCAACTAAGACGGCTGGACTGCCTGGGGATCGGAACTACATGGAGGGATAAACGATGAACCAGCCCATCCAAGCAAAGGCCGATGACTTTGACCAGGAATGGATCGACTTGATTATGGAAGCCTATGAAATGGGAATGTCCTTCGAAGAAGTGAAGGATTTCTTTCGGCGCTCCAATCGGATGCCTATTGCCCTGTAGCCCCTGTCTCCTCCTTAAATCCCTCATGAATCATACATACAAGGAACGTTCATCTTGGACCATCTCCCGTGGGTTTATCCATGGTCGAGGCGGTCTGATTGTTTTTTTGAGGGGATTGGCAAGGATCGATTGCGTTTTCCTGAAAAAACCTTCATAATGAATACTAGATGATAATGAAAATCATTATCACATACGAACGATCATCAACCATACGGGATGACGATCAAGGAAAGGACGATCGATTCGATGAGGACAAAACGCTTGCGAACCCGCCTGTCTCTCGACGACTATCTGGATCTTCTGAACCTGGCCATCGCTTTGCAGGACGAGGCATGGCAGAAAGAAATCACCGCCAAGCTGGAGAAAATGACCGCAGCGTGCGCAGGAGCGGAATCATCCTCCTAAGGTGCATGTCGAATAGGAACCCCAGTGGCATCCGCAGCGGCGGCCTGATCTTCCATCAGGCCAGCGCTACAGGCGGATGCCTGTTGGCGTTTTGTAGCTCTTCAGCATCACCTGGCAATCGACGCGGGTAACGCCGGGCAGGGGGTACAGCTTCTCGCCCAGGAATTGCTCCATTTCGCGGCTGTCCCGAAACAAGCCGTGGACATGCAGCTTACTGGGCCCGGTCATGTGGTATAAACTCGTTATAAAAGGATCATCCTTCAGCAGATCAGCAACCTCGAGGAGCTGTTGCGGCTCTACTTCCACATAAAAGAAGGCGGATACGCCAATCCCGATCTTCTCTGCGTTGATGACCGCTGTGAAGCGCTCGATAACCCCTTCCTCCATCAGCATGTTGATCCGAGATTGGACCGATACTCGGGAAAGACCGATTTCACGAGCCAAGTCTGTGTAAGATATCCTTCCATTTCGATGGAGTGAAACGATGATTTTTCGATCTATTTCATCAATAGCGAACACATCGGAGTCATGTTGAGATTTGTTCATGGCCCAGTCTCCTTATTGGTTCAGGTTACAAAATGATGTTACATTCTCGCAAAGTCTTACTATGTGTTCTACTATAACCCGAACGAACCATCGTTAGCAATGGTTAATTTGGACGATAACGGAAATTGTGATAGCTTGAGCGGAATCGATTCACGAAACTTTTCATGTAATCATACCTGTCATCAATGAAGGGCAAGCAGCTTCTGCAAATCCATGGAACGAAGTCGATTCCATGGAGTGGAGGCTCCTTTTTTTTTCTTTTGAAAGCTGGGCATTGGAGTGGACATGATTCATTTCCTTGGTATAATGGAAGAATCGGACAAAGGAGCGGGTCTTTTGGTAGATTCGCTTGATCTTATAGACTAAGCAATGGGAAATAGGAGTACGAAAAGTGAGTACAATTTTAGACCAGATTGAAGAAGCGCGCAGAGAGATGATCGAGCTTGCCAATTGTTATGGAATCGACGATTCCAGAGTGCTGGAGAAGTCTAATGAAGTGGACGGACTGTTGAATCAGTATGAGCGAACACGCGGAAAGAATGGGAACGCAGAGAAGCGGGGGCAGCTGTGCTGGAGACTTCGGCCTCACCTGTGGAAGGGATAGAAGGGACAAGAAGGTCCTTGCGAAGGGGATTAAAATAGACGGATCGAGGAGCGGCGGACAGCGGCTTTTTTTTGTATGCGTTTTCGTCGGATCGTTGAGTTGTTCCGAAGACCAGCGCTCATTTGGAGCGGATTTGTGCCTGTGCTATGCTGAAAGGGAAAATCCCTGCCTAGGAGGCGTTGGAATGGAACTGTATGAGCGAATGGGAGGGGCAACTGCGATTCGCCGGCTTGTGGAGGCGTTCTACCCTCGGGTTGTGGCACATCCGCTGCTCGCCCCTTTGTTCCCGGAAGACATTGGACCCGTTATGGACAAGCAGGAGCAGTTTCTTACCCAGTTCTTCGGCGGGCCCCCTCGCTATACCATGGAGCACGGCCACCCGATGATGCGGGCGCGGCATCTTGCCTTTCCGATCACCCCGGCGAGAGCGGACGCCTGGCTGGCCTGCATGCGGGAGGCGCTTGAGGATACGGTTGAAGAGGAAGCCCTTCGCGATGTGCTGTGGGAACGATTGAGGAATACGGCTTATTTCTTTATTAACCGGGAGGATGAGGGCTCCTCGTGAAGAGGATGAGCCTTCCCGGGCCTATAGCACGGTGATGTCAGGTTGCCACCTCCGCAGATACAGGATTACAATGGAGGCGAAATGGACCGAGAGCCAGAGAGGGGACCGTTGCGGCAATGGGAAGCATTCGGGTGGAAAAGGATTTTCTAGGAGAGAAAGAGGTACCGGCTGACGCATATTATGGAATTCAAACCTTGCGAGCCGTTGAGAACTTCCCGATTACGGGCATACCGGTTCATACGGAACTATTCCGTGCCTTGGCCGTGGTTAAGAAGGCGGCGGCGCGGGCCAACATGGAGACGCATCTGCTTCCACCAACCATCGGACAGGCTATCGTGCAGGCAGCCGAGGAAGTGGCTGTAGGTGCTCTGGCCGACCAATTCCTCGTCGATTCAATCCAGGGCGGGGCCGGCACTTCCATCAACATGAACATGAACGAGGTGCTGGCTAACCGGGCGCTGGAGTTGCTCGGGGAGCAAAAAGGCGCCTATTTTGCCTGCAGCCCCAATAACCACGTGAACATGTCGCAATCGACGAACGACACGATCCCGACGGCCCTTCGGCTGGCGGCCTATGGGCTTGCCCTTGAACTGGTCGGGACGCTCGGGGAGCTGATCGCCTCCTTCCATTCGAAGGGGGAGGAGCTATCCGATGTGCTCAAAATGGGCCGGACGCATCTTCAGGATGCGGTGCCCATTCGAATGGGACAAGAATTTGAGGCTTACGCGCGGGTGCTCGAACGGGATGTTGTCCGCATTCGAACCGCGATGGACGGGCTTCTCGAGGTGAACATGGGAGCGACGGCTGTGGGCACTGGCTTGAATGCGAAGCCCGCCTACATCGGCTTGGTCTCCCGCCATTTGGCGGAGCAGACAGGGTGGAACGTCCGCTCGGCCGATCATCTCGTAGACGCAACCCAGAATACCGATGCTTATACGGCGTTGTCCTCGGCGCTCAAGGTTTGTGCGATCAACCTGTCCAAGCAGGCGAATGACATTCGCCTGATGGCTTCCGGGCCGACGGCCGGACTCCAGGAGCTGGCACTGCCGCCTCGGCAGCCCGGTTCCTCGATCATGCCCGGCAAGGTGAACCCGGTGATGGCAGAGACGATCAATCAGATCGCCTTCCAGGTCATGGGCAACGACGCGACCATTTCGGAGGCTTGCCAGGCCGGGCAACTGGAGCTGAATGTAATGGGCCCGGTCATCGCGTTGAATCTGCTGCAATCGGTCAAGATCATGAAGAACGGGCTGGACGTCTACCGCCGTTTTGCCATTGAAGGGCTTGCGGCCAATCGGGAACGCTGCAAGCAATATGTCGACCACAGCTTCGGCATTTGCACGGCGCTCAACCCTCATCTGGGTTATGAGCGGGCTGCCCAGCTCGTCAAGGAAGCGATGAAATCGGGGCTCACGATCCGCGAGCTGATTCTGGAACGTCACCTGCTAACCGAGGAAGAGATCGATATCATCCTCGATCCCTATCACATGACTTCACCCGGCATTTCCGGCGAGGAGTTGCTCACCGAGCGATAACATGGGCTCTATATCAAAATGTTATGGTCAAGATACCTTTTCAAATTAAAACAGCCATTCACCGAGTGATGATCGGTGAATGGCTGTTTTAATTTGTTAATGCTTGCTATCTCGAATGGTAACTATTGCATTTAGTTGTAGTAGAATCCTTCAAGATATATTGATCTTAGAGTGTTAATAGAATGATTCGGTGGGAGCATTGTCATCAAGTGCCACCCCTTAGAATGTGCTGAGTTATATCGTACCTTGAGGTCGGTTTCCTCTAACAGGAGCTTTTACCTGATGGACAAATCTCAGGGAATTCATCTACCTAAATTAGTGTTAATAAAATTTATTTTTTTGGTTGAAATACAAAAATGATGAATCGAGCACTTGATTTGGAAGAAAAATAAGGTAAAATGAAGAAAAAAATTGAATAATGTGGAATTATATACTTTGGAATGGTGATAAGAATGTTTATATATTCTCCTTATATTTCCTTTTGCGATATGAAAGAAACTATTTTTATTATTGATGAACGAGACTCAGGAGTCTATTCACTGAATGCTGTATCTGCTGAGGTTTGGAGGTTGGTAGAAATGAACTATCCTTTAGAAATGATTGTGAATAAAATTTCAAGCATTTATGGTATTTCATCTGATGAGATATCTGTCGACATCAGCCAGATATTATTTGAACTCCAAGAAATGGGGCTAATTATTAATGACTGTGCTTAGTGATGAAAAATTGAATTCAGGAAGCATATATAAATATGCTTATGACCATAACATTTTAGCTAGTGTGACAATAGAATTGACGAAAAACTGCAATTGGAAGTGTAAGCATTGTTACATACCTAATAAAACAACTAACCATCAGATAAATTATAGTGACATGTCTCAATTATTTTGTGATTTAAGAAAAATGGGCACTCTAGATTTAGTATTTACAGGAGGAGAAATATTCACCAGGAGCGATACTTTCGAAATTATCAAAAGAGCCAGGGAGTTAAACTTTAGAGTTACTTTGCTTAGTAATGCATCTTTATTGACAGAGGAAAAAATTGAGCTAATTAGTAGTTTGAATATCTCTCAATTCTCAACCACCATTTTTTCTCTGGATAAACGTGTCCATGATTCTATAACTGGCGTTAAAGATTCCTTTTCTAACTGTTTTAATAACGTCTTATTGATGAGGAAATATAACATTCCTGTTCAAATAAAAACACCGATAATGACTATGAATAAGCAATCATATAAAGCCCTTATGGAATTTTGTGACGAAAATCAGATATCATATGGAGCCAGCCCAATTATATTTTCGAGAACCAATGGCGATTGTTCTCCCCATAGGCTTCGACTTTCCAAAGATGGCATAAAAGAAACCATTGTTGATTTAGATAAGATCAATAGGTTTGCTCCTACGGCATTTGAACAAGAAAAAGAGCCGTGTCCTGCATTAAGATATAGTTTATTCATTGATTCAGACGGAGAAGTCTATCCCTGCAACTCATTTTATTATAGCGTCGGAAATATTACTCGAGAGGAAATTGGTTATATTTGGAATGATTCAGAAAAGCTTAAAAATGTAAAGTCTATTAAAAACACTCATCTTTCTAAATGTATTTCATGTGAGGTGGTTGAGTACTGTAACCGATGTCCTGGTCTTGCTTATTTAGAGGATGACGACATGTTAGGATGCTCATCAATTGCACGTGAAATAGCGTGCTGTAGACATGAGGCTTATCATTGAAGGGAGGTGAGGAAATGGAATACAAAAAACCAGTTATAACCAAGGGAAAAGATATTGAGGTTTATGCTTGTAATGGTAATACGTGTAATGGGGCTAATCGTGCCTGGGAAATTGAAAGAGCGCAGAAGGAAGAGCCTCAGAAAAAGACGGCTTAAGTTAATGCGGTCATTTAGTAGGATGCAGGTTAATTGCCTGCGTCCTTATTATTTGTTTACGCGCTCATCTTTTCCTGTTACATAGATATTTTTCTAGAAAAATAGATATTTATTAAAATAAGCGAGTTGAGTAAATTTTGAAGCGTTATATTCGTGCGATTCGGCAAGTTGCCCTTATGGATATTATTTTTTCCGGTTTATATTCTTTGATGCTGGCCTTCATGCCTTATTTGCAAAAACTTCTCTTTGACGGGAAGTTTGGTTTTCATAGTCAAGGGTTGCTTCTACTAGGGAGTTTGTATCTGGGTTGTATGCTTTTAAGTGCTATTTTCCAGTACATTTCACAAACGCACACTTGGAAGACTGGGGTGGCTTTCCACTTAGCGGTAAAATCTGATCTGTTTCGAGCGCTCTCTCAATACTCCTTCAAACGCTTTTCAAAAAGAGATAAAGGCGAATATACGTCCATGTTGAACAACGATGTCCAGCTCCTATCCACTCAATTTGTGGATGCGTTTGTTGATATCATCAAGTCAGGGCTTATGCTGGTGATCTCAGCCATCTTTGTTTTCCTTCTGGTCGATTATCGAATAGCCATTGTCTTGCTCGCATCTTCCTTGCTTGCCGTCTTTGTCCCTAGGCTTATGTCGGATAAGCTGTCGAATACCCGTAAGATGTACCAGGAGCAGTTGGGGCATTACTTTTCTCGCATTCAGGATCTTTGGGAAGGTTTCAAGAGAATTCATGCCGTTAATCGTGAACACGTCAATGAGGTACATGAAGGCATTTTGCAGGAGACAGAGGGGAAGAAGCTGGCTTTCGGCATTCGGAAGACTCTTGCCAACATCGTGAATGGATTTGTTATGGATTTCGTCAAACTCATGGCCTTCTTGACGGTGGGCTATCTGCTCATACGCGGAAAGATCAGTGTGGGGACAGGGATTGCCACATTTGGCTATGTGGAAAGTTTTATTTATCCCATACGCTATATTTTAAATGACGTAAACGATATCCACTCCACTCGCGAGGTGAAGAAAAAGCTCCTTGGCTTCCTGGAAGAAGAAAAGGAAGAGCGTCCCGTAATTGCGGAATTCCGACAGGATATTGAGTTCAAAGGTGTGGAAGCTCGTCTTGAGCATTTTTGTCTGGCGCCCTTTCATTTTACATTTGAGAGAGGAAAGGCTTATGCGATTATAGGTCGGAGTGGCTCCGGAAAGTCCACCCTGCTTGATGCTTTTATGGGCTATGTTGACCTGGAGCAAGGTTGCGTCCTTGTGGATGGGGAGGACACGACGGGGAAGGATCTGTCGCCTATTTGTTTTCATCTTGATCAGCGAGCACATCTATTTGCAGATACCCTCGAGCAAAATGGGACTGATTTTGGGAGTTATCCTTCCGAAAGAGTGGACGGGGAATTGGCCAAGCTTCGTTGGGAGAAATTAAGTCGGCTTAAGACGGAACGGAACGTTCAGGTGGCCAGTGGGGGAGAAAAACAGGGAATCCATTTCCTGCGACTGCTTGTAGCTGACTCTCCAATCCTTCTTTTGGATGAACCTTTTTCCGCGATGGATGAGCATCGTACGGACATCATGTTACGTCACCTGCTTTCACTGGAGGACAAGACGATCATTTTGATTACACATAAGCTGTCTAAGGCTCATCTAGAGCAGTTTGATGAGATCTTACTACTGGAAAACGGCGTTTTGAAGCAGTCAGGATCATGGGAAAAGATCGAAATTTCACCCGAATTCGGCTCGTTATCCGTGGGACATTGAAGAAGAATCCAAGAACGATTTATCAAAATTGGAGGGGCTGTTCAAGATCCTCCTGCCCCCCAATATGACAAAGCCCTCCTTACACGCTCTCCTCATTTGAGGAAAGGGGTAAGGAGGGCTTTCGATCTTTTTGTTGGGCTGTGTGCCTAGACGAGCACGCGCTCCTGCTTCCACGTGCCGTGCGGCTCCAGCGTGCCTTCGTTGCCGCAGACGGAGAGATCCGCCGGGATGTCTGTCTCATTCACGATCTCGATCGCGTCCGCCTTGGCGGTCACCTTCAGGCGAGCGCCGCGGAACACAACGCGGAAGGAGAAGGCGCTCCACTGGGCGGGGACAACCGGATTCAGCACGAGGCGGCCATTCGTCACGCGCAAGCCGCCGAAGCCGTGCACCACCGCCATCCAGGTCCCGGCCATGCTCGTGATGTGGCAGCCGTCCTCGGTGTCGTTGTTGTAGTTATCGAGGTCGAGGCGGGCCGTGCGCAGGTACATCTCGTAGGCTTTCTCCTGATAGCCGAGCTCGCAGGCAAGAATAGCGTGCACGCAGGGAGAAAGCGAAGATTCGTGAACCGTAAGCGGCTCATAGAAATCGAAGTTGCGCTTCTTTGTCTCCCGGTCATAGCGATCGCTGAGGAAGTAGAGCCCCTGCAGCACGTCGGCCTGCTTGATGTAGCAGGAGCGGAGGATACGGTCCCAGGACCACTTCTGATTAATCGGCAGGTTTTCGGCGGCAAGCTCCCGAACCGGGATGATCTCCTTGTCGAGGAAGCCGTCCTGCTGAAGGAAGATGCCTCTCTCTTCGTCTGTCGGATAATACATCCGGTCGATGATGTCCTTCCATTTGCCGGTTTCCTCTTCGGTCAAGCGAAGCCGTTCCGTCAATTCGCGATACCGATCCGGTTCTTCCGTGCTCAAGTAGTTCAACGATTCAAGGGTGTATTCCAGCGTCCAGACGGCGATGCGATTCGTGTACCAGTTGTTGTTGACGTTGTTCTCGTACTCATTGGGCCCGGTTACGCCCAGCATGACGTACTTGTCTTTCATCGCAGAAAGATGGACGCGTTCTTCCCAGAAGCGCGAAATTTCCACGAGCACTTCCAAGCCGTATTGCCCCAGATAAGCTTTATCCCCCGTATAATTCACATAGTTAAAGATCGCATGGGCGATGGCTCCGTTGCGATGAATCTCTTCAAAGGTGATTTCCCATTCGTTGTGGCATTCTTCTCCGTTCATGGTCACCATCGGGTACAGCGCGCCTTTGGTGAAGCCGAGCTTGCGGGCGTTCTCTTTCGCTTTCTCCAGATGCTTGTAGCGGTAGATGAGAAGGTTGCGGGAGATCGACGGATCGTGCGTACTCAGGTAAAAGGGAACACAATACGCCTCCGTGTCCCAATAGGTGCTGCCGC
The DNA here is from genome assembly GCF_039888655.1 of Gorillibacterium sp. CAU 1737. Classification (NCBI taxonomy): domain Bacteria; kingdom Bacillati; phylum Bacillota; class Bacilli; order Caryophanales; family Paenibacillaceae; genus Gorillibacterium; species Gorillibacterium sp. CAU 1737. The sequence continues at coordinate 169,323 of NZ_JBDQQO010000003.1, forward strand.
CGTATTTTTCACCGGTGAAGCCCTTCGGTCCGATGTTCAGGCGATCGTCCTCGCCGCTGTAGGTTTGGTTCAATTGGAAGATGTTAAACCGAATCGCCTGCTGCGCGGAAGGGTCGCCCTCGATGACGATGTCGCCTTCCTTCCAAACGTCGGCCCAGGCATCGGTCTGCTCTTGAAGAAGGGAGGCGAAGCCAGCGGTCTTTGCTTCCTGAACGAGCTTTTCGGCGGTCGGCAGAAGCTGGCCGAGCCCATAGTTGCGCGAGGTGACGTTTGCTGCGTATTTATAGAGAACGAGTTCTTCGCCTGCGGCGGTGTCGACGCTGAAGGTGTGAGAGACGAATTTCTCGCGTTCGTTTCGCTCCGGTTCGATGGGGAGGACTTGCCCGTTTTTGGTGACGCAGTATTCCATCACGGAAGTAACGTGGAAATCCAGCTTCTTGGTTTTGACCGTCAGGTGAGCGGAGGTGTCGTTCGTTCCGCGGCTGACCTCCAACCAGAACTTCTCGTCGTAGTTAGAATCCTTGTTGACGACATCTCCGTCGAGATAAGGGGTAAGGCGAATTGATCCAGAGAAATTGAGCGGCTTGATCGAATAACGAATGGCGCCAATCTCTTGGCGCTTCTTGCTTACGAAGCGAATGGCGTCGATCTCGACCTCTTTGCCTTCCTCGAGGGTGGCGGTGAAGCGGCGGGACAGGTAGCCTTCCTTCATATGAAGAGTGCGGACGAAATCATGGACCTTGACCTTATGAAGATCAAGCGGAACCCCGTCGATCTCTACGCCGATGCCGATCCAGTTGGTGGAATTGAGCACCTTGGCGAAATAATCGGGGTAGCCGTTCTTCCACCAGCCGACCCGGGTTTTATCTGGATAGTAGACCCCGGCCATGTAGCTGCCGGAGAGAGAGGAGCCGCTGTAGGCTTCCTCGAAGTTGGCACGCTGGCCCATATAGCCGTTGCCGATGCTGAAGATGCTTTCGGAGAGTTCGTGGGTGTGGGCATCAAAGCCCTCTTCGACGATCGCCCATTCATCGATGCGAAGGTATTGGTTCATCTTGGAATCTCCTTTGTGGATGTAGGTAAGGTAGTCAATTGCTCCAGGGTCATCGCTTCCAGAGAAGGAACGACAAGAGTCGCTTCATGCAAAATATCAGGAGAGCCGATGCCGACGCTCCGCATGCCGCCTCGCTTCGCGGCCTCGATGCCGGCCGCGGCATCCTCGAAGACGATGCAGGCCGAGGGCTCGACGCCAAGCGCTTCCGCGCCCAAGAGAAAGACTTCCGGATCGGGCTTGGCCGTCTGGGTTTTCGTTCCGTCAATAATGGCGTCAAAATGGGCGTAAAGCCCGGTATTGTGTAAAATGAGCGAAGCGTTCTTGCTGGCGGAACCGAGGGCAACCTTAAGGTTGGCGTCTCGGCAGGCCGAGAGAAAGTCCAGAGCACCGGGCAGGATTTCCGATTCATTCATGCGAGAGATCATCTCTACGTACCACTCATTTTTTCGAGCGGCCAGCCGTTCTCGTTCTTCCGGTGAATAGGTTAATCCGCCGAGGGAAAGGAGGATGGAGAGGGACTCCATTCGGCTAACTCCCTTCAGTCTCTCGTTGTCCTCTTGCGTGAAGGGGATGTCGAGCTCATCGGCGAGTCTCCTCCAGGCAAGATAATGATACTTGGCTGTGTCGACGAGTACGCCGTCCAGGTCGAACAAGCAAGCTTGGATTGGAAGTGTCATATCATCTCTCCTTCACAGAGTACAAGCGTTTGCATGATCCCCTTCGAAATGCCAGGAGACGAGTCGGGAAATGGAAGCGGAGGATGAGCAGATTTCCTTACCCATTCTAGCCTTCTTGCATAGGGGGTATTCCTGTAACGGCAGACAGGATGTCTTCGAAATCAGTGAAACCGTTTGCGCTACAGAGTCATCTTAATGCAAATTGTGCTCCTTGTAAATAGAAGGTTTGCAGAACTTTCCTCTAGAATCGAGAGGTTAACCTCCTAAAGTAAACGATTACATCGATAAAATAACGCATTTTGGCTTTTTTATGGAAAAGGAAACTGTGCATGTTTCAAAAAATAAGATGCGCAATCGTGCAAATAAAGAGAGGAATACTCTTTTTCCATTTTGTGAAATAAGGAAGGGATGGATGTTCTCCCGGGCAAGCCTGTGCTATAGTCGGTACAACTTGTTGGGCGAGGAGGCTCATCGTGCGATCCATTGGATTTGGCCTTGGGGCAGCATTCTTTTTTGCATTTTCGTTTATTTTGAACCGCTCGATGGAGCTGGCCGGAGGCAGCTGGTTGTGGAGCGCATCGCTTCGCTACCTGTTTATGCTGCCCTTCCTGCTTCTACTTGTAATAGGGCGCCGCAGCCTGGCTCCGCTGCTCGCCGAACTGAAGAGGGCTCCAGGCACATGGCTGCTCTGGAGCACGATAGGCTTCGGTCTGTTCTACGCTCCTCTCTGCTATGCTGCCGCGTATGGGCCTGGCTGGTTGACGGCCTCCACCTGGCAGATCACCATTCTCTCCGGGACGCTGCTCGTGCCGTTGTTCCACGAGACGAGGATGACACCTGCCGGGCCGCAAAAGGTGCGCCGCCGCATACCCAAAGCGTCGCTCGCGCTGTCCGCGGTGATTCTTGTCGGAATCGCACTCGTGCAGGCTGAGCACGCAGGTGCACTTACGCTTCGAGAAGGGGTACTCGGCGTCCTGCCTGTACTGGTCGCCTCCTTCGCGTACCCGCTCGGCAACCGCAAGATGATGGAGCATTGCGAGGGGAGGCTGGATGCCTATCAACGTGTGCTCGGGATGACTTTGGGGAGCCTGCCGGTCTGGATCGGGCTCGCCGCGATCGGCTATGCGGTCGCCGGTGCGCCTTCCGTCGGGCAAACCGTCTCCTCGCTAACCGTGGCGATCTCCTCCGGTGTTATCGCGACACTGCTATTCTTCCACGCCACCGACTTGGCCAAGGGAAGCATGCAACAGCTTGCCGGGGTAGAGGCGACGCAGTCCATGGAGGTCCTCTTCGTGGTGGCCATCGAGCTTCTTCTGGGCGGCCCGACGCCTGCGGCCGTCTCCTGGATGGGGATGGCGCTCGTCATGATCGGCATGGTGCTGCAAAGCTACGCGTCCTCCCTTCCCTCAGGTCGCTTTGCGCTCACTCGTCGAAGAGCGCCGCGCGCCTAAAACCAAACAGGCCCTTCCCGAATGATCCCGGGAAGGGCCTGTTGCATGTTGATACGAATGGAGTTGTTTGTCGTGCGTTCGTTACGAGACCGCGTTCCATTCCTGGTTCAGGAAGTAGATGGCCATCGTGCCGGGGCCGGAGTGGGCGCCTACCGAGGCACCGATCATGGAAATGACGATTTCGGGAGTACCGAAGGCTTCCCGAATCATCGCGGCGAGCTGCTCGGCGCCTTCCAGATCGTCACCATGGCTGATGCCGATGGTTTGCTTGTCGAGAGCGACGCCGCGCTCGCGAATGATTTCGATCATCCGCTGGAAGACCTTCTTGCGTCCGCGCACCTTCTCGATGGGGATCAGCTTGCCGTCCTCTACATCCAGAATCGGCTTAATTTGCAAAATGCCGCCGATGAACGCCGCAATCGGACTGACTCGCCCGCCGCGCAGCAAATACTTCAGATCGTCCACCGTGAAGATATGCTCCATGTGGCGGGCGAAGAAGGAGGCGGCCGCCAGCAACTCCGCCATGCTTTTGCCCTGCTGAGCCAATTCGGCGATCTTCAACACGACCATGCCTTCCCCGAGGGAGGCACATTTCGTATCCAGAACCTCCAGCTCAAAGTCGGGGTATTGTTCCAGGATGTCATTTTTGACCATCACCCCGGTCTGATAGGTTCCCGACAGCTCGGAGGAGAAGGCTAAATACAAACAGCTCTGTCCTTGCTCAGCGTAAGGCTTCAGGCGGTCGTACAAGGTTTGATAGGAGATTTGGGAAGTCTTGTAGACTTTCCCCTCCCGCATCCCGCGAAACAGATCGGCGGGGTCCAGGGTGACGTTGTCCTCGTACTGCTGGTCGCCGTCAATGACGAGCAGCGGAACGACTTCGATGTCATAGCGCTGAATGAGCTCCTTCGGCAAGTCAGCCGAGCTGTCCGTAAACAATTTGATCGTCATCTCTTAACTCCTTTTAGCCCGGGAGAACCGGGGGAATCCGCATGCTTGTAACCCCATCATACCATTACTTACCCTGCTGTGAACATTCGGGAGAGGGGAATTCGGGAAAAAGAAACGCACTCCCCGCTCGATTGGCAGCGTTTTCTCAAAATTCGAGAGCGACAGCATGAAACTACTCGGGTAGTGTTGACAATGACAAACGACTGAAGTAGTATGGAATTGTCACCAGACGACTGCAGTAGTGAGGAGGAGCTATGGAGAATAAGCTGTTTGATTCCGAGTTGAAGGTAATGGATGTCCTTTGGAAGGAAGGAGATACGACAGCCAAGAGGATTTCGGATCTTCTCAAGGAGCAAGTGGGATGGAACATGAACACGACCTATACACTGATCAAAAGATGCATAGCGAAGGGGGCAATTGAGCGCAGAGAGCCGAATTTCCTCTGTCATGCCCTCATTCCCAAGGAACAGGTGCAGGAGAAGGAAACAACAGAATTGATCAATAAGGTGTTTGACGGCTCGGCCGATCTGTTGTTTGCCTCCCTCTTAAGCCGAAAGAATCTGTCAACGGACGAGATTGAAAGGCTAAAGCAGCTTGTTCATCAATTGAAATGAGGCGTTCCGTATGGGAATTGTGGAAATGAGTTTGACGGCTTCTCTCCTGATTGTGGTCATTGTGATCGTTCGAGCCCTTGCTCTGTACAAGCTGCCCAAGAAGACGTTTCTCATCTTGTGGGGGGTTGTGGTCTGCCGCTTGCTCATTCCATTTAAGGCTCCTGCAAGCATCAGCCTCTACACAGGGGTAGAGAAGCTCAAGGATAGGTTGAGCTTAAGCTCTCCTGCGAGTCTCCCGGCAGAAGGAATTCAACCGATTAAGGCGGGCTTCCGGGCGGGCTTCCAACCGCCAAGCGCAAGTGATCTGGTTGGCAGCCCTGCGCCCGATTCTTCTCAATCGCCAATGGTCCTGATATGGCTGGTTGGAGTATGTGCCTGTGCGATCTTCTTTTTGGTTGCGTACATCAAGTGTCGCAGGGAATATCAAACCTCACTTCCGGTTGAGGATGCGTTTGCCGATCGATGGCTGAGGGAGCATCCCTTGCGGCGGCCGGTGCAGATTCGGCAAAGCGACCGGATCAAGGCGCCGCTCACCTATGGAGTTTTTCACCCTGTGATCCTGATGCCAAAGAATACGAACTGGGCAGATGAAGAAAAGCTGCGTTATATCCTGATGCACGAATTCGTACATATCCGGAACTTCGACACCTTGAAAAAACTGCTGCTGACGACTGCGGGATGTGTACACTGGTTTAACCCTTTTGTATGGATGATGGTTGGATTGGCCAATCGAGATATCGAGCATTCTTGTGACGAAGCGGTGGTGCGGTCCTTCGGCCAGACGATGAAATCGTTCTATGCCACCGTTCTGGTCAACATGGAAGAGGCCAAGAGCGGGCCCAGTCCCCTCTCCAGCCATTTCAGCAAAAATGCCATTGAGGAAAGGATCGTGTCCATTATGAAAGGAAAGAAACCCTCTCTACCGGGAATCCTGCTTGCCCTCACCCTCGCAGTCGGGATTCCTGCTATCTTTGCCACCTCCGCTGCGTCAGCAACTCCCCAAGAGCAACAGGGGCAACGGGAAAAGACCCAAGCAGGGCTGGATCAAGCGACGGTCCCAAAGGCAGAGCCTTCTGTTGCATCAGCAGCCCTGTTTTCGTACACGGACAAAACGGATGGGAAAACCTATTACAGCTGGGATGAAGGGAAGACCTGGGCGGCTCTGACAGACGAGGAATTCGCGGCCAAGTACCCGACGCCGGATGTAGTGTGGTGGACGTATGAAGACTACAAGGCGTGGCTGGATCAGGAAAAGGAAGCCCTAAAGAACATCATCGGCGAAAAGGGCTGGAATCCCACGGATGGATGGTATGTCTGGACACAAGAGCGTGTTGATGAAGCGATCAAGCTTTACGAGCAGCAGCTTCAGGAGATCAGAGAAGGTAAGAAGATTTCGAAAACGGTGGACGGCGGGGATGACATTACCTTGTCCTATGATGAGGGGAACGTGGAAGTCGGAGCGTCCTATGGCTTGATCGTTACTCTTGATAACGGAGAGCAAAAGGACCTCGGCCATTATCTCACCAAGGAGGAGCTGCGCAAGGCAGCCGAATCCTTCTGCAAGGAGCTGGTGGCGGCCGGAAAGATGACCCAACAGGATGCCGATAAAATCATGAAAGGACTTCAATAAGAATGGCGTAACACCCAAGGATGGACAGCGCGCACACGATCGACCCGCTCCAACCGTATAATGAAGGAAAGAGAAAAAGGGCCGCTGTTCCTTCATAGGGCATTTCTTACTCTACTCCGGGTTGGTCTGGCGGTGGGAGTATGGTATCCTGAAAGCAAGACCTGCCCGCAAAGGAGGGATCGCATAAGATGAAATCGGCCACTCGCTCGCCTCGCGCTATTGCTTGGCTGCTGCTTGCTGCCTTTTTCCTGTTCGCGTATCCCACTCCTTCGTTGACGGAGCAGCCGGATTCCCCCTACTCCAGAATGACGCAGGGGGAGGGAGCCGTCTCCATGGCGGCGATGCCCAAGGCGAAGCTTCTTCCCGGCAAGCAGCAGCTCTTTTACGGCAAGACGCTACCCGCCCTGCTGCTCGTAGCTGCCGCTTGGCTGGTCCACCCGCTGGTGTCGACCATCTTGAGGTTCGGCCGGAGAACGGCATCCACAGGGTTGAGGCTCCGGGCACTCCTGCTGCCCCTTCAGGTTTCCTCCCGATACATTTAATAGCCTCCTACCGGATCATGACGGGAAGCATTCCGCTCTATGCGGCTGCTGAAAGCCCCATCATTGAAACGAGGAGGTATGCTCATGCAAGACGAATCCGTTCTGGCTCCATCAACCGCGATGTGGAATGAAGCGGCGGACATCACGCTGTTCGGCATCCCCATCCATCTGGACTCCGTGATTCACGGTCTCGTGCTGTTCGGCCTCGCCTTTATTGCCATGTTCTTCTTCATGCAAGGTTCTCGCTCCACGCGCAAGCTTCACGTGGAGAGCAGCTGGCCCCGTATGGTAAGGGCCATGCTGGAGCAGGAACTGGACCGCGAGGTGGCCGTCGCGGCTCCGGGAAGAACGAAGCAGCCCGAAGACGCGACACTCGTCTTCTTCGTCACACGCTCCGAGGAGCAAGAGGTCATCCGTCTGATCCGCGAGATCGACGGGGATGCTGTCATCACGGTGGAAGCATCCGGGTTTTCCTCTCGTGAGTGAGGCAGAAGATAGACCGATCCGGTTGTTGATCGGACTTTACCGAAGACTCCCATTGCCGCAGGCGATGAGAGTCTTCTTGTCTTTATGTGAAACGAAAAAAGCGCCGATTGCTAATCGACGCTTCGTGTGTGGGAGTCTTCAGAGCTTGAGCTCTTTCTTTAGCTGGCTGATGCGGGCTTGGCTGATGCCCAGCTTGGCGGCCAGGTCTTTCTGACTTGCTCCGGGATGGTCGGCGAAGGCTTGTCTCAGCCGCTCCAGCATCTCGGAGGTTTTGCCGCGCTTGCGGCCGGAAGGTTCGGTTTCGCGGCGGACGGGAGTCGGCTTGTAGACGGCGGACACTTGGCCGGTCTTCAGCTCTTCAAGACAAGTGGAACAGATGAATTGCTCATGGTAGTAAGTAACGGTGTCCAGCCGGCGGCAAAATGCGCATTCCGTGGATTTGTACTTTCGCATCACGATGGTGTAATCATCGGTGATAAAGAACTCCAGCGGATCCCCGATCTCGATGTTTCTGGTCATGCGGATCTCGGTCGGGATGACGATTCGGCCCAAGCTGTCCAGGTTGCGGACCATTCCGGTATTTTTCATAAGGCTCCCTCACTTGCGGCAAAGTGAATTTCACAGCTTAACTATAACAGATTTTATTTAAGAAGCGTACTGGAAAAGGGCCAAAAATGGAAAAAATAACTCATTTTCGGCCGCATTCGGCTATTTTCGACAAAGAGTTTGCCTCTCTTTTGATTTGAGGCGGTTGAGGTATAATGAAGGGCAGGAAGCACGCAAGCGAGAGAAGGGGAGTCGACCATGGAAGCGAAATATGTGAGGGAGACACGCTGTTACAAAATATCCAGAGTCTTTCCCTTTGATGTAAATAACCATTATACCCTGTTCGGAGGCAAGCTGATGTCGTACATCGACGATATCGCCTCCATCTCGGCTGCGAAGCTGTGCCGGGCAACGACGGTGACGGCGTCCGCCGACTCGGTGGATTTTCTGTACCCCATTCGCATGACGGATTCGGTGGCGCTGGAATCGTATGTCACCTGGACGGGGAGAAGCTCGATGGAGGTCTTCGTCAAGGTGGTGACCGAGGACTTGAAGACGGGAGAGCGCCGCATTGCCGCGACGTCCTTTTTGACCTTCGTCGCCTTGGACGACGAGGGCAAGCCCCTTCAGGTTCCGCGGGTCATTCCGGAGTCCAAGGAGGAGCACGCGCTGTTCGAAGCGGCCGAGCGCAGGGCCGAGATGAGGAAGCAGCGGCGATCGGAGAGCAAGCGGTTCGCGGAGCATCTGAGCACCGAGTCCCCTTGGGAATAGCTGGGATGAATGCTTTTTCGGCTGATTTGTCAATACTTGAATTGTCTCCGTCAGGCCTATATAATGCGTAGAGCGTGTTTGCAAACCCATGGCATGACCGGAATCGGCCTGGTACGGGTTTGCAAACACGCTCTACGGGTTGTTTTCTCCACGGCCGTCCGGCGCTGGAGAAAGGATAAGGTTTGCACGGGTGGAGGGAGCCGCGCGCTTCGTCCGCCTTTGCTTTCCCAAGAAAGGGCATAGAGGCTCTTTGCTTACCATCATGAGGAGGAAGTCACGTGGGTTTAACAGAAGAAGCAACAGAGAAACCAGCATTAGAAGCAACACCGATCTACCGTTGCAAGGATTCGGACTGCAAAGCTTGGGTTCGGGAAGAGTTCCTGCCCGATGACAAAGCCTGCCCCATCTGCAAAGGGCCGATGCTGAAGAGCATCAAGCACCTGCCGCCGACGGGCAAGCCGAAGAAAAAGGCGAAGGCTGCGGCCAAAACCGCTCGATAGGCACCCGCCCGATTTCCTTTGAATACAGGCAGACCGGCGACCCTGCCGCTGCTCGAAACCTCTCGCATTCCTTGCGGGAGGTTTTTTATTTCGATTGATACCTAGCCAGGAACAGGAACGGAGCGCCAGAAGGAGAAATTGTCTAAGAGATTCCTTTTTTCAAGGGGCTTCCTCCCGCATTTGAAGAAAGCGCTTTAGCGAGATCGAGATTCGAGATTCGGAAGGTGAAGAGCATGTGGACTAGCAAGAACTGGACCTTGGAGCAAAAGGTAGGGCAACTGGTGATGGCCGGCTTTGACGGGCTGACGCCAACCGAGGGGATTCTGGATTTGATCCGTGACGAGGGACTTGGCGGCATCATCTATTTTCGCCGGAACATCGGGGACCCCGGGCAGACTGCCCGGCTGTCCCGCCTGCTTCAAGAAAAGAATGCGGAAGCCGGGGCGGATGTCCCTCCGCTTATGATCGCCATTGACCAAGAGGGCGGAATGGTGTCGCGAATCGACCGCGACATCACGCTCACCCCAGGCGCTATGGCCTTAGGTGCAGCAGGCAGCACCCGGCTTGCTTACGAGACGGCAAAGATCAGCGGGCGGGAGCTTCGACTGCTTGGCATTAACGTGAACTTTGCTCCCTGTCTGGATGTGAACAACAACCCGCTCAATCCGGTCATCGGCGTTCGCTCCTACGGGGAGGACCCGGCTTTCGTCGGGGAATTGGGCACGGCCGCAGTACGCGGCTATCAGGAAGCGGGAGTCGCCGCTACCGTCAAGCACTTCCCCGGTCATGGGGACACGGAATTTGATTCCCATTACGGGCTGCCGCGGATCGCCCATGACACGGAGCGGCTCCGGCGTGTGGAGCTCGCACCGTTTCGTCAGGCGATCGCCGAAGGAACGGATGCGGTCATGACCGCGCATGTGATCTTCCCCGCCTTTGAGTCGGAGCCCCTGCCTGCGACGCTGTCGCGAAACGTGGTGACGGGGCTCTTGCGCGGGGAGCTCGGCTATGACGGCGTCATCTTCTCCGACTGTCTGGAGATGCACGCGATTTCCCGCCACTTCGGTGTGGCAGAGGGAGCGGTGCTTGCAATTGAGGCGGGTGTCGATGTCGTCCTGGTCAGCCATACGCTGGAGGAGCAGCGCGCGGCGATTCGGGCAGTGGTCCGCGCGGTGCGCGAGGGCCGCCTGTCCGAGGAGCGGATCGAGGAGTCCGTCAAGCGCATCCTGGCTCTCAAGGAGAGACGAGGCATGGAGCAGCCGCCTTCCGTGCGGGTGGAGGAAGTGGGTAAAAGGCTTGGCCTCGAGGAAGATTGGCAAACGGTGCGGGAAGCCAGCGAGCGGAGCATTACGCTGGTGAAGGACACCGCCGGCAACCTGCCGCTTCGTCTCCATGAGCCCACGCTGGTTGTTTGGGCGGAGCCGCGCGAAGCCACACAGGTTGTCGAGGTCATCGAGCAGGAAGCTACGCTCGGCACCGCACTGCAGTCGTACTTGGCGAAGGTGCATGAGGTACGCCTCGGCCTCGATCCGGCCGAAGCGGTCGTTCGCGAGCTTCTCAAGGAGGCGGAGGGGTACTCCCAGGTCGTGGTGGCCACCCACAACCCGGTTTCCCGCCTTCCCGAGGGCCAGGTGCAGCTCGTGAAGAGGCTGGCTGCTCAATCCGGAATTAGACTCGTGGTGGTCTCCACGCGGAACCCGTACGACCTGAATGAGTTCCCTGCCATTCCGACCTATCTGGCGGCCTATGAGAACCGCCCGCAAGCGATGGAATCGCTTGCCCGCGTCCTGGTCGGAGCAGTACCCGCCCGCGGCAGGCTGCCGGTAACGATCGCCGCAGCCGCTGCCGAAGCAGAGTAACGCGAGGCGACAGAAGACCTTGAACCCAATGTGAACCGATCGGTCCCAAGCAAAACAGCCCTCTCCCGGCTAGAGCATGCGTTCCATGCTCGATTCCGGGAAAGGGCTGTTCGGTTTTGCAGGAGGAGGGCTCTAGCAGCTTACGTTCGTCAGCCGGATGCGTCCTCGAGCAATTCTTCGTGGTAAGGAAGGGCGTGAATGGTCACGCGTTCGATTCGCAGGTTGTCGAGCTCGGCAATCTCGAAGATGATGCCGTCGTACAGCACCTGCATGCCGACACGCGGTTTCTCCTCCAACTGCTGGTAGACCCAGCCGGCGACGGTGTCGACCTCTTCGTCTTCAATGTCGAGGTGGAACAGGTCGTTCAGCTTGTCGATGAGGAAGCGGCCGTCCACCGAGGTGTACGAATCAAAGACCTCGACTTCGGGTCGCTCTTCCTTCCATTCATCATGGATGTCCCCCACGATTTCCTCGAGGATATCCTCCATGGCAATGATCCCGGCCATGCCGCCGTACTCGTCGACGACCACGGCCATATGGACGCGTTCGCGCTGCATAACCTTCAGCACCTGGCTGATTTCCATCGATTCCGGGATGTGGGGAACCGGGCGAATCATCGGCTCAAGCTTGATGACGGCGCGATCTTCGGTCAGTGCGGCGTTGTAGACGTCTGCGGAGAGAACAAATCCGAGGACGTTGTCCTTCTCTTCGAAGACGACCGGGTAGCGAGTATGGCGCGTCTCCATGACGGAAGCGAGGTTTTCCTCAAACGGAAGCTCGGCATATAAGCATTCTACGACGGTCCGGGGGATCATCACTTCCCGGGCCAGCCGCTCGGAGAATTCAAAGATATTTTCGACAAGGGTCAGCTCGTTTTGGTCGATATGGCCGCCCTTCTGACTTTCCTTCATGAGAATGCGGATTTCTTCTTCCGTGTGGCTCGCTTCATGCTCGCTTGCTGGCTCGATGCCGATCCAGCGCAGAATGGTGTTGGCTGCGCCGTTCAGAAGCCAGATGATCGGGTACATCAACCGATAGAACCAGAGGAGCGGCGCGCTCAGCCAAAGGGAAGTGGTCTCCGCCTGAAAAATGGCGATGGATTTCGGAGCAAGTTCTCCGAGGACGATATGAAGAAAGGTGATGACAGCAAAAGCGACCCCTAAGGAAACGGGGTGGATGAAGGACTCGGGCGCATTCGCCCATTCCATGATCGGTTTGACGATCAGATCGGCGATCGCCGGTTCCCCTACCCAACCGAGGCCGAGGGAAGCGAGGGTAATACCGAGCTGGCACGCAGACAAATACGCATCCAGCTTGGATGCGACATGCAGGGCTACCTTTGCCTGGCCGTTACCGGCTCCTGCGAGCTCCGACAAGCGGGTGGCACGAACCCGAACCAGGGCGAATTCTGCTGCCACGAAAAACCCGTTCAACAGAACGAGCGCCAAAACCAAAATAAGATTCCATAAAATTGTTAGACCATCTTCCAACCTGTCATCCTCCCCGCACGCGGGTAAGGACATTCACCTCCGGGATTCTTGAGTGATGGATGAAACGCTGACTCTAGAAATGTATGCGTCAACTTTCCAACTCAATCACCCCCCTTTTTTCAATATTATATGGGAATGGGCTGGAAGACACAACATCATAAGATTTCTTAAGAATGGAGCGAGAGCAGGACAGGGAAGGATTTTATTGGGTATAGTAGGGGGAGCAAACGGGAAAACCCGCAGGATTGAAGGAGAAATAGACGATGAACTACCGGATTCTGATCGTGGACGATGATCCGGCAATCGCCGGACTCGTTCGTATTTATATTGAGCATGAGGGCTGGACGTGCGTTATGGCCGGCAATGGGGAGGAAGGCCTCGAAGCACTCGCGTATGAGGAATTCCACCTCATTGTGCTGGACGTGATGATGCCGAGGATGGACGGCATGGAATTTTGCCGGAGGGTACGGGAAACACGGTCTCTCCCGATCCTGATGCTCAGCGCCAAGTCCGAGGAGATGGACAAGATCGCCGGGATGATGACGGGGGCGGATGATTACCTCGCAAAGCCGTTTCATCCGCTGGAGCTGGTGACCCGCATCAAGTCTCTTCTAAGGAGAGCCTACCAATACAACCGGCAGGAGCCGCATCCGGAAGGGGTCATCCGCATCGGCCCGCTCGTGATCGACAGTAGGACACACAGCGCTGAGGTGAACGGCCGGAACCTGCATTTGACCTCGAAGGAATTCGCTATTCTGCATCTGCTGGCAAGCCAGCCCGGCCGTGTGCTGAGTGCGGAGGCCATCTTTCGCCAGGTGTGGCAGGAGCACTATTTTGATTCCAACAATACCGTGATGGTGCACATCAGCAACCTCAGAGACAAGCTGGAGCGCGAGATGCGCGAGCGCATTCTGGTCACGGTGTGGGGAGTGGGGTATAAGATCGATGGGTAATCCTGCACGCAAAATGATCCGCCGACTCATTCTGCAGCTCATTGCGAGCATGCTGCTGACGGTGGTCTTTCTCTCCTTCTTCGACCGAATCTATGACGCCGTAATCCGTATGGCGTACCGCTACCCTTCACTGCGCTTGTTCCAGATTGTGAATAGTCTGGGCGGTGTTCGCATCATCGTCCCGCTGATGGCGGGGGCTCTGGTCATCGTGTTCATGTGCCTGTTCAATCTGCCGAGGTATCTTTATTATGGCAAAATCCTGCGCTCGGTGGAGCGCGTATCCTCGGGGGATGTGCGCGAGACGATCCCGGTGCAGCAAAATAACGAGCTCACGGACCTGGCCCGGGGCATCAATGGACTTGTTCGGCGCATGCATGCTTCGCTGGAGGAGGAGAGAAGGGCGGAGCAGACCAAGAACGAGCTCATCACGAACATGTCGCACGACCTGCGAACGCCGCTCACCTCGCTCATGGGGTATTTGGAGCTGGTGGATCAGGATCGGTACCGCGACGAGGTGGAGCTCCGGCATTATGTAGCCATCGCAAACGAGAAGGCGGTTCGTCTGAACGAACTGATCCGCGATCTGTTCGATTACACGCGGATGCAGAACCGGCAGCTGCCCAGCGAACGGCATCCGATCGACCTTGCCGAGCTCGCGGGCCAATTGCTTACGGAATATCGGCTATCGCTCCTGGAGCAGGGGATGGAAGGGCGGATGTCCCGTCCCGCCGGAATGCTGCAGGTGCTGGGAGACGCTCGCCAGCTTACCCGGGTCTTCGAGAATCTGCTCTCCAATGCGATGCATTACGGCAAGAGCGGCAAGTTCATCGATATGACGGTCCGCCGGGAAGGGCAGACCGCCGTCGCCGAGATCATCAATTACGGAGACCCGATTCCTTCCGTTGACCTCCCGTATGTCTTCGACCGCTTCTACCGCGTGGAGAAGTCACGAAGCGAGCACACGGGCGGCTCCGGGCTCGGCCTTGCGATCGCCAAAGGCATCATTGAAGGACATGGAGGAAGCATCGAGGCCCAGAGTGATGAGGGGCGAACCGTATTCCGGTTTCGACTGCCGCTTCTAGACAACCAGCAGCTTAAGAAATCTTAAGGGTTTCTTAAAGGGGGCTTAAAGTCGGCCTTTTATACTGATCCCATCCAATTGAGAGAGAAAGGGATGGGAGAGGTTATGAAACGTTGGTTGGCCGTACTTCTGATCGCACTGGGGATCTTTGTCCTTGTCAAAGAATGCGGGCTGTCTCTTCGTCTCCCCTCATTCGCGGAACCTGCCGGGACGCCGGAGAGCCTCCAAGGACTGGACGCCGGCTCTGTCTTCTTGTTCGACATGACCGATGGCAAGGTGCTCTATGAGCGGAGCAGCCATCAGGCTTTGCCTCCTGCGAGCTTGACGAAGATGATGACGGAATATGTGCTGTTGGACAAGCTTGCGGCTGGGGAGATCGACTGGTCGGATGAAGTCCCGGTCAGCGCTTATGCCGCACAGGTTCCCGGAGCGGGGATGGGAGCAGAGGAGGGAGAACGCTGGACGGTGCGCGACCTGTTCGCGGCGATGGCCGTCCATTCGGCAAATGATGCCGCTGTGGCGCTCGCCGAATATGCAGCGGGAAGCGAGAAGGTGTTTGTGAAGAACATGAACGAGGCAGCCCAGGAGCTCGGGCTGGAGGATACGGTGTTTTACAATGCGACGGGACTCGGACAGAAGGACATTGCGGAAGTGTCGCCGGAGCCGCCCGGCAAAGACAACCGCATGTCGGCAAGGGATGCCGGGGTGCTGGCAGCCGCCTTGATCGACACGTACCCCGAGCTTCTTGAGGTGACGAGCGAGCTTACCGCCAGCCTAAAGGGGGGTGAAGTGGTGCTGCCGACCACGAATGAAATGCTTCCCGGCGGCCGATTCGGCTTCCAAGGCAACGATGGGCTGAAGACAGGGTACACCACGGCCGCTAAGTACTGCTTCGCCGGTACGGCCAGTCGAGAAGGGAAGCGACTCGTCACCGTGGTGATGGGCGCCTCGACGCCGGAAGCCCGATTTGAGGAGACGCGCAAGCTTCTGGATTACGGCTTCGGGGTCAATTAGCGGCTGTTCCACAGAGGGACCTCCCATCTTTACTTTCCCGAGAGAGACTTATACAATGGGCTGGAAAGCGTTCGATTGAATGAACCGGAAAGGAACCGATATCTTGAAACGGTCTGCGATTGCCCGGTCTTTCCGCCTGGCTCGTCTTCATCCTCCCCAGGTGCTGGCCCTGGGGTTTCTTGTCATCATCTTCATCGGAGCCTTCCTGCTCAACTCGCCAATCGCCCTGCAGCAGGACGGAGAACTGCCGTTCATCGATGCCCTCTTCATGGCGACTTCGGCTACCTGCGTCACCGGCTTGTCCGTGGTCAATTCGGGGTTGGATTTTACCCTCTTCGGTCAACTCGTCCTGCTCACGCTCGTTCAGCTCGGCGGTCTGGGCTTCATGACGATGGCGACGCTCATCGCACTGGCCTTCAAACGCAGGATCACGTTCAAGGAGCGCCTCATTTTGCAGGAGGCCATGAATCATGGCTCGGTGGAGGGCATTGTCCGGCTGATCCGCCGCGTCCTGCTCTATTCCCTCGTGATCGAAGCGGTGGGAGCCCTTCTGCTGACGGGTCGATTTCTGCTGGAGATGCCGGCGGATCAAGCGATCTACTTCGGCCTCTTTCACAGCATCTCCATCTTTAACAACGCCGGCTTCGACTTGTTCGGGATGCTTCCGGGCCGTCCGGGAAGCCTGATCCATTACGTGAACGATCCCTTTGTCAACGTCGTCACGATGCTGCTCATCTTCCTTGGCGGAATCGGCTTCATCGTAATCGACGACTTGCTTCACTACCGCAAACGCCGCAAGCTGACGCTGCATAGCAAGGTCGTGCTGTCCGTATCGCTCGCGCTTATCGCACTCGGCGCCCTCGTCATTCTTGTCTTCGAGTACACGAACCCGCTGACACTCCAAAAGTTGGGGGAGCCGGGCAAGCTGCTTAGCTCCTTGTTCCAGTCCGTGTCGATGCGGTCAGCCGGCGTCTCCACGCTGGACGTTGCCTCGATGCGGCAGGCGACTCAATTTTTCACGATTCTGATGATGTTCATCGGTGCGGCACCGGGTTCCTCCGGCGGCGGGATCAAGGTCACGACCTTCGCCATCCTGGTCGGGGCTGTGATCGCCATGCTGAGAGGGCGGCAGGATATCGTCATGTTCAAGCGGCGCCTTCCGCAGGACCGGGTCTACAAGGCGATTACCTTCACCTTGTTCTCCTTCTTCTTCATCATCCTGGCGGCCATGATTCTGTCCGTAACGGAGAGCTACAACTTCTTGGGCATTTTATTTGAGGCCACCTCGGCTTATGCGACAGCAGGGCTGTCCATGGGCCTAACCGCTGAGCTGAGCATCCCCGGTAAAATTCTGCTCATGGTGCTCATGTTCGTCGGACGGCTGGGTCCGGTCACGCTCGCTTTTGCATTGACCCCGAAGCATGAGAAGGAGCTGTACCGGTACCCGGAAGGGAAGATCACCATCGGGTGATGGAAGGAAAGGATCTCCTCGGGCTATACAAGAATCGATAGCAAAGAACCATCCCGAATGCCGCATTCCGGCGAGTCGGGATGGTTCTTCTTCAATAGGTGCGGGTTGCGATGGAATCGAGGCTCTTGAACTCATAGCCGAGCTTTCTCGCGTCATCGATGATCCGTCCCAATGCCTCTGCGTTGTCGCGGGAAACGGAGTGGAGGAGAATGACGGCCCCGGGGTGAAGCTGGGCCATGACCTGCCGGTAAGCGTACTCGGCCCCCCGCTGCTCGTTCGGGTCCCAATCCTTGTAGGCGACGGACCAGAACACGTTGGAGTACCCTTCCTCCGCCGAGACACGAAGCACGCGTTCGTTGAAGATGCCGCGCGGCGGCCGGAGGTACGCCATATCGGGTTTCCCCGTCAGCTTCACAACAGCCTCCTTCACTTTGGCCAGCTCCTCGCGGATTTTGGCGTCGGAGACTTGGGTCATGTCCGGATGGCTCCACGAGTGGTTGCCGACGAGATGTCCCTCTGCTGCCATTCGCTTCACCAGCTCGGGCTTGCTCAGGACATAATGCCCGGTCAGGAAGAAGATGGCCGGCACTTTTTTGTTACGGAGTGTATCCAGGATGGGCGGCGTGTAGCCGTTCTCGTACCCGTTGTCGAAGGTGAGGTAGAGCTCCTTTCCAGAACCGCCCGGGAGCGATTGGCCGCGAAAGATGGCGCTGTGCTGCTGCAGGATGGACTTAAACCCTTCCTCGTCAATGGAAGCAGGCACCCCGCCCTTGCTTCTCTTAAAGCCGAAGTGAAACGCTCCGTCTGCAGCTGCAGAGCGGGAGGGAGCGAGGGCAGAGACGGCCGATGGACGGGCAGCGGCTTGCTGGCGAGCGGCGGAAGAAGCATGAGAGCCCGTCATGGCGGTGAGAGGCAGGCTCCCGATGAGCAGGAAACCGGCCAGGGCCGCGATGCCGGGCGAACGGAAACGGCTTGGCATGGATGATTCTCCTATCCGGTTGGAATGGCGGAAATGCCCCGCTACGCGGCGCTTTTCTTACTTTTCCACCAGGAGGAAGGCTTTATGCGCGCCATTCATGAGGATGATTCTCATTGACGAAATGTCGCGTTACCGAAGTGAAGCGGCGAAATCGGGAGCATCCTTTCGTTTCCTGCTCCAAGGGTGGCAGTGGCTTCGACAAATGGCGATATTTTGCGAGGAGAGCGGATTTATCCGGTTTTATCGCTCGGTTCGAAAGCTATATAATAGAGGGCGATTGAAGTGCAGAACCAGAGAGAGAAACCAATAATCCTGGGGGAGTGGACGAACGTGACTCGTCAACCGCTGTTGGAACGCCGATCTGAAATGCTTAAGCGCAATATGCAGGAATTGATTCTGAAGCAAAATCAACGGGGACTGACCAAGCAGGATGGCAAGTACCTGCAGCAGGTCATCAAGCAATTCCATCAGAATGTGCACGAAACCGCGAAATAAGGCCATCCCGAACGAATGAGGAAAAAAGAGCCGATAAGGGCTTGGAGAAGTGAAGAAACAGGCACCCTGCTTAAGAACAGGGTGCCTGTTTTCTAAGGATAGAGCCGTTCACAAGAGGGGGAAGGTCCGATTGTTCGCAGCTTTATGGGGTACGGTTGTCAACGCGCTGGCTATTGCAGCGGCAAGTCTACTCGGTCTGGTTGTTCCGAAAATGCCGGAAACGATGCACCGAACGGTGATTCAAGCGCTCGGCATCTTCACCTGCGTGCTTGGCATCGGAATGGCGCTGAAGGGAGAGGAGACGCTCTTCCTCGTGATAAGCTTGGCGGCCGGAACGTTGGTCGGAGAAGCGCTCGGCGTGGAGCGCGGCTTTGAGCGTCTCGGGAGCTGGCTGGAGCGCAGAGTCGGCGCATCGGGTACAGGCAGGATCGGCCCGGCTTTTGTCACCTCGACGCTTCTCTTTTGCATTGGAGCGATGGCCATTCTGGGCCCGATCGAAGGTGCGACCGGACAAGGCCATTCGCTCCTGTATACGAAGGCGATTATGGACGGGATGCTGTCCTTGCTGCTGGCCTCGACGATTGGCATCGGAGTGATCTTTTCGGCTCCGGCTGTGTTCGTCTATCAAGGAGTAATTGCGCTCGCTGCCTATGCATTCGCTTCAAGCGTCGATCCTGGGGTGCTGAATGGCGCTGTTCAGGAGATCTCCGCCGTGGGCGGCGTCATGATCGTGGGCGTCGGGCTCAACCTGCTCGAAATCAAAAAAATTCGAGTGGCCAACATGCTGCCGGCGCTTGTGCTGATGGCACTCTTCGCCGCTTTTGCCTAACGTGCGCGCCTTTGCCTAGCACGTGCGTCTTTGCCTAACGCGTGGCTTTTACTTCGCGCGCTCGCGTCCTCCTCCGATCGTGATGGTTCGTCTCCCGAAGGGCAGCAGCGTGAGCATATACAGGAACAGCAGCACTGCGAGGACAAGAGCCGCGACAAAGACGGTCTTGTGATCCTGCTGTTTGACGGCGATGCCGATGTAAGCCCAAACGAAGACAGCGACAAAGGCGGGATCACGGTACTTGAAGCTGACGGCAAGGGCGATTAGCGCTCCAAGGGTGAGCACGATGACCGCCCAGGTCGAATCGGCGATGCCGAAGCCGTCCCATTCGGCGCGGTACAGGGCTATGCTGATGTTGACAATGGTGGCCACGCTCACCCAAGCCAAGTACAGACTGAAGGGCAGGCGCACCCAAAGCTTCTCTCCGAGAGTGGGCGTTCCCGGTACGGACCGGACTCGAACGTATAGGGCGATGAGGGTGAGAAGCAAGCCGATGATGACGAGCACCGACAGGTAGATGTAGTCATAATGCCACAGGAACAGCCAGAGGATGTTCAGCAGGCAGCTCAACACGAACAGGCCGTCGGTCTTACGTACGCTCTCCCGGTTTTGGTTGGCGGGGAGCGCCTGATAAATGACAAAGGCGATAAGCAGCAGGTAGATAAGTCCCCAAATCACCGGGAACACGTACCCGGCGGGCGTTACCAGGACGGGATAGGCGTCGGATATCTCCTCCGTCGTTCGGCCTCCGAGCGGCAGAGCATTCGATAAATAGTTGACGACCAACATGGCGATCAGCGCCAGTACGTTCAACCAGCGCCAACCATTTCGGCTGTTCTTCCTTGCGGATAGGCGAGTAGACAAGTCGAACACCTCCAAGAGGGGTACGGGTACGAGACCCGTCCGTTACCAAGTCTTTCTCTACATACTTATACCCACCATGCGGATAACTTGCACAGGATGTCCCATTTGGCAGCAATTAAGGGATTTCCAGGAGAAGGGAGAACCGGATGAACCATTCGCTTGAATCCAAAAAAGAGATTGCCGCCAACGAACGCCTCGCCGCCGTCACCTGGCCGGCGCTGTCCACCACTCGCTTGGGGGGCTGGGAGCTGCGCACGGCGGCGGGCTATTCGATGCGCGCCAATTCGGTTTTGCCGGCAGGACAGCCCGGTTGTTCGCTTACCGAAGCCATTCTTCATTGCGAGGAACACTATGAGCGCTTGGGCCTCGCTCCTACCGTCTTCAAGCTGACGGAGGCATCGGAGCCGCCGGAGCTGGATGACGCTTTGAACGAGCGAGGCTACCGGCGAGCGGAGGAAGTGATGGTCATGCGCAGCATGCTGCCTCTGCAAGCCCCGCCGGAAACGCGGGAGGGGGACAGGGCCGTGGAGTTTCTGCCGATGGAACCTTGGCTTGCCGAGTTCCTTCGCCTCAACCCGGGGCGCAAACGGCATGAGAAGACCATGGCACAACTGCTCTCGCGCAAGGAAGAAATGCGGCTGTTCGCCTGCCTCATGGGGGACGAAGCGGTCGTCGCCATGGGGATGGCGGTGCTGGCCGAGAATGCCGCCGGTATCTACAACATCGTCACCGCCCCTGCCCATCGCCGCAAAGGGTATGCGGAGCAGCTTATGCGGGGCTTGCTGGAGGAGGCCCGCATGCGCGGGGCGGAGTCCGCCTTTTTGCAAGTGCTTGCTGAAAATGAAGGAGCGGTATCCTTGTATGCCAAGCTGGGCTTTCACGAAGCATACCGACAATGGTACCGAGTGCAAGAAGGGCATGACGGCTAGAGAAGCGATCGGTCTTTCAGTCCCATTATTGACAAATAATTGAAGATGATCTACTGTCTAGTATAAATCAGTAGAGCTGCTGTGATGGGGCTGCAGGAAAGAGGCAAGAGAAGGGTATGTCTTTTTGGAAGCTGCAACGCAATGTGAAGGCAAGAATGATCGAACGTTTCATGACGCATATGATCAACAACTGCATTTT
Organism: Gorillibacterium sp. CAU 1737; assembly: GCF_039888655.1. Lineage (NCBI taxonomy): Bacteria > Bacillati > Bacillota > Bacilli > Caryophanales > Paenibacillaceae > Gorillibacterium > Gorillibacterium sp. CAU 1737. Next base: position 190,708 of record NZ_JBDQQO010000003.1, read on the forward strand.
CCCGTTTATGGGTGTCTATCTGGCGGGTGAATTCGGAAAAAGCACCACCGGAGCCCTGCTGACCGCCACGATCCTGATCGCCTTCCTCGCCGGTATCTTCGGAGGCTACCTGTCCGACCGCATCGGCCGCAAAAAGCTGCTCGTCACCGTCGAGGGGCTTCGCTTCGCCGCCATTGTCGGCATGGTGATCGGCAGCACGAACGCGTTGGCCTCTCCCTATCTCGTTTGGACGGGCTTGTTTTTTTGCTATTTTTGCTCCGGGTTGTCGAGTCCGGCTGGGGATGCCCTGATCATCGATTCCAGTGAAAGCGAGGAACGGCGTTACATCTACAGCCTGGATTACTGGCTATGGAATATCTCCGTATTGGTGGGGATGATCATCGGCGGGTTCTTTTTCAAAGAGCATCGCCTGGAGCTCTTCGGTGCCCTCGGGGTGATCTCCCTGCTGTCGATCCTCATTTTGGTCTTCTGGATAAGGGAAACCTCCCTGCCCCTCAGCGCAGACCCTTCGGAAGGAAACTCGCAGGGGTTCCTTCGCAGCACGGTGACCAATTACCGGTCGGTCCTTCGCAATTCCCTGTTCGTCGTGTTCCTGATCGCGTCGCTGATCGACGTTTCGGTGCAATTTCAGTTTAACAACTACGGCCCCATTCAGCTTGTGGAGTCGGTTCAACAGACGACGCTTCTCCGCATCGCCGATTGGAGCTTCATCGTGGACGGCTACCGCCTGTTCGGGCTGCTTAACATCGTGAACACCGTGGTGGTGGTGCTGCTTGGAACGTGGATTCGCAAACGGACGATGAATCGGAGCGATCGGGTGGTCCTCTTCTCGGGATTGCTGCTTTATACCGTGGGGTATTCGTTCCTGGTCGCGTTCTCCCTCCCGTGGCTGTTGATCGGCATGATGGGGATCGTCAGCCTGGGGGAAATGATCTACAACCCGCGCAAGCAAGCGGTGCTTGCCGATCTCATTCCGGCTGAGCAGCGCGGCTCCTATATGGCGATGAACGCCTTTGCGATGCGGGGGGCGATGATGATCGGTTCGCTGTCTGTCATGCTGGGAAGTCTGGTTCCGCCTTGGGCGATGGGGGTGGAGCTGCTGCTGGCGGGGGGAGTCAGCGTCCTCCTGTACCGAAAGCTGTTCCGGATGCGGGAAGTCCGCACCCCTGCAGCATCCGATTCGCTTGCTGCCGTCCCGCCCGCTTGACAGCGCGTTTGGAGGGCGGAAGAGACCTCAGGCCCAGCCAAGGATAAAAAAGACGCATCCACCCCCATGATGGCACCGGGGCTGGATGCGTCTTTGCTTTCGGCAGGAACTACTGCTTGCTAACGAAGCTTGAACGACTTGCGGAGGAGCGGAGAGAACCACTTCACTCCGCTCGGGGTCAAAGTATCGGCGGCGAGATGCGAGAAATACCCTGCACCTGACGCCAGCATCAGGCCGGGGTAGCCCCACTCCAGCTCAAGCTGGTACCCGAGGGCGGTCCACGCGGCGAGCACCCACAGCGTGTGGGTCATGCCGCGGTGCTTCAGCCACGGAGCGATCACGACAAAGGCGCCCAAGCCGCAGAGGCCGAGCGAGCTTGCCCGCCAAGCAAGATACAGAAGACCGGTACCTACCGCGCTCACCAGCGCGTTGCGGATGAACCCTTCCTTGGCCGTGAGGCCTGCGAGAAGGAGGGCAACGCTCGCGAAGACGGGGAGCGGCGTAAAGCCGTACCGGACGCCGTAGAGGAGCACGCCGATGACGGCAAGCGCTCCGGCCGTCGGGACGGCGTAGCGCAGGAAGCGGGAGAGCGGGCTGAGGCGGGAGCTCAGCAGGCTGGGGCCGTCCAGGTCGGCAGCAAGCGCGGAAAAGGACGCGGCGGTGATCAGGAGAGCCGCATGAGGAAGGGAACCCGCGTAAGCAAGGGCTGCGCCGATGCCGACGACGGTTCCGATGGTGAGGTGGGTCGAGCCTTTCATGAGGTCCTCCTTTGGCTCTATCGAATGGGACAGGCAAACGTATGTTTGCTTTGGTAGTATACCTGCATCCACAGGATCGCCGCAACCCCATATGACTACTGGTGGTCGATTCCGGCCATCCGCGGTAGAATAGACAAAACTGCAACGGAGCCTGCTGGAGCGTGTTTGCCCACATGCCTTGGGGAGCCCTGAGAAGCCGAAAGGGATCAGCACAGCAGGAAGCGAGGAGGACAACGAGTGGCGGGAATATGGTTTAGCGGAGGGCGCAGCCCTTATGCGGAGCAGGACGAGCAATCCGTGTCTCTTTATTGCGAGGAAGGAAAGATCGTCGCCATCGGCAGCGACCGGGAACTGGCGCTGCAGCTTGCGGGAAGGGATGTGCAGCGCGTGGATTTGGACGGCGGGTACGTGCTGCCCGGTCTGGTGGACTGCCACATGCACCTCTCCATGCTGGGGATGAAGCTGGCTGCGCTTGATTTCAGCGAAGTGACCTCAAAGGATGAGATGCTTCGTCTTGTAAAAGCTCGCGCCGATCAGACACCGCCCGGCGAATGGATTCTCGGCCTCAATTGGAACGAGAATGCGTTCTTCCCGGCGGTTGCGCCGAACCGGGAGGAGCTCGACGCCGTCACGAATCGGCATCCGGTGCTTCTCACGCGCGTCTGCTATCATTCCTGGCTCGCCAACTCGGAGGCTTATCGCAAGGCCGGTGTGGCGGACCATGCGGAGGACCCGGCATCCGGCGCATTCGGGCGCGACGAGCGCGGGAGGATGAACGGCCGAATCTACGAGGATGCGGGCCATCCCTTCCACGCCGCAGTGCCGGAGCCTTCCTACGCCGAGAAGAAGGCCTGCATCCGCCGGGCAGCCGAATACGCGCTGTCGCTCGGACTGACGGCGTCGCACACCGATGACCTGCGCTACGTGGGCGACCTGTCCACGATGCTGCGCATTCATCGGGAGCTGCGGGAGGAGGGCGTCTTCCTCCGAACCCATCAGCTCGTATATTATCCGCACCTGCCGGAGGCAAGGGAGCTCGGGCTTCGCGCCGGAAGCGGCGACGATTGGCTGCGCATCGGCGGTGCGAAGGTGTTCGCAGACGGCGTTCTCGGCGGACGAACCGCCTGGCTGAGCGAGCCGTATGCGGATGACCCCGGCAACGCCGGCTTCCCGATCCACTCGCCGGAGGCGTTCGGCGCCATCGTCCGCGAGGCGAGAGAGGCCGGCTTCCCCGTCGCCGTTCACGCCATCGGTGACGCGGCGGTGGACCTCGTGCTCGCGGAGCTGGAGCGGCAGCCGGTGGAGCGGGCGAGCGGGCTTCCCGACCGCCTCATCCATGTTCCGGTGCTGCGCTCCGAGCAGCTCGCCCGGATGAGCCGCCTACGGCTTGCCGCCGACATTCAGCCGCCGTTTGTTACCGGCGACTACCCGTGGGTGCGCGAGCGGCTCGGGCAGCGGGCCGTCCACCGCTACGCGTGGCGGACGCTCCTTGCCGCCGGCATTCCGTGCGGCGGCAGCAGCGACGCACCCATCGAGCCGCTGTCTCCCTTCCACGGGCTCTACACGGCCGTGGCTCGCCGCAAACCGGGCGAGCAGCACGAGGGCTACGAGCCGGAAGAGAAGCTCTCGCTCGCGGAAGCGGTTCGCCTGTATACCTACGGCGGGGCGCAGACGGCGGGAGAAGAACAGGAGCGAGGATGCCTTGCCCCGGGCTATGGGGCGGACTTTACGGTAGTCGACCGCCCGTTCTCGGCGGACCCGGAGGAGTGGCTTCGCATGAAGGTGATGCGGACGGTCGTGAATGGGGAAACGGCTTACCGCTGCTAGACAATCGAAGGTGACGAGGGGGAGAGACGAATGAGAGAAGAGCAATCCCGGAATGCCGAGCTGCCTCCGGCATCCGATGCGGTGCCTTACGAAACCCGAAAGCGCAAGGTGGCGGTGCTTTTGTTCGAAGGGATCGAGGTGCTGGATTTTGCCGGGCCTTATGAGGTGTTCGCCATGGCTGGCAAGCAGGGCGGTGACTTCGAGGTGTACACGACCGCCGAGACGGTCCACCCCGTCCAAGCCGTGGGAGGGCTTCGGCTCATCCCAGACTATGCCCTTGCCGACTGCCCGCAGCCGGACATCCTGATTGTCCCTGGCGGCATGGGGACGCGGCGCGACCTGGCGAACCGCACCCTTCTGGACTGGATCGCCACCGTCGGGAAGGAATGCGAGCTGCTCATCTCGGTTTGCACAGGCGCTCTTTTGCTCGCGGCGGCCGGTCTTCTGGGCGGACTTGAGATCACGACGCATCACGGGGCGATCCCGCTCCTGCGCGAGCTCGCCCCGCATGCAACCATCCGCGAGGATGTGCGTTATACAGATAACGGACGCATCCTGCTGTCCGCGGGAGTGTCAGCCGGGATCGACGTGTCCCTCCATGCTCTGGGCAAGCTCCATGGGCCGGAACGGGCACTCCTTGCCGCAGGCCAGATGGAATATCCCTGGCTTAGCCCGGATGGAGAACCGGAGCGGATCGACTGAGAGTGAGGCCTGGTCCCGTCCTTCACCTGGTGAAGCCGGCTGGTCTATGGTCAATCTTGTGAATGGGGACGGAGTCTTTCATGAATAAGGACCAACAAGTCGAAACAGAATCGGGCAAAGGGTCAACGTATGGGCAAGGGGGGAGCAAGAGGATGAACCGGCATTCTTTTCGAGAATGGAAGAAATGGCAGGTGATCGTGGGGGTTATCTCCATTTTGCTGCTCGTGGGGATCATCTGGTCCATCCCCCGCTTTCAAGACAAGGCGTTCGAACTGGACGGTCATAAATACCGATTGGCCGAAGAAAAAGACGGAGAGAGGATCTACCGCTCCTTTCCTCGGGATAGGCCAGTCATTCGCGTGAAGGGTGAAGAAGCAGGCGAGCGGTATCAGGTATCCATTGGCAAAGTGCAAGTTTCCATCGATTTCGAGTATGAAGCTGAACATGGCAAGGTCTATCAAGTGACGGATTCGGTAGGGACAAGGAAGGTGAAGGTGCCGCTTTATGGCGGCTGGATTGAGGTAGAGCAGCCGGACGGAACCTTCTTTCCGGAATTCGTGACCACCATGCAGACAACCGGTTTGGGGGAAGTAAACAAGATCGAGGGGGGATTCCTCTATCCGGCGGATGTTCTTATACGCATCGTGGATCCTGCTCGACAGGAGAAGGACGGACAACCGGGTTATTACGTGATTGGCTTCTTGCTGTTGGCAGTGAGTTTCCTCTCCTGGAGATTTCGGGATTTCTTCTTTTACCTAAAATATGCGGCGAACGTCGAGTCTCCTGAGCCGACGGATTTCTATATCACTTCAACCAAGATTTCAGCCATCATCATTGCCATCGTCGGTGCCGGTCTGCTGTTTTTTGGTATCGTCTCGGTTGTTTAACCCCCTAAATCATCTGAATAAAAGGAGTCGAGTCCCATGGATCTTCGTTACCCGATCGGCACGTTTGAATGGCGGGGTGAGGTAACCGTCGAACAGCGGAAGCTATGGATTCAGGACATCGAGGTGCTTCCATCTCTGCTGGCGGCCGAGGTGAACGGACTGACCGATGAGCAGTTGGACACCCCCTACCGGGAAGGCGGGTGGACAATTCGCCAGGTGGTGCACCATCTGGCAGACAGCCACCTGAACAGCTTCGCCCGGTTCAAGCTGGCGCTTACCGAAGACAATCCGACGATCCGCCCTTACGAAGAAGCTCTTTGGGCAGAGGGAGCGGATGCCCGGCTGCTTCCCCCCGACGTGTCGCTTCGGCTTCTGGCCGCTCTCCATGAGCGCTGGGCCTTCCTGCTGCAATCCTTGAGCGATGAGGAATTTAGCCGAACGTTTTACCATCCCGAATCGGGAGCGGTCACACGGCTCGACGTCAACACGGGTATTTACTCCTGGCATGGCCGTCATCACCTGGCTCATATCCGCGGGCTGAAAGAGCGGAAGGGCTGGTCTTGATGACCGCCCGCATACCCGGACCGCCGCATGGGACGGGCTTCTGGCCGCCGGGAATGAGAGAAGGAACACCGAGGCAGCAGGAGGCGGCTCGGGTGCTGGAGGAGCTTCATTTGGAAGAGGAGCTTGGCGGCTATTCCCCCCGACTGGTTGGAACTGTGCCGATCGGCATCGATGTGGATGGCTCAGACCTTGACGTGATCTGCGAGGCGCAGGACCTGGAGGCTTGGTGCAGGGACGTAACCGCCCGCTTCCATCATCATGCCGGCTTTCGCTGCTCCGGTGCAGGTAGAGCTTCGGCTACGGCCAATTTTGTACACGAGGGTTGGGAGATCGAGCTGTTCGCCCAAGACCGCCCGACGGATGAGCAGAATGGGTACCGCCATATGGTGGTGGAGGAGCGCATTTTGCGCTGGCTGTCCCCTGCTGAACGGGAGCGCATTCGCGACTGGAAGACGCAGGGGATGAAGACGGAGCCGGCGTTTGCCCGGTTGCTTGGCTTATCCGGCGATCCTTACGAGGAACTGCTTGTTCTGTGGGATGCTCCTGATGAGGAAATTCAGGAACGGCTTCGCTGGGCCAGACTTGCGCCGGATCGCGAATGAAAAGGGATTGGACCTATTTATTGGAAGGAGATCGACCGAGATGATTGAAAGGTTTACGCAGTCTCTCTATGAAACCATTGTGGAGGGTAATTTGAAGAGTTACCAAAATCTTTTTGAGACGACGGAGGTTAAATCAAACACCGTCGAGTATTGGAAGGATGCCATTGCTCTCTACCGCGGGCTAACGGAGGAGCAGCAGAAGGTTTTTCTAAGGATTCTCAAGCAGACCATAACCGATACGTTGTCCAACGCGCTTGGTGCAATCGATGGGAGTTCGACCTTGAACGGATTTACCGCCACCCCTCGCCTGTATCTGGATTCTGTGGATACGGAAGGGGATTTGCAAGATTTTTTCCTGGGCTATGTAGAGGGCCATAACCATTGATAGGCCGAAAGTACTTTTTGACAGACAAGAGGAGGAACGAAGGATGCTCGCAGATCGTTTTCAGCAATTGTTAAGCTTAGCCCAAGAACAGAGGCCGGACTATCCGGCATCGTTAGGCTCCCCGCCGGAGAGTGGGCAGGAACTGCTCCGCAAGGCAGCAGGAGAGGGGGAAATCCCCGACCTGCTGTCCACCCTCTATCGACAGGTATCCGGCACGAGAAGGAGCATCCCGGAGCAGCATCTCATGGATTTCCTTCCCGGTTACCGCTTGATTCACATCACGGAGCTGCTGCAGGAGACACAGCGTGCCCGAGAAACGCTGCTGGAGGAGGGGGATTGCCCGCCGGCCAGGGTGATCCCCTTTTTGGCCAACTACTCCGGTGACTTTTACTGCGTGGTGCTCGACGATACAGGAGCCGAAAAGATTTGCGTGCTCACGAACCTAGAGGGAGAGCTGGAGGAATGGTCAGCCTCGCCCGCGGAGTTCTTGGAGACCGTGTCAGCCTTCTACCGGGAGGGGGCGTTCACCGTCGATGCGGACGGCTTCCTGGAGGTGGACTTCGACAAGGTGGATGAGATCGGCCAGAGAATCAACCCGGATTCTCCCTATTGGATGGACTAGCTTCCTATGCCCGAAAAAGGCCAAAACCCCCGAGAGGCGTCGGCAATTGCACGACGCCTCTCGGGGGTTTCTCTGCCTTATGGGGATGATACAGGTTGCCGGGATCCTTCTTACGGTTTGAGAGGTTCTCGATTGTCTACCCGGCGAAAATCATCATCCGGGTCATCTGCGCCGGTACCGTTCAGCAGATCGATCCCGTTCACCACCTCGGTGAGCGGGGCTGCCGGATCGACGGGGGAGCCGGGCGCGATCTCATCTGCATCAGGCACCGCAGCCAAGTCGATGGGACCTACCGGCTCCTCGGGAAGGACCTCTTCCCGGTTGCCCGCTTCGCTTGACGAGCGCAGGTCTTCACCATAGACTGCATTCCATGCAGGATTCACAGTATCGTTCGGCGAAGAGCCGCCGAGGAGTGGTTCGCCGAAGGCCGTCCCATTGCGATAGCCAGCACCGTTGTCTAAAGCATCCTCCTGCTCCTTACCAGCAGCAGAAGCTTCTATCGAGTTTTCGAATTTGTCGTCTGCCATCTTGTGTTCCGCCTTTCTCCCGAAGTAGGCGCGGGGTTTTCCGCCGGACCATCAAGGCCGCGGGGGAGCTGATGCTTTTTACCCGAATGCACCTGCTGTTAAACTTCCCGGATCGAGGGGATGTGATTCGAAGAGCCGGGCATACGTCGCGGTTCGAACCTGAGAAGCGATTAGGCGGCGACGTCGCGTTTTTTGAAGAGGGTCCAGGTGAGGAGATTCATGACGATGAAATATCCGACAAGGACCAAGATGGAAAAGGTAAGCGTCATGTCATCCCGGAGCGGGGCGTCGTTCAAATATTGAGTCAAGTCCGTGTTGGCGAACAAGTAATACTTGATCCACGAGTAGCCCTTCAGCAGATGAATCGCCGTATTGCTGAGCAGGAGCACGACAATCGACAGCGCGATCGCAAGTGAATTGGATCGGAAAAGGGTCGAGATCATGAAGGCGAGCGTCACGGTCATGAGCAGATTGACGCAAGAGAGGCCGTAGATGGAGAGGGTATGCACGATCATATTGCTTTCATGCACCGCTCCATCGCTCCCCACGGAGAGGTGAGGGAGGCTCGCACTGTCAAAGCCAGAGAACAGGCCGCCAAATCCGTATGAGGCCCCGAACAGCACAATCAGCAGGAATAGACTGAACAGCAGTGAGGAGAGGTATTTGGAGAGAAGGACCTTGTTCCGCGAATGGGGCCGGATGAGCAGCATCTTGACCGTTCCTTGGGTAAATTCCCCGGCGACAGAATCGGCTGCGACCACGACGGTAAAAATAGTGACCAGAACGATAAGGTCGCTCATGTCGAGCACAGAGCCCCACAACGTATTGTCCGGTGGAATCAGGTCATGCTCCAGACGATACTCTTCCAATTTGATCCGCTCTTCAAAGTAGTTTCGATTCTGCATGGACGGGTTGTCGTTCAGCGCGCTCTTGTAATTCTTGATGGTTTCGGCCGATTCTTGTTTCCAGTTGGCAGGGTCGGGACGGAAGTGGTTGATTTGGTAGGCTCCGAAGCCGACGATCCCGATGAGCAAGAGGACCATGATCCAAGTCCGGAAACGGCGGTACGTCTTCATATTCTCGTTGCGAATCAGGTTAAGCAATGCGATCACTCCCCGTCATTTCCAAGAATTTGTCTTCCAGGCTCTTCGTCACAGGGCGGATGCCGTACACCCGGATACCTGCTCGGATCAACGCGGCAGTCAGCTCCGCGACCTCCTCACGCTCGGCCGTGACCTCGATTCCTTCCGGAGTCATCTGGGCCTCTCGAGCTAGGGTGATGGCTTCCTTCGCTCCGGCGGGGTCATTGACCTCGAAGAGATATCGGCTCGATTCTCCTGCATTTACGAAATCGCTCATGGTGCGCACGTCGACCAGTCGACCGTTCTGAATGATCCCGATGCGATCGCACATCAACTCCATCTCGGACAGAAGATGGCTGGAGACCACCACAGAGATGTTGCCCTCATGGGCAAGCTTCCTTAAGTAATCCCTCAATTCGCGAATGCCTGCCGGGTCAAGCCCGTTGGTGGGCTCATCCAGAATGAGCAGGGAAGGCTTGTGCAGGAGAGCTTGAGCGACACCGAGCCGCTGCCTCATGCCGAGCGAGTAGCGCTTCACCTTGTCATGAATCCGATTTTCCAAGCCGACCAGCCGTACGACCTCCATGATCCGCTGCCGGCTGATGCCGCCGGGAAACATACGGGCGTAATGCACCAGGTTGTTGTAGCCGGACAGGTATTTATAGAATTCGGGATTCTCCACGATGGCGCCCACGTGGCGAACCGCCGCCTCAAATTCGCTGCGGATGCTCTTCCCCTCGATCAGCACATCCCCTTCGGTCATGCTCATCAGTCCGACCATCATCCGGATGGTCGTCGTTTTGCCGGCCCCGTTCGGACCAAGAAAGCCAAATACCTCTCCCTTCGGGACTTCGAAGCTCACCTTGTCAACCAAGGTTTTTCCGCCGATCCGCTTCGTAACTCCGAGAAGCTTCACTGTCGGTTCGTTCATTGTTTCTTCCTCCTTTGGGTTCGTTCACTTGTTCCAGTCTAATCCCAAGGGCGGACCGGCAAAACCGCCTTCGGCCTGTCCTGGATCCTGGACCATGGTCGAGGGGGGAACGGGGCGAAAGATGGGTGACGATCAACGCTTGAACGACGAAGACAGGAAAAAAGAGGGGGAGCCCAAGACGGAATTGCATCCTTTTAGGCATTTGCTCCGTCATATCCTTCGACAGGAACAGCCCGGGGCCGGACCTGCGGCAAAATGATTCCAAGCGGTGCAGAGGGTGAGGAGGGGAGCGAAACCGCTCGGAATCATACGCGATCAAAAAGTTCACAAAAAATTCACAAATATCCCGATGGTTTAGAGGTAAAATGCCGTATACCCCTTGTAGCCCAAACGGGCTAGACCCAAGGATAAGGAGGACCTTCATGAAGACCCATCGAACCCGCCGCCGCTGGCTGATCGGGATTTCCATAAGCCTGGCCGTGGTTCTATGCGCCGTCGGCGCTTATGCCGCTTATATCTACCAAAAGGCTGATCAGGCCATTCATAATATTGCTGCTTCTCCAACTCCTGCACCATCTGATGGAGCATCTCCCACACCAACACCATCTGTAGAGGAGGAGACGGACAAACCGATCTCCTTCTTGCTCACGGGGGTAGACAGCCGCGGAGGCAGCGAAGGATCCATGAATACAGACGTGATCATGCTGCTCGCCCTCAACCCGAAGACCGATGCGGCTACCATTATCTCCATTCCCCGCGACCTGGAGCTCAAGCCGGGTGATATCCGCAATCACAAAGCGAACTATTTCTTTCCTTACTTTTATCTGAAAGACAAGGACACGGCCTTCACCGAAACCAAAGCACTCTATTCGCGACTCTTCGGGGTTCCCATCGACTACATGGCCATGGTGGATTTTCAAGGCTTTCGCGACCTGGTTGACGAACTCGGCGGCGTCCGCGTGGACGTCGACATGGATATGAAATATCGCGATACCTCAGACGGAACCAATATCGATCTCAAGCAAGGCCTGCAAACCTTAGACGGCAAAAATGCGCTCGACTTCGTCCGTTACCGCAAGTCGAACCAGGGGACGAGCGAATCGTCGGATACTGCTCGCAATGCAAGGCAGCAGCAGGTGCTCAAGCAGATTCTGAGCAAGCTTACCTCCATCAACGGACTCGCAAGCTTGGGCGATATCCTTGACATTGCAGGCCGCAATGTCAAGACGGATGTACCGGAGAGCGAGCTGCGGAGCTGGATCGGACGAATTCGCGACCTGAAGCCGGATGAGGTGGAGTTCATTCATCTGAGCGGCGATTGGATCAGTCCCTACATCGTTCCGAAGGAGTCGGAGCTGAAGCAGGCCCTCACCGCTTTCCGTGCTCGCCTTGGCCTCGATGCGACCGCTGAAGGAGGCGAGCAGCTAAATCGACTTCCGATGTATGTTGGGCTCACCCCGGATGCGGATTCAGATCCGGCGGGCAGCGGCACAGCTTCCTCCGGCAGCAGGCCGGGCGGAGCTTCGGAGCTGACAGAAGAGGCGGAAGGGCAGACCCGTTCTCGTCCCGTCAATTAGCGCAGCATTGCCCGCTTGATTGCTTCCATCCGACCAAACTGCATGTTTCTTTTTCCTCGGCTCGCTTTCATCCAGCCAAACCGACTCGTCTCTTTATTCCCCCGTTCGTTGTCGGGGGGAGGAAGGAGACGGGTTCTTTTTTTGACTTCCTATGACAAAGGAGATCGCGAAGTTCGACGGATTCCAACAAGAACAGGAATTGGAACAGGCTGACACAATTGAGGCAAATGAGAATGATGTTCATCACTTCTCTGGAAGGAAATACCTACTGAAGGCGGAAAAATCGGGGTGGAAGCGGTTCCAAATGGTGGAAGAGGTTGCTGCTGCTCACTCGAATTAGAAGCATCTGTTCTACTAATTGGAACCCTCTGTTGTAGAGCAGAAGAAAAGAGAAGCTGCTCCATGGAGCAAGCGGGCGGGCTTGATCCACCAAGGAGAGAGTCCGCGAAGACGAGTGGCGGTCCCTTCCCCGTCCCCCAAAGAGGAAGGAAAGTGCGAGGGGCTGTTTCTGACACGGCTCTTTCCTGCTTCTTCATGAAAAATACCAATCGTCATTGAAATTCGGTAATCTTAGTTTCTTTTCTAAAATCAAGCAATTCTTGTGAACTAGTTCACTTAAGGCCTGTTGGATTTGAAGTACAATGGGGACGAAAGAGCGGACTCCGTTCCGTTGCTCCGGTTGCTCGGCCTTCGGCCTGCCGGACCATCCGATGTCGATTCGTCTTTCTCTGCTTCGCCTGTATATGCCCCATCAAGGAGGAATCCCCGTGGAGCAACTTCTCGCCAAGCTCTACCAGACGAACCACCTGACCCATGACGAGATCGTCGAACTCCTCGGCAACCTGACTCCCGAAGGGAAGAAGGAATTGTTTCGCATGGCTGACGAGACCCGACAGCGGCATTACGGCAAAGCCGTCTTCATGCGCGGTCTGGTCGAGTTCTCCAACATCTGCAAGCAGGACTGTCTCTATTGCGGCCTGCGGCGCTCCAATCCATCGGCAGACCGGTACCGGCTCACCGATGATGAGATTCTCTCCTGTATCGAAGAAGGCCATGAGCTCGGCTACCGATCTTTTGTCCTGCAGAGCGGAGAGGATTTCCGTTACACCGACGCTTCGCTTGCGGCGATCATTCGGCGGATCAAGTCACGCTATCCCGAGGTTGCGATTACCCTGTCCGTCGGGGAACGAAGCGAAGCCTGCTATCAAGCCTGGTTTGAAGCGGGAGCAGACCGTTACCTGCTCAGGCACGAGACGGCATCCCGCGAGCTCTATGAAACGCTGCACCCCGGTATGTCCTACGATAACCGGGTCCAGTGCCTGACCACCCTGAAACGAATCGGCTATCAGGTTGGCGCGGGCTTCATGGTTGGGTTGCCCGGACAGACGGCACGGCACCTGGCGGACGACCTGCTGTTCCTTCATGATCTGCAGCCGGAAATGATCGGCATCGGCCCGTTCATTCCGCACAGCGCAACTCCCCTTGCTCATGAATCCGGGGGGACGGTTGACCAATCGCTGGTAATGATAGCGCTTGCCCGCCTATTTATTCCTGATGCGATGCTCCCCGCCACCACGGCGATGGGCACGCTTGACCCGGTGGGACGCGAGAAGGCCCTGAGGGCCGGAGCCAACGTCGTGATGCCGATTTTATCGCCCCTCGCCGTTCGCGAGAAATACGCCCTTTACGAGAACAAGATTTGCACGGGAGATGAAGCCTCCCACTGCCGTCACTGCATCGAAATGCGAATTGTCGCTTCCGGCTATCAGATTGACCTTGGCCGAGGCGACCACTGCAGCGTGACCGGCCCCTGTCCCGCATGACGGCTTGAGTCCCTCCCCCACTGCCGGATGCCGGCACGAACGAAGAGTCGATTTGAGCTTCATTTATCTGTACCGAACTTTAAAGGAGGAAACCAGATGTCTATTTTACCGAAGAAGAACTCGCTCGGGTTTTTCGAGATCCGCCTCGAATCGATCGGCGGCCTCGGCGCCAACCTCGCCGGCAAGATGCTCGCCGAAACCGGCGCAATCGGCCTCGGGCTGAATGCCGCGAACTTCTCGTCCTACGGTTCCGAGAAGAAGGGAACCCCGGTTAAGGCGTTTGTCCGTTTTTGCGATCCGGAGGTTGAAATCCGCGATCACAGCCCGATTGAAGAACCGCATGTGGTCGGGGTGTTCCATGAAGCGCTGTACAAGAACGTCAACGTCATCAGCGGTTTGCCGACGGACGGCGTCGTCCTCGTCAACACGACCCGCGACTTCGAAGACGTAAAGAGAGATCTCGGTTTGCAATACGGCACGCTCGCGGTTGTCGATGCCATGGGCATCGCAGTCGAAGAGAAGACCAAGGTCAACACGTCGATGCTGGGCGCCCTGTTCCGCATCTGCGACTTCCTCGATCCCGAAGCGATGCGCAATGTCATCCGCTCCACCTTCGAGAAGAAGTATCCGCACCTCGTCGAGCCGAACATTCGTACCTTCAACCGCGGCTACAACGAAGTGAAGTTCATGACTTACGAAGTGCCTGCCGGTGCGATAGCGAAGCCCTTCAAGCGCGCTCAGTCTCCGCTCGGCTATGCCACCCAGGTTCCGGGCGGCGTCATCCTCGCCCAAGCGAACAGTACGCTGAAGGACCTGAGCGGCTCCCGTCAAGGCTTCCTGCCGGAACTCAATATGGAAAAGTGTATCAGCTGCGCCAACTGCGACGCCGTGTGCCCCGATTATTGCTTTGTCTGGGAAACCGGAGAAGACAAGAAAGGCCGTCCGCAGCAACTCCTGCGCGGCATCGATTATCAATACTGCAAAGGCTGCCTGAAATGCATCGAGGTGTGCCCGACCGACGCCCTGTCGTCCCGCCGCGAAGAAGTGGGCTATGCCGAAGAGCACCGCGTTGCCCAAGTATTTTAATATCCGATAAGGGAGGACATCTACCATGGCCGTTACAGAAGATAAGCTGTCGCAAGTCATCCCGGCAGAGCAGATCACGCACTTCGAGTCCGGGAACGAAATGGCCGCCACGGCTGCCGCTCAAATCAACTACCACATCATGGGGTATTTCCCGATCACGCCTTCGACCGAGGTTGCCCAATACCTCGATCAGATGAAGACTCGCGGGCTCCATGACATCCAACTGATCGCCGCTGACGGCGAGCATGGCTCCGCAGGGATCTGTTACGGCGCCGCCATGACCGGTGCCCGCGTCGTCAACGCTACCAGCTCGCAAGGCTTCCTGTACATGCTGGAGCAGCTTCCGACCCAATCGGGAACTCGCTTCCCGATGGTGCTGAACCTGGTCACCCGCGCGATTAGCGGTCCGCTCGACATTCGCGGCGACCACTCCGACCTGTACTACGGCTTGAACCTGGGCTGGGTCATCCTGACCGCCAGCACCCCGCAAGCCGTCTATGACATGAACATCATGGCGCTCAAGGTTGCCGAGCACTCCGATGTCCGCCTGCCGGTCATCGTCGCGTATGACGGCTTCTTCACCTCCCACCAAAAGCGCAAGGTTCAATACTTCAAGGAAAACAAGGTGGTCCAAGACTTCGTAGGACCGAACCCGAATCACCAATACCCGAACATCGCCGATCCGGCCAATCCGGTCACCATCGGCGCTCACATGGGCGGCGACGACCTGCTGAACAACCACTACCAGCTCAGCGAAGCGCTCGAAAAAGCCGGCGAAGTGTATGAGCAAGTATCCCGCGAATACGCCAAGCTGTCGGGCCGGGAATACCCGACGCTCGACCTGTACCGCATGGAAGACGCTGAAGTGGCCGTGTTCCTGCTGAACTCCGCCGGGGAATCGGCGAAGGACACGGTCGATGCCCTCCGCGCCCAAGGCGTGAAGGCCGGCCTCGTTCGCCCGAACATCATCCGTCCGTTCCCGACCGAAGCGATCCGCAAGGCGATGAAGAACGTCAAGGCTCTGCTCGTGGGCGAACGCGCTGACTCCTATGGCGCTCAAGGTTCCAACCTGACGCACGAAATCCGCTCGGCGCTGCAAATCGATCCGGAGAACAAGACGATCGTGCTGTCCCGCATCTTCGGCCTCGGCGGCAAGGACTTCTATGCCGATGACGCCCAGGCGTTCTTCGCGGCTGCCATCGATGCCGCCGAGAAGGGCTATGCCGAGAAGCCGTTCGACTACCACGGCCACTATCCGGGCGATCCGGAGTTCACCATCGTCTCGAAGCCGGTCACCGAGCCCCTCAAGGCCGATACCTTCAAGACGGGCCTCATCAACGTTGCCGTTGACGAAACGACCGGCCGTCTGAACGTCAAGCTGCCGCCTCTGCGTCAGTTGACCGTGAAGCCGCACCGTCTCGCTTCCGGCCACGGTGCCTGCCCAGGCTGCGGCGCCCTGTCCGCCATCGAGCTGTTCCTGAAGGGCATCGAGGGCGATGTCGTGCTGCTGTTCCAAACGGGCTGCGCATACGTCGTCACAGCCAGCTACCCGTACTCGTCCCACAAGCAAACCTTCGTGCACAACCTGTTCCAGAACGGTGCGGCCACGGTAGCTGGTGCAGTTGACGCTTTCTATGAAATGAAGCGCCGTGGAGAAATCCAAGTGTCCGACGACGTGACCTTCATCATGATCTCCGGTGACGGCGGCATGGACATCGGGATGGGCGCTGCGGTCGGTACGGCACTCCGCAATCATAAGATGATCATCCTCGAGTACGATAACGAAGGTTACATGAATACGGGCTCCCAGCTGTCCTACTCCACCCCGATGGGGCACATGACGAGCACCTCCGGCGTCGGCAAAGCCCAAAAGGGCAAGAAGGGCCACCACAAAGACACTGCGCAAATTCTCGCAGCCTGCAACATTCCGTATGTCTTTACGGCGACGGAATCGAATGCGCAGGATCTGCTCAAGAAAGCAGCGAAGGCCCAATGGTATGCCAACAATGTTGGTACCGCATACGGCAAGATTCTTTGCGCCTGCCCGCTGAACTGGAAGTCCGAGGACCCGAAGGGCAACGAGCTCGTCAGCGCGGCCGTCAACTCCTGCTTCTTCCCGCTGTATGAGATCGAGCAAGGCATCACGTCGATCACATACAACCCGGAAGAGAAGGGCAAGAAGATTCCGGTCGTCGAATGGCTGAAGGGCATGGGCAAGACGAAGCACCTGCTCAAGGACGAAGAGCAGCTCCAGGCCTTTGAGGAAGAAGTCGAACGCCGCTGGAGCCGTCTGAAGGCCAAACACGAGAATCCGGAGCTATAAGAGCGCCTGATCCTTCGTACCAAGCCCGCTTCCTTGCCGATTGCTGACAATGAGCGGGCTTTCTTTTCGAATGGGCATGACCCGGAGGAGATCCTGACGTGGATGCAAACACTGCGGTCCACTCCATACGCTTCGCTTTGTGCGGATTCCGTGTACGTGAAAGCCTGCCAAGGCGTCTTGTCTTCCCCGGTTTAATAAAAGGGTTCTCCAAGATTGATCGTTTGCTTAGGTCGATCTAGGGGAGGCTTACTGATAATTATTCTCACTATTCTGACAATTGGGAAGCCGATTGGTGGGATCCAACCGGCTTGAAAGGAGAGTCCAGCATGGAATTGCAACAACAAACCGCCTGCTGTTGCGGGGGCGCGTCCGAACCCGATGAGAAGCTGGAGAAGGTGAAGGTCTCCATCGAGCAATTTAAGTCGATGAAGGGCGCTCTGATTCCGGTACTGCATGAAATTCAGGACATTTACGGCTATCTGCCGGAGCATGTGCTGCAGGTCGTCTCCACGGAACTGAACATCCCCATGAGTGAAATCTTCGGAGTGGCCTCGTTCTATCATTTCTTCTCCCTCACGCCGAAAGGCGAGCATGTCATCCGCGTCTGCATGGGGACGGCGTGCTACATCAAGGGAGCGCAAGGGCTGCTCGACCGCCTCAGTACGGAGCTGAAAGTTCCGGTACAAGGAACGACCTCGGACAACAAATTCACGCTGGAGGCGACCCGCTGCCTCGGTGCCTGCGGCCTCGCTCCCGTTCTGACGATCGGTGAAAAGGTATACGGGCGCCTCAGTCCGAACGACGTTCCGAAGATTTTGAAGGAATACAACTAGTAGCTCATCCACTCTCATCGTGTAGTAGATGAGCGGCTAGCAGATCCTAAAACGCACGAACGCGCATAAGCACGTCTCTTGCTTGGAGAAGCATGCGTCTGATGGGCGCATTTTAAACGGGAGGTATTGGCATGAAGCTGTTAACGGATCTTGAAGCGATCAAGACGCTGACCGAAGGCAAGCTCCAGAACCGGCAAACAACCGGGGTGAAGGGAGCCGTCGACTTCCGCTCGGTCATGGTATGCGGAGGAACGGGCTGCACCTCGTCCGATTCCAACAAAATCATCGCGGCCCTGGAGAAGGAAGTGGCCAATCACGGCATCGAAGACAAGGTCGAAGTTGTTCGTACCGGCTGTTTCGGTCTGTGTGAGCTGGGACCAGTCGTTATCGTCTACCCGGAGGGTATTTTCTACAGCCGCGTGGAAGTGAAAGACATCCCCGACATGGTGGAGCAGCACTTGCTGAACAACAAGCCCCTCGACCGCCTCGTCTATGAGAAGACGAAGGTAGACGGCGATATTCATAACTTCGAAGACACGGACTTTTTCCGCAAGCAGGTTCGCATTGCGTTGCGCAATTGCGGTGTGATCGACCCGGAAGTCATTGACGAGTACATCTCGTGCGATGGCTACAAGGCACTCGGCAAGGTACTCATGACGATGTCTCGTCAACAAGTAATCGATACGGTCAAGAAATCCGGCCTGCGCGGACGCGGCGGCGGCGGCTTCCTGACGGGGCTCAAATGGCAATTTGCAGCAGACCAAGACAAGGAACAGAAGTATATGATCTGTAACGCCGACGAAGGCGACCCCGGCGCGTTCATGGACCGCTCGATTCTGGAAGGGGACCCGCACTCCGTCATCGAGGCGATGGCCATTGCCGGTTACGCCATCGGGGCGAACCAAGGCTTTGTCTATGTTCGGGCCGAATATCCGATCGCGGTTCAGCGTTTTATGAAAGCGATTAAACAGGCGCGGGAATACGGGCTGCTCGGTGATAACATTCTCGGAACCGGCTTCAAATTCGACATCGACGTGCGCCTTGGCGCCGGCGCTTTCGTCTGCGGGGAAGAGACGGCGCTCATGAATTCCATCGAAGGCAAGCGCGGCATGCCGAACCCGAAGCCTCCTTTCCCGGCTGTTGAAGGGCTGTGGGGCCAACCGTCTGTCATCAACAACGTGGAGACCTTTGCCAACATCGCCCCGATCATCCTGCGCGGAGCCGACTGGTACGCCGGCATCGGGACCGAGAAGTCGAAGGGCACGAAGGTATTTGCTCTGGGCGGCAAGGTGGTCAACACCGGGCTGGTGGAAGTTCCGATGGGGATTACGCTCCGTGAGGTCATCTTCGAGATCGGCGGCGGCATCCCGAATGGCAAAAAGTTCAAGGCCATCCAAACCGGCGGACCCTCCGGAGGCTGTCTGACGGAAGAGCACCTCGATTGCACCATCGATTTCGACACGCTCACGAGCCTGGGCTCCATGATGGGCTCCGGCGGGATGATCGTCATGGACGAAGACACTTGCATGGTGGACGTCGCTCGCTTCTACCTGGACTTCACCCGCGATGAGTCTTGCGGCAAATGTACGCCGTGCCGGATCGGCACGAAACGCTTGCTCGAGATGCTCGACAAGATCACGGAAGGCAAGGGGACGATCGAGGACCTCGACAAGATGGAGCAGCTCTCCAACACGATCAAGAATGCCTCGTTGTGCGCGCTCGGTCAAACGGCTCCGAACCCGGTGCTGTCGACCATCAAGTACTTCCGAAATGAGTACATGGCGCATATCGTCGACCAAAAATGTCCGTCCGGCGTCTGCAAATCCCTGATCTCCTACACCATCGACCCCGAGCTGTGCCGTGGCTGCAGCCTCTGCGCGCGCAAATGCCCGAACGACGCCATCACCGGCAAGGTGAAGGAGCCGTACGTCATCGATACCGTAGCCTGCATCAAGTGTGGCGTCTGCTTCGATGTCTGCAAGTTCAAAGCCGTAGCGATAGTCTGACGATAGGAGTGATCGAGAGTGAGTACGATTAAAATTACGATCGACGGCATCGAAACGGATGTTCCAAAAGGCACAACCGTGCTCGAAGCGGCCCGCGATCTCGACATCAATATTCCATCCTTGTGTTATATGAAAGGCGTCAACCACTCCTCCAGCTGTCGCGTCTGCGTCGTGGAGGTCGGGCCTCGCCTCATCGCCTCTTGTACGCTGAAGGCGGAAGAGGGCATGAAGATACAGACCAATACCAAGAAGGTCCGGGATGCCCGTCGGGCTACCGTCGAGCTGCTCCTGTCCGACCATGACCGCGAATGCCTGAGCTGTTCGCGAAGCGGCGGCTGCGAGCTGCAAACCGTCGCGGGTGACATGAACGTGCGCACCGTTTCCTTCGTCGGCGAGAAATCGCATGCCACGAAGGACCTGTCGTCGCCCTCGATCATGCGCGACTCCGCCAAGTGCATCAAGTGCGGCCGCTGCATCGGCGCGTGCAGCACGATCCAAACCGTTCACGCCATCGGCTTCAACCACCGCGGCTTCGATACGACCGTAGGCCCGGCATTCGGCCGCTCCCTCGCCGATTCGCCCTGCGTCAACTGCGGCCAATGCATCATGGCTTGTCCGGTCGGCGCTTTGACCGAGATCGAGAACATGACGGACGTATGGAATGCTCTGGCTGACCCGAGCAAGTACGTGGTCGTTCAGCCCGCGCCGGCGATCCGCGTTGCGCTCGGGGAAGAGTTCGGCATGCCGGTCGGAACCCGCGTGACCGGCAAGATGGTCGCTGCGCTCCGCAAGCTTGGCTTTGATAAAGTGTTCGACACGAACTTTGGCGCTGACCTCACGATCATGGAGGAAGGGACGGAGCTTCTGTCCCGACTGAACAGCGGGGAGAATCTTCCCCTGATGACGTCCTGCTGCCCGGGCTGGGTCAAGTTTATGGAGCATAACTTCCCGGATCAGCTCGACAACCTTTCGACCTGTAAATCTCCGCACGAGATGGAAGGGGCGATGATCAAGTCCTACTTCGCCAAGAAGATGGGCCTGGATCCGAAGAACATTGTCGTGGTCTCCATCATGCCTTGTACCGCGAAGAAGTTTGAAGGCCAGCGCGAGGAGCTGTCCCATGAGAGCCTCCAGGACGTCGACCTTGTCCTCACCACGCGGGAGCTTGCGTCCATGATCAAGGAAGCCGGCATCGACTTCGCCAACCTGAAGGGGGAAGCGTTTGATAACCCGATGGGCGAAGGCAGCGGCGCCGGTGCGATCTTCGGAGCGACGGGCGGCGTGGCGGAAGCAGCGCTGCGGACGGTCTTCGAATTGACGGCTGGACGCGAGCTGGAGACGGTCGAATATACCGCGGTTCGCGGCCTCGACGGCATCAAAGAGAACGTCATCGAGCTGCCGAACGGCAAGAAAATCCGCACGGCGGTCGTCCACGGCCTGGGCAATGCCCGGAAGCTGATGGAGGCGATGGAGCGCGGCGAGAAAGCCTATGAGTTTATCGAGGTTATGGCCTGCCAAGGCGGCTGCGTAGCAGGCGGCGGACAGCCGATCATCGATGCCAAGACGAGCGAAAAGATCAACGTCAAAGCGGAGCGTGCCAAAGCCATCTATACCGAGGACGAGGCGCTCAGCGTTCGCAAATCGCATAAGAATCCGTTTATCCAGCAGCTGTATGCGGAATTCCTGGGCGAGCCGAACGGCCACCTGTCCCACGAACTGCTGCATACCCATTATGTGAAACGCTCCAAGTTCTAGAAGGTGAGGAGGGCGTTTCTGCTACTCTGGATCGGATGAGCTAGAGTTGGAAGACGCTTGTTCGCCAAGGTTCGCCAAGAACGTGAACGGCCGGAGTGCAGGAGGAGGACAGGGCTTGCTGGCAAACCGTGAAAGCGGTTAGCTGACAGGCTTTCCCCCTCTGCGCTCTTGCCGTTTCTTCCATTGAATGATGAGCAACAAGCATGTGATTTTGTGAGATGAAGCACAGCTTATTTAGTGAAATTAATCACGGATACCGACAAGGCTTCGGTGTAAAATCAGGGTAAAGTGAGAAAAGACTCCTTTTTTACCGTTATCGTCCTCATTTCATCGCGGCTTCACTGTTAAACAGCGCACAAGTTCGAGAAGAGTCACACAGTCACGGGTCGTGGAGCGCTCATTCCCCGGCCGGTCAGGAGGGTACACCATGAAGCGGAAGGATTGGGAGCCGGCTGCCTTCATCGAGGATTCGGAAATTCTGGATTCCTTGGAGGACGCCAAAAAGAAAGCGCTTGATCGTACGTATCTGCTGGCTCTATTGGAGAAAGCCAGAGCTTGCAAAGGCTTGACCCATCGGGAAGCCGCCGTTTTGCTGGAAGTTGCGGATGAAGAGCTGTTGGAAGAGATTTACCATTCGGCAAGGACCATCAAAGAGACCATTTACGGCAATCGCATTGTTTTGTTTGCGCCGTTGTATATAAGCAATTATTGCGTCAACAACTGTGAGTATTGCGGCTATAAGCATTCGAATGATGAGTTCGTCCGCCGCAAGCTGACGATGGAAGAACTCGCGGATGAGGTCCGCGTCCTGCAGGAGCTGGGGCACAAGCGGCTCGTTGTGGAAGCGGGCGAAGATCCGGTTAACTGCGACATCGACTATGTGGTCGAGGCGATCCACACCATCTATTCGGTGAAAGTAGACAATGGAAGCATCCGCCGCGTGAATGTGAACATTGCGGCCGCATCCATTGAGGATTACCGCAAGCTGAGAGACGCAGAGGTGGGTACCTATATCCTGTTCCAGGAAACCTACCACCGGCCGACGTATGCCGCTCTGCA
Source organism: Gorillibacterium sp. CAU 1737 (assembly GCF_039888655.1). Classification (NCBI taxonomy): domain Bacteria; kingdom Bacillati; phylum Bacillota; class Bacilli; order Caryophanales; family Paenibacillaceae; genus Gorillibacterium; species Gorillibacterium sp. CAU 1737. The sequence continues at coordinate 213,264 of NZ_JBDQQO010000003.1, forward strand.
CAAGCAAGGCCCCAAGCACGACTACGATTGGCACACGACGGCCATGGACCGCGCGCAACTGGGCGGGTTGGACGATGTGGGAGTCGGTGTGCTCTACGGGCTCTATGATTTCAAGTACGATACCATCGCCATGCTGATGCATGCGGAGCATCTTGAAGAGCGCTTCGGCGTCGGGCCGCATACGCTGTCGGTTCCTCGCATGCGAGAGGCTGTGGGCGTCAACCTCAACACCTATCCATATCTCGTTCAGGACGAGGACTTCAAGAAAATTGTGGCGGTTCTTCGTCTGGCTGTTCCTTACGCCGGAATGATTCTCTCCACGCGGGAAGAGCCGGCCTTCCGTGATCAAGTGATCCAACTCGGTATTTCCCAGATCAGCGCGGGCTCCAGCACGGGTGTCGGCGGCTATATGGAAGCGAAGCTCCACAAGGAGGAAGAGCCGCGGGAGAAGCCTCAGTTCGAAGTGAGCGACCATCGGTCACCCGAAGAAATCATCCGTGGGCTTTGCCGGGACGGCTACGTGCCGAGCTATTGCACGGCTTGCTACCGGGAAGGGAGAACCGGCGACCGCTTCATGCGCTTGGCGAAGAGCGGGCAGATTCATAACGTCTGCCAGCCGAATTCGCTTCTGACCTTTAAGGAATATTTGCTTGATTATGCCGATGATGAGACCCGGCGGATGGGGGAAGCCATCATCGCCAAGGGAATCGAGGACATTCCGAAGGAAGCCGCCCGCCGGGCCACCCGAGACCGTCTCGCCCGCATTGAGCAAGGAGAACGCGATCTGCGCTTCTAGCTTTCAAATGCATGGAATGCCTCCAAGTAACAATTCACATTCACACATTGCCCATGTGGCTGGTTGTCGCCGTCAGAAAGTCCGTTTTTCCCACATGAAGGAGGGAAAGCATCATGCACGCTTCTTTGCATTCTTCCATGCAATCCGGCAGGCTGCACATCACGGTATTCGGCTGTGCCGGTTCCGGCAAGTCCAGTCTGATCCGCGCCTTGACCGGGCAAGCTCCTGCGGCGGCTTCCGATCTGCCGGACACGAGCAAGGAGCCCGTTTATCTGCCTTATCACCTCGACCGCGTCGGTCCTGTCGTTCTGGTGGACACCTCCGGCATCGACGGGGAGGCGGTCCATACGCAGCGCACCAAGCAGGTTATGGAGGAGACGGATCTCGGCATCCTCATCTTCTCGCAGGAGGACGCCTGCTTTCAATTGGAGAAGGTCTGGTACCGGGAGCTGGCGGCGCGAAACATCCCGGTCATCGGAGTCATCACCAAGGTCGATGAACGGTACGTGGATATCGATCCGTTGGAGATGGAACTGAACATTCCGATCGTGAAGATCAGCTCGAAGAAGAAGTTTAACCTCGGGAGCTTGAAGGATGCGATCCGCGTCTTCGCGCCTGCTGAGTATGAGCGGCCGAGCATCGTGGGCGACCTGGTTCATCCGGGTGACACCGTCATTCTGGTGACGCCCGAATCCATGCCGGCGCCGAAGTATCGACTCGTTGCTTCGCAGCAGCAGATCCTGCGGGACCTGCTCGATCATCATGCGATGGCCCTGTTCGTCACGGATGCCGAGCTGCCCGGGCTTCTGGGCAAGCTGAGTGAGCCGCCGACGTATGTCATTACCGATTCACAGGTGTTCGACAAGGTGGCAGCGCTGCTCCCGGCGTCCGTTCCGCTCACCACCTATGCCATTCTGATGGCTCGCTTTAAGGGCGATCTGGATCGCTTTGTGGAGGGAGCAGAGGCGATCCGTTCGCTCAAGCCGGGAGACAAGGTCCTGCTCTCCGAAGGCTGCATTCAGCATCCGCACAATGGAGAAATCGATCGTCAATTCGTCGAGCAAAAGCTTCGCGAGGCAGCAGGCGGCCAGCTTGAGCTGGCGACGACGGTGGGCGCAGACTTCCCCGAAAATCTGGGTGAGTACAAGCTGATCGTGCATTGCGGCGGCTGCATCTTCAATCGCAAACAGCTCATGATGCGCCTGCTTCGCTCCTGCGAGCAAGGGGTGCCGATGACGAACTACGGCATCTCCTACGCTTACTTTGGCGGCTTCCTGCCCCGCGTGCTGGAGGCCTTGCAGACGGGGGAGCGGCGCTAGCAGCCCTCTGGCGAACTTTTGTGGCCCTAACACAGGCAAGACCAAGCCGATCAAGCGAAGCCAACGGAAGCAACTACTCGATGGCCGAGGATAGAAACGAAACGGAGATGGCGGGAGCGTTCCCGCCATTTTCTATCGAGAGGACGAGGAAGATGGAAGAACGGCAGCCTGTCGGGTCAGCTGCGCCCGCCTACCGGGAAGAGCGAGATTCACTCGGCACGCGGAAGGTGCCGGTTGACGCCTATTACGGCATCCACACCCTGCGGGCGGCGGAAAATTTCGCCGTGAGCGGAAGGCTCGTGAACCGCGAGCTGCTGCGCGCGTTGATCGTCGTGAAGAAGGCGGCGGCGCTCGCCCATAAGCGGCTCGGTACTTACCCGGCGGAGATCGCGCTGGGAATCGCAGCCGCCTGCGACGAGCTGCTGGCCGAGGATGGCGCAGCGTGGGAAGAGCGCTGGAGGGCGCACTTCCCGCTCGACAGCCTGCAGGGCGGTGCGGGCACCTCCACCCACCTCAATGTGAATGAGGTGGTGGCCAATGTTGCGATCGAGCGGCTCGGCGGCCAGCGAGGCGACTACGCCGTCGTGCATCCGCTCGATCACGTCAACTGCGCGCAGTCGACGAATGATGTCTATCCAACGGCGCTGCGCATCGCCGCCATCCGCCTCCTGCGGCGGGTGAGCGCTGCCTTCGCCTCGCTGCAGGAGGCGCTGCAGGAGAAGGAGCAGGCGTTCGCCCATGTGCTGAAGCTCGGGCGAACGGAGCTGATGGATGCCCTGCCGATGATGGCCGGGCAGGGCTTTGGCGCCTACGCCAAGGCCGCGGCCCGCGACCGCTGGCGTCTGTACAAGATCGAGGAGCGGCTGCGTGAGGTGAACCTCGGCGGCACGGCGATCGGAACCGGCTTGAACGCTCCGGTGAAGTACATCTTCTGCGTGACGGAGCTGCTGCAGGAGCTGACCGGCTACGGCCTCGCCCGCAGCGAGTACCCGATGGACCCCACGCAGAACATGGATGTCTTCGCCGAGGTGTCCGGCTTGCTTAAGGCAGCCGCCGTCAACCTGCTCAAGCTCTCTAACGACCTGCGGCTGCTTGGCAGCGGCCCGGCTGGCGGCCTCGGAGAGCTGGAACTGCCTGCGGTGCAGGCCGGTTCCTCGATCATGCCGGGCAAGGTCAATCCCGTCATGGCCGAGATGGCCGGAAGCGCCGCGATGAAGGTCATCGCGAACGATGCGGCCGTGACGGCAGCGGCAGCCGCCGGTCAGTTGGAGCTGAACGCGTTCGTACCGCTCATCGCCGATGCCCTGCTCGATTCGCTGGAGACGCTGGCGAATGCGGTGACGCTGCTCACGGAGCGCTGCATCCGCGGCCTCGCCATTCGCGAGGAACGCTGCCGCGAGCAGGTGGAAGGCTCTGCGGTGCTGGCGACCGCTCTCGTCCACCACCTTGGCTACGAAACGAGCACGCGTATCGCCTCTCGCGCCCAAAGAGAGCAGCGAACCGTCCGGGAGATCGCGCTTGCGGAAGGGTTGCTCACCGAGGAGGAGGCAGACCGCATCCTGAATCCGCTGCAGGTAACCAAGCCGGGGATTCCCGGTCGTTAGGAGCGGGAGTGAGGAACGGGAGTAAGGAACGCGCACCAAAACGAGCAAGAAGGGGAGAACTTCATGAGCTTGAACGATACACCGCGATCCAGTCGGCTTCATATCGCCATCTTCGGTCGCCGCAATGCAGGGAAGTCCAGCATCATCAATGCCATCACCCAGCAGGAGATTGCGGTGGTTTCTCCCGTGAAGGGAACGACAACCGATCCGGTCTACAAGTCCATGGAGCTTCTGCCCATCGGGCCGGTCGTGTTCATCGATACGGCGGGCTTGGACGATGAAGGCGAGCTGGGAGAGCTGCGCCGTCGAAAGACCCTCGACGTCCTGAACAAGACGGATCTCGCCCTGCTCGTGATCGATGCAGCGGATGGGGTCACGGCCTTTGATCGGGATATTGCAGACTTGCTGCGGGGGAAAGTCATCCCGACCATCGGCGTGCTCAACAAAACAGACTTGCTGGCGGAGACGTTGGAAGAGGCAGAGAATCATGCATCCGCAGAGCTAGGCTTTAAGGTCATTGCCGTATCCGCTAAGGAGAGCCGACGGATCGCCGAGCTGAAAAAGGCCCTCATTGCCGCTGTTCCGGATGACGAGGACAAGTTTCGCATCGTCGGTGATTTGCTCGCTCCAGGGGATCTCGTCGTGCTGGTCACGCCAATCGACAAGGCCGCCCCGAAGGGCCGGCTCATCCTTCCGCAGCAGCAGACGATTCGGGACATTCTGGAGAGCGATGCGATTGCCGTGGTGACGAAGGAGTTCGAGCTTCAGGAGACGCTCGCGAGCCTGGGGCGCAAGCCGAAGCTCGTCATTACGGATTCACAGGTGTTCCTGAAGGTGGCAGCGGACACGCCGAAGGACGTTCTGCTTACCTCCTTCTCGATTCTGTTTGCGCGAAACAAGGGGAACCTGGAGGAGCTGGTGCGCGGAGCGCGAGCCATCGGACAGCTTCGGGATGGCGACAAGGTGCTGATCGCGGAAGCTTGCACGCACCATCAACAGCCGGACGACATCGGCAAGGTGAAGATTCCCCGCTGGATTCGGCAGGCGACAGGCAAGGAGCTGCAGTTTGATTTTGCGAATGGGATGAAGTTTCCTGAGAATGTTCAAGATTATGCGCTCATCATTCATTGCGGGGGATGCATGCTCAACCGACGGCAGATGCTTTGGCGCATCGAGCAGGCTGTAGACGCCGGAGTCCCCATCGTCAATTACGGCGTAGCCATTGCTTGCGTGCAGGGCATCCTGGAGCGAGCTATCTCTCCGTTCCCGCTTGCAAGGATGGCTTGGGAGGAAGGGGAGCGGGAAGGCGAGGCTTCCCTGGAAACGGATCGGTAGCGAACGGCAACGACCGATGGACAAACCGCCCTCTGTCCGCTAAGCTTAAGAGCAAGCGAACCGAGGGAGGAATCGTTATGGCTGTCACCTACATCGATACTTTCATCACCGTGTCTGACGATTGCGAGCTGCGAACGGGGGTCATTCCCCCGGAAAGAGGCGGGAAAAAGACGGCAGCCGGCATTCAATATGACCTCCTGGCCGATCATCCCTATGTTTATACGATGGAGGACGTTCTTTTTCGGACTCATGTGGAGTTGAACCAGCTTCATGATGAGGAGGAAGAGAGCCTGCGGGATGTGTTCTTTTCCACGCCGAAGGCTTGCCTCCGAACCTCCACGCTCGTCAAACGCTACGGCTGGGGCCTCCATTTTGATCATGAGGGCAAGGTTGCCCTCTACGGAGCGGAATCGGAGGAGTATCGGACACTCAGGGAATCTCCCCACCTTCACGTAGTAAAAGGAATGCGTAGCAAGCGTCTCGGAGGCGGAGTGGACGGCAAGCAGCCCTAATGGCTAAGTTGAGGCAGTCACGTGTACGCTTACGCCGCAATAATTGGATAGAACCAAACACAGGAGAGCGCGGATGGCCCGGCTCTCTTTTTCATCTGTAACGATACGGGGCATTCATACGAATAAGAGAGGACAACCCGATGAAACGCTGCGAGAGGAGGTGCTGGGAGAGCGCATGAACCGGACATCGGAAGAAGAAGAGCTTCGCCATTTTGTGAATGGGAGCCGGACCGCCTTCGAAGCGCTCGTTCTCCGCTACCGACAGCCCGCCGTCGGGTTTGCCCGCCATTATGTTCACGATTATCACATGGCTGAGGACCTGGTGCAGGATGCCTTCGCCTACTTGTACGTGTACCCCGAGAAGTACGATTTCCGCAGCTCCTTCAAGACGTACCTGTTCACCCTCATTCGGCACAAGTGCATCGATTATCTGCGCAAAAGGGAACGGAGAAAAGAAGACGGAACGAGCTCGGGTGACCGAAATCCAAGGGAGGCTGAGCCGGAGGAGAGCATCCTCTGCGATCCTAAGCCCGGACCAGAGGAACATCTGCTGCTGCAGGAGAGCTGGCTCGGTTGGGAGAGGAGACTCGGCGAGCTGAAGGGAGAGTACCGTTCGGCCCTTTACCTCGTGGATGTTGAAGGCATGCATCCGCGCGAGGCGGCCGCCGTGCTTGGGAAAACATCAGCGGGCTTTCGGGTTACCCTGCATCGGGCGAGGAAAAAGCTGAGAGAATCCGTGGAGAAGGAGGAGGACCATGAGCGAGTTTACGAACAGAGAGCGTAACGAAAGGCAGGCAGAAAGGATTGATTCGGAGAGAATGGATTCCGAGGATTTTCTGCGCGGCATTTACTTGAAGGCGTCCCTGCTTGACTTCGACCGGAGGGAAGAAGAACGGGTGCAGCGCAACCGCCGCCGTCTTCGTCGGCAGAGCATCAGCAAGGCGCTCATCCTTGCGGTTGCCGGTCTTACCGCCTATGCCGTCCTTCGCATGAGCGCCATGGACCTCGGGACCTTGCTCACCGTATCCATCGGAGTGGTAGCGCTCGGCACGACTCTGGAGCAGATGAGCCTGGGATGGCGGGATGAGTGGGAAGAGTAAGCGGGTCAGATAAAAGGAGTGAAGAGTCGTGGAAGTGCGATTGAATCAATTGACAAAAAGGTATGGCAACAAACTGGCTCTGGCCGGAGTGACCCTGACCTGGGAGGAAGGGGTTCAAGGATTGCTCGGCCCGAATGGGGCTGGGAAGACTACGCTCATGCGTCTGCTTGCCACCTTGCTAACCCCGACGGAGGGAAGCGCCGAGATCGGTGGAGTTTCGCTGACCGACAAGGGACGAATCCGTGAACTGATCGGCTATTTGCCCCAGGACTTCTCGTTTTACCCCGGAATGACGGTAGGGGAAGCGATGGATTATCTGGCTCTCTTGTCTGGAGTAGGAGGCAAAGCGGAGCGCCGCCGCCGGATCGAGACGCTGCTGGAGGAAGTCAACCTGTCTGCTCATCGCAAGACAAAGGTTCGAGCGCTGTCGGGCGGGATGAAGCGACGGCTGGGTATCGCGCAGGCGATGATCCACGAGCCGAAGCTGCTCATCGTGGACGAGCCAACTGCCGGGCTTGATCCGGAAGAGCGGGTGCGGTTCCGCCAACTCCTGGCCCGTTTCGCGGAAGGGCGTATCGTCCTCCTGTCTACGCATGTGGTCGAGGATGTGGAATCTTCGTGCCGGAGGGTAACCGTGCTCCAAAACGGGCAGATGCCCTTCACCGGAGAGATCGGTGACCTGGCTGAGAAAGCGCGGGGGCGCGTCTGGCTGGCAGAGATGGATAGGGCGGAATGGGCCAAGGCCGATGGCCGATACCCCATCGTGTCCGCCGTGGCGGCAGGCTCTGCGATGAAGGTGAGGCTCCTCTCCGAGGAGCGTCCGTTTGCCGATGCACAGGCGGCGGAGCCGACGATGGAGGATGGCTACCTTTGCCTCGTCGGGAAGGGAGGCTATCTTCGATGAATCTGGTCACCCTTGTCGGCAAGGAGATCAAGATGGTGGGCCGCAACCTCGTCTTCTATCTGCTGATCGCCATCATCCTGTTATTCTTCTATAGCAATTACGCCACCCAAGAGAGCTGGGATTCGGGGAAAGCCCCTATTCCTCCGCAAAAGATAGAGGAGACGACCGGATCGGGAACGACGGGAGCACCCGCTGGAAATGGACAGCCGGATGCGCCTCCAAGCGGGGAGAGCGGCGCAACCGCTGCTCCAGACGGAGCGAATTCGGAAGACCCCGAGGAGGCAGCGCCACCCCCCAGGCCCGCTTACGGGTTCAAGGCCGTTGCGGATCCCAAGGGACTGGCAGAGCGCTATCAGTTGGCGCTTGAATGGGACCTGGAGAACGGGGCTATCGATCAACGGGTCTTCTTCGGGATGTTCGCTCATCAATCGAAATTATCCGAGAGCGATAAGAAGGCGATGAAGGAAGCGATCGCTTCCTTTCAGGAAATTCTGAAGGCGCCCGAAAGCCACACTTCGGAAGAGGTCAAGCAGGTGGCAGCCGATTTGGACCATAAGCTGGGCGGCTGGACCAACTATATGCGGGATGGGATGAGTTTTGCTGCTCCCATCATGACCTACGAGGAAGCGATGGAACAGTTCAAGTACGAGGAAGCCGAGTACCTCAAGCGAGTCAACGACGGCGAGGTCTATACGGGCATGGCGCGGCTCTTCTGCGATTACATGGGGATTACAGCCGGGATTTTCCCGGTCTTTCTCGCCGCATTCGCCTTAGGCCGCGACCGAACGAGCCGCATGCATGAATTGATCGCAAGCCGGCGCGTACGGGCTTGGACGTACGTAGGGGCCCGCTTCGCTGCACACGCTCTTCTAATCTCACTTATCTACCTGCTGCTTTCGGTTCTGGCCGCTTGGGAGACCGCGGCCGCTCTTGAAGGGGAGGGTGCCTTCTGGAAGGCGCTGCCGATCTTCCTGCAATATGGAGCGGGCTGGCTGCTTCCAACTGTCTGGGCGACGACTGCTTTCGGTATGCTGGTCTATGCCCTCTTTGGAAACGGGCTGGTTGCCATCCCGTTGCAAATTGCCTGGTGGCTGGCATCGGCTCTTCCCCTTATGGGAGATTACCGACTCTTCAAATTATTCATCCGCTTTAATACACCGACAGAGGCAGAGACGTACCATCACTTTGCCGGTCAGATTCTAGCGAACCGGATCTTCTATGTGCTGTTCGCCTTCCTGATGGTCGAAGCAGCCGCCCTTCTCTGGGAGCGGAGGAGAAGCAGCGGAGTATCGGGCAAACGCCGATTCCGGCGACATCAGGCAGCGCCAACCATACAGGGGGGAAGCCGATGACCGCATCCGCTCAGCCCTCGCCGCGCTTTGCTTCATTCAACTCGCGCAGCCGCCGCCCGCCGGTTCTGCCGCTCGTCTGGCACAACCTGCGCCTCATCGCTACGCCGGCCTGGCTGGCGGCGCCGATCCTGCTCGCCGCGATGGCCTACCTTGCCAGCCCGGCCTTCATGAGTCCGACGCAGGGGGCCCTCTGGGGCGAGCGATTTCTCAGCTTGATTGCGCTCCTGCTCTTCCCGCCGCTCGCGGTTCTCGATGCGGAGGGCATAGGCGAGACGCTTCTCGCCAAGCGCCAGTCGCATCGAGCCGTGTTCGCCCTGCGCTGGCTGCTCGCTGCTCTATACATGATCCTGCTGACGGCGGCCTCTTACGGGCTCATGCGCCTGCTCGGTGCGACGTTCCCTCTCTCCGTCATTCCCGTCGGGGCGTGGATCACGGCTCTTGCTCTCGGGTCGTTCGGCCTCTGCATCGCGGTTTTCTTTCGCGGGATGTCGGGCGGATTCCTCGCGGCCTTCGCCTGGTACGCCCTCGATTGGATGACGAAGGGGAAGCTTACCGGCCCTTTCTATCTGTTCAGCTTGTTGAAGGGGGAGTGGAATCCCGACAAGCTCTGGCTGCTTGGCCTGGCCTTCCTTGCTTTGTCGCTCTCCCTGTGGGCCCTGCCAAAAAGCATAGGCGGCAAAGCCTGATCCTCGATCAACAATGCTGCTCAGGACCTATTCGACACAAAAGCCCCTTCTTCCCATTTGGGAGAGAAGGGGCTTTTTGCATAGGCACAGAATACGAGAAATCCGTTTGATTTTTTATAGAAATCTAATTTCCTCCTTATAGTCCCAAAAAAATCCATGTGTTTTAATGAGAGTACAAGAAGAGAAGTCCCGCGCGAAGGGACATCCATCTATCATCAGAGAAACAAAGGAGAGAAACGGATGAGCACAGTGGAAGAAGCGCTCCAGCTGCCGGATCAGGAAGGACGAAAGAAATCCAGGGTACCGCGTGTTTTTCAAGTGATGCGCAAGTACTGGGTTTTCTACTGCATGATGCTGCCGGCATTGATCATCGTCATTTTCAATAACTACATTCCGATGCTCGGGGTTGTCATCGCTTTCAAGAATGTCGATTATTCGAAGGGGATCCTTGGCAGTGACTGGTCCGGGTTCGAGAACTTCAAGTATTTATTCTCCACGGAGAAGGCATGGATCATCACCCGCAATACGCTGGCTTATAACGGGGTCTTTATTCTTCTGTTCCTCGTCATCGGTATTGCGTTCGCGATCATGTTCTCCGAGATGAAGAATCGCTTCCTGTCCAAGATGCACCAAAGCATCATGTTCCTTCCTTACTTCCTGTCGTGGGTTGTTGTGGCCTATCTGGTATTTGGCTTCCTGAGCCATGAGAACGGCTTCATCAACATGACCGTCCTGCCCAAGCTTGGGCTAGAGCCCATCGAATGGTACACCCAATCCAAGTATTGGCCGTTCATTCTACCATTCGTTAAGGTATGGAAGGAAATCGGCTACTCCACGGTTATCTACCTGGCGGCAATCATCGGGATTGATCATGAATATTACGAGGCCGCTCTGATCGACGGTGCAAACAAGTGGCAGCAAATCCGCAAGATCACCATTCCGCTCATCGCTCCGGTTATCATCGTCATGACGCTTCTGCAGATCGGCAAGATCTTCAATGCGGACTTCGGGTTGTTCTTCCAAGTGACGCGTAACGCGGGTGCCTTGTATTCCAGCACTCAGGTAATCGATACGTATGTCTACCAGACTTTCTTGCAGATGGGCGACATCGGGATGTCCTCTGCAGCAGGGATGGTCCAATCAGTAGTCGGATTCTGCTTGATCTTTATTGCCAATCTGATTGTACGGCGCGTCAGCAAAGACGACGCTTTATTCTAGGAGGCGCTGACATTGAGTATAAGTATGGAAGGCAAGCTGAGTGCGCCGGCACCCGGCCGCAAGGCCAAGAAAGCCAAGAACCCGAACGCCTTATCCGGCCCTACCAATCTTGTCGTAAACATATTCTTCTGGATCTATTCCGCAGCCTGTCTGCTTCCGCTCGTTCTCGTCATCATCGTTTCCTTTACAGATGAGAACTCCATCATGCGAAAGGGCTACACCTTCTTCCCTGAGAAGTTTTCAACCTTTGCCTATGAATTTCTCTTCAAGGACTGGCAGCAGCTCGTCCACTCCGCAGAGGTATCCGTGATCGTTACGGTGGTCGGTACGGTAATCAGTTTGTTCCTGATGGCCTTGTACGCTTATCCGATTTCCCGTCCGGACTTCCCGCATCGGAATTTCTTCTCCTTCTTCATGTTCTTCACGATGCTCTTCAACGGCGGGCTCGTTCCTTGGTACCTCGTGTACACCCGCATGCTGCACATGAAGGACAGCATCTGGGCGCTTATCATCCCGCTGCTCATCTCGGCGTTCTATATCATGATCATGCGAACCTTCTTCGCCAATACCATACCAGGAGCCTTGATTGAATCGGCCAAGATCGATGGAGCCGGCGAACTCCGAACGTTCATTCAGATCGTGCTCCCGCTGTCGCTGCCGGTTCTTGCCACCGTCGCCTTGTTCCAGACGCTCGGGTATTGGAACGACTGGTTCCTAAGCATGATCTTCATCTCCATGCCGAACGGGTCCAATCTACAGAACGTCAACCTGCAGTACCTGATGTACAAAACGATGCTCGACATCCAGTTCATCACCTCCAACCCGACGGCCATGGCGGCGATTGCTGCCTCCGGCGGCAACCTGAAAATTCCGCAGGAATCGGTTCGGATGGCCATGGCGGTAGTCGGGATCGGGCCGATCGTCTTCGCTTACCCCTTCTTCCAGAAGTATTTCGTGCAAGGGTTGACGGTAGGCGCCGTCAAAGGCTGATGCGCCCCTCCGGGGCCGGAGAGGAACCGAAGGACGCAAGTCCCCGTGTTCCCTCCGGAACCCGTTCTTCTCTTACTCCATCTGTTTAAAGCAAGCCCGTTCCATTGGCTTCAACCGGTGCATCCTTCCGGTTTGGCATATAAGATCCATAGGGAGGTTTTATTTTCATGAAGGCAGTCAAAAGAAGTGCGACTCTGCTTCTGATGCTGGTGCTCGTCTTCAGCCTCAGTCTCACAGGGTGCAGCAAAAAAGAAGACAGTTCTTCCCCATCTCCGAGTGACAAGGCTACCACTGCACCAACGGAAGCGAGCAAGGCTCCGGCTGAGACCGCAAGCGCAGACCCAGCCAAAGATTTGAAACCGTATACAGTGAAGCTGGTTTACATCGGCGCTGCCCAAAAGGATGAACAAAAGGTTGAGGATGCGATCAACAAAATCCTCGAGCAAAAGATCAACGCCAAGCTCGATATCGCTCCGATCGACTGGGGTCCTTGGGATAACTCGACGAACCTCATGATCGCCAGCCGTGAGAAATTCGACATCATGTTCACCGCCCAATGGAGATATTATGCAACCAACGTAGCCAAGGGCGCGTTCCTTCCTTTGAATGACGACAGCCTGAAGGATGTCGGTAACCTGATCGAGAAATACGGCCAAGGCATCAAGGAAAACCTGAACCCGGCCTTCCTGTCTGGTTCGCAAATCAACGGCAAGAACTACGGCATCCCGACGAACAAGGAACTCGCCGCTCAAGGCGGGATCTTGTACCGCGAAGACATCGCAAAAGAGCTTGGCATCGACATGACCGCAGTCAAGAGTGTCAAGGACCTGGACGCTGTTCTGAAAGTCGTCAAAGAAAAGAGACCGGATATCACGCCTCTGTACCTGAAGGATGGCGAAACCTTGAACTCCCACTACATGGCTGGCTTCGATACCATGGGAGATGACGGAACGCCGGGGATTATCTTCAAGAACGGAACGGAAACGAAGGTTGTTTCCAAGCTGGACACCGATGTATACAAAGAAAACGTGAAGCTTGCCCGCGATTGGATGAAGAAGGGGTACATCAACAAGGACGCTGCCGTTGCTACCCCGTCGACTCAAGATGCCATGAAGGCCGGTAACGTCTTCATGACCTTCCAATCGTTGAAGCCAGGTAAAGACATTGAAATGGCGAACTCCATCAGTACGCCGGAAAACAGCTTTGTTGGCAAGCTGAAGCAAATCGCCTTGACCGATGCCACGATCTCCACAGGTGACACCGCAGGTGCCATGCTTGCGATCTCCAGCACCTCGGAAGACCCGGCTCGTGCTATGATGGTCATCAACCTGCTGCACACCGACAAGGACATCAACAACCTGTTGAACTTCGGGATCGAAGGCGAGCACTACACGAAGGTTGCTGACAACGTCATCAAAGCCGGCCCTCAAGCAGCCAACTACAGCCCGGGCGCTGCCTGGATGCTCGGTAACCAATTCCTGAACTACATCTGGGAAACGGAAGCTCCGACGAAGTGGGATGACTTCAAGGCCTTCAACTCCCAAGCCAAGGCTTCTCCGGCACTGGGCTTCACCTTTGACACGTCAAAGGTTAAGACCGAAATTGCTACCTGCAAAGACATCATGAAGGAATACGATGCTACGCTGGATACCGGCTCGGTAGATCCGGATACGGTTCTGGCTAAATACGTCGACAAGCTGAAAAAAGCCGGCATGGAAAAAGTCATCGCCGAAAAACAAACCCAACTGGATGCCTTCCTCGCTTCCAAGAAATAAGCCACTTGGCAACGAAACGGCCTATCAACGAAAAAGCTCCGAACCCGCTTGCGGGTTCGGAGCTTTTGTTTTTGATAGAAGGAGGAGGCTTTCTTCTATTGGCCCAGCTTCTCATCGAGCTCTTTAACCGAGCGGACCATTTCGGTCCAGGAATCCTCTACAGAAAGCTCGCCAGTGTCCACGAGCCGAAGGACGCGAAGCAGCTCGGTTTGGATGGTTGCATGCTTCGGCCCCATATAGGGGACCTTGATGCTTCTTGCGGCCTCCCCATAAATTTCTCCGATGGGGGCGGCATTGAAATAGGGATCCCGGTAATCCGTCAACGTCTTGCTCTTGTAGAGGGATGGAGTGGACGGGAATGTGCCTTGGTTCAGGAACGTTTGAAGCTGCTGCTCCGGCGCCGTCAGCCAGCGAATCAACTCATAGGATTGCTGAGGATGACTGCCCGTGATCGGCAGAGCCAGGAAGGAGCCGCCGCGGTTCGCTGATCCCTCGGGAAGGGGGACGATGTTCCACAGCCCATCGGCTTGCGGGGCGCTGTCCTTCATGCTGGCGACGAGCCACGCCGGACAAAGCATGACGGCGAAGTCCTGAGTGAGTCCCTTGCTCCATTTTTCGGTATGGATGGTCAGATTGGCGGACAGCTGGTGCTCATGGGCTTTCATCGCAAAGTTCCATGCTCGTTTGACAGCGGGATTGGTATCCACGATCAGCTTGCCGCTCCGGTCAAAGTACTGCTCATCTGCTTGATTCACCACGGCTCGATACAAGCTTTCCAGGTCGTTGACAAAGGCCGTGTTGGTTCGTTCCTTCAATTGGATACCGGCCTCGATAAACTTGTCCCACGTGCCCAACTGCTTCTGCACCTGATCGGGATCGGTCGGCAGCCCGGCCGCGGCAAACAAGTCTCGTCGGTAGATCATCGCATAGGGTCCGATGTCGGTTGGCAGCCCCAGGAGGAACCGGCTGTCATCGGAGACGGCCTGGTCCCACTTCCAGCCGACATACTGGTCCTTGAGCTCTGCGGCCCCATAATCAAACAGGTTGTAGAAATACCCAGGGTTCTGTTGGAACCAATCGATAAAATCTCCTTCGATCATGGCGATGTCCGGACTTGTGTAACGAGCGGCGAAAGCCGTCTGCAGCTTGTTGGGCAGTTCCTCGTAAGCGGAGGATTGGACTTGAATGTTCAGCTCGGGGTGAAGCCTCTGATAATCGTCGATGATGGCCTCCAGCCCTGAGCCTGGAATGAGCCAGACGTTCAATACGATGGGCGGATCCGGCGCTTCCTTGACGGTAACGACCGGGGTGAGCACGCAGCCGCTGGCCCCCATCATGAGGAACCCGCTGAGCGCCGCGAGCAGGATTCGATTGGATAAGCGCAAGACGGCGGTCACCTCCATGCCTGATCGATTGTTTCCATTATCGCCGGTCTGGTTCGCGAGAGGCGGGCCATCATCGGCGTATGGGCTCCGCTGTATTCGGCATCGGCCGATGCTGCTTCTGATAGTCCTGCGGCGTGATGCCGACATGCTTCTTGAAGATGCAGCTGAAGTAGGCGGGGTCCTTGAACCCGACGCGCTCGCTTACCTCGTAGACTTTCACGGTGATGTCATCGAGCAGCTTTTTGGCCTTTGCGATGCGCAGGCCGGTCAGGAAACTGGAGAAGCTCTCGCCAATGTCTTCCTTGAAGATTCTCCCCAGGTAGGTCGGGTTCATGTAGAGCTCCTCGGCGATGGTCTTCAAGGTGAGGTCCTCGTCCAAGCGTCGCTCCATGGCCTCGACGGTCAGCGCGATCACGCGGCGGCTGGCCTTAACCCGAATGTGCTCCTCCACCATAGTGGGGCTGGCTTTCTCTTGCACTTCCCGGAAGAGGGTAACGACCGCATCGGGGGCTTTCTTCGCCAAGCGAGCCGCTTGCAGGCTCTCGCGATAGGCGATGCTGAGTGCATCCAAGCTGTCGTGGCGCTCCGAGAGGCCGATGCAAAACTCGCACTTCAAAATGGAGGTAAGCTCGCGGGCGAAGGTTACCGCGATGGAATGGTCCTCCTCTGAAGGAGAAGGGAGCCCTTCATTCAGGAAGAGGACGATGGGGCCTTCCTGCTCTTCGATCATGCCGATGGCTTGCCCGTAAGGAACGAACCAATCCTCGGCGATGTTGCGAACCGCTTGGTAGAGCGTCGACTCCTTCCATCCGGCAGGGGGCGCATCCTTCTTGATGAGCACCGTAAACACGAGAAAGGAGCGATGCGCAGGAACAATCGATTCATCGAAGTAGGGCATCGGGATACCGTACAGCAGGTCGTGCAACCGCTTTTCAAGCAGGTTTTTTTGCCTCAGACGATTTAACTGGGCTTCCTGCTTGCGTTTCTCCGACTGATCGGACAAGCCGGTGACCAGGTCCAGAATGGCTTCCACCGAAGAAGGCTTGACGAGATAATCCTTCACGCCGAATTGAATCGCCTGACGAGCATACGTAAAGTCCTGATAACCGGTAAGGAGCACGACCTCGGTGTGGGGATGGTGCAGCTTGACCTGTTCCGCCAGTTGCAGTCCGTCCATACCGGGCATGCGGATGTCCGAGATGATCAGGTCGACTGGCTCCTGCTCCAGCATCTGGAGCGCGGCCAGGCCGTTCTCTGCTTCCCCCACCACCGTCCACTTGGCACCGGCGGTATGAAGCATTTCGGACAGGGAGCGACGGACAAAGCTTTCATCATCCACGATGAGGATATTCATCTTCAGGACCTCCTTTTAGAATTCGGTGGATCTCGGGGCGTCTTCCTGAGATAACGGGAACGTAACCTTCGCCTGCAGCCCTCCCAGCTCGCTTTGGCTTAGGCTGAGGCCGTAATCGCTGCCGTAGATGAGCAGGATGCGAGTGTGGAGGTTAGAGAGTCCGATGCCGGAATGAAGCGGATTGGACTGCATGGGAGCGGAGGTGGCCGCGTCTCCGAGGAAGACTTGCTCCATCTCATCCGGGGTCATGCCTTTGCCGTTGTCCTCCACCGACAGCACGAGGGTAAACTGATCACGGAAGATGCGAATGCGCAACTGCCAGGTGTCACGGACAACCGTTTCCAGGCCGTGGGTAATGGCATTTTCGACAAGCGGCTGCAGGGTGAGTTTCATAATCTTGCATGACAGCACATCGGGGTCCGCTTGAATATCGACGTGAAGCTTATCCTCGTACCGGAGCTTTTGGAGGAAGATGAATCGGTTTAACTGTTCAAGGTCTTCCTCAACGGT
This sequence comes from Gorillibacterium sp. CAU 1737, assembly GCF_039888655.1. Lineage (NCBI taxonomy): Bacteria > Bacillati > Bacillota > Bacilli > Caryophanales > Paenibacillaceae > Gorillibacterium > Gorillibacterium sp. CAU 1737. The sequence continues at coordinate 230,104 of NZ_JBDQQO010000003.1, forward strand.
GACGTACTCCGAGCCGCGTTCGATGCTGTAACGAAGCAGGTCGCTTAGAGCGAGTAGCATGCGGGCTTCTTGATTCAACCTCTTGTTGGCGAGAGACCAATAGATGGTGTTGAGCGTGTTATAGAGAAAATGCGGGCGGAACTGCGCTTTGAGCGCGGTGATTTGCGCCTGCTTCTCGCTGACCTGTTTGTTAGACAGGTCGGTGATGGTGCGATCAAGGTTTTGCAGCATGGAATTGTAGCTGGTATAGAGAATGTCGAGCTCCTTGTTCATGGTCGTCTTCACAAAAGGAATGCGAGTCCCTCTCTCTACATTAGACATCTTGGTGGCAAGGCTGCGGATGGGGCGGGACAAGGTCCAGGAGTACATGATCGTAAAGGCGAGCGCCGCAGCGAGCCCCAATAAGCCGATGATCAGAATTTTGCGTTGAACGGTATTTAAATCCTTGACCGCTTCCTTAGAGTCGATGAACGCGAACAGGCTCCAGCCGCTGTAAGAGGAATGGGAGTACGAGACGTACGAGTCCGAAGAATTCGTTTTGAGCGGGAGAATGCGCGGCTTCTTCGATTCGAACTTCTCCATCAGCGCGGGGTCCATGTACTCGCCGATATCTCGCGGATTGGTAGAGTAGATGATCGTTCCGTACGGGTCAACAATCTGAATCTTCTCGTTCGCTCCTAAATGAAATTGGCCCACGGCGTTGTCGAGAACCTGGATGGGGATAACGAGAAAAAAAGTGCCGATGTCGTTCAGCTTCTCCCAATCGTTGATCTGCCGAGCCCCAAGAACGATGGGAATGGAATTGTTGAGCCAGCCGTCTGCCGCCTGCCAGACGATGCGGCCTCGGCTTTCCTGAATGGCCGGGTACCACGACGCTCCTTTGATCTGCGATTCCGAATCCCAGATGAGGTCGAGCGAGCTGGTGTTGGCGTAGAAGGGACTTCCCTTCTTGTCATAGATGCGGATGAGGACGTCATAGCTGATGTTGCGGGTGGCTTGGTCCAAGTAACGGACGATGTCGGCTTCGCTGTGGCGAGCGGGCTTTCCGGCAGACGCGTCCTGCAGCGCTTCCTGGATCATCGGGCTGAAGATGATCATGGAGGACAGGTTGTCATGCTCCTGCAGGATCACATCCAGCTTGCCTTGAAGCTGTTTGACGGATTCCAAAATGTATTGGTTGGAGCGTTCCAGCACGACCTGCGAGGAGGAACGGTAAGTGAGCAGGACAATGGCAATCACCGTCATCAAGATGACAAAGGAGAAGCCGATGATGAGCTGGAGGAAGATCGACATTTTCTTGTACATCCCGGCCACCCCGCGACGAAATCTATTCTAACATTGTAGCAAAGGCTCCCAGCAAAGCCTAGATAAAGAAAGACAGGAAGTATTCTATTTTATAGAAAAGTCAGTTTTGTATAGGGTTTCCGATAAACATAATCTTCCAAAAAGAGGCGTGTGGAGCTGCTGGAACGAGAAAGAGGGCTGCGCGAAAGCCTAAGTCCAGCTCCGAGAACAACCCATCCATGAGACGTTTAAAAATTTGGTGTTGCTTTAGCTTCTGCTCACTCGACTGCGTTCCATGCGGATGCCGGCGAGCAGGCGATCCCGCTCTGCCCACGTGAGTTCCACCCCGTCGACGGAGAGTCTGCTCGCTGAATTGCCAAGGTCAATCGGGTCCATCGTCGGATCGGGTTGAAGAGGGACTCTCTTATCCGTGTGGCCTACCAAATAGTCGACCGTCACGCCGAAAAAATCAGCAAGCTTGGTCAGGGCAGCCAGGTCCGGCTCACGGCGGCCATTTTCGTAATGAGACAAACAAGCCCGAGACAAGCGGACAAGCTCGGACAGCTCCACTTGGGTCATTCCTCTCTCTCTGCGCAGTTGAGCCATTCGACTTCCATATTGCACTCGCAGTCCTCCCGTTCTATATCCTGCGGTAATCTTCCTTCTTTCCTAGTCCAATAGACCTACGATCGGCTACTTTACCAGAATACTGCTTTTTTCGGCAGAGGGCAATCCAGAGACGGGAACGAATGCTTTGTTGAAGAAAGACTATGAACTCCGTCAAAGGGAGACGAGGATGATTAGGACCTTCCTGCGAAGAAATGGAAATAAACTAGCGATAACTGGCACAAAAAGGAGAAAAATGTAGGATAGAAGTCCCGAAAATGCAGAAAATGTAGGACTTTATGAGTTGACCGCCTCCTTTTTTCCATGGTTTAATGGGTGTAATAACCAGGCGATTATGGAAGGAATTTATATCCTTGGGTCTCCCTCTCTCTGTCGATTGCGGGAATCCCTGACAGCGTCCGACGCCGACAGGCGGCGATTGAATCAAGTCCAGAGGCCTAGCGCTGCTCTGGCTATTCTTGTAGAGGCCTCTTTGCCGCCTGTTCGAATCATCTGCCAAGGCTTCTTGAGGGAGTGGTGAGGTGTGGCTTATACCCGCAAAAGAATCGGAGATTTGCTTCTGGAGGCTGGGGCCATCACAGAGGAACAGCTGGGGCAGGCCCTTGTGCAGCAAAAGGAAATGAAGATGCGGCTGGGCGATGTGCTGATTACCGGAGGGTACATCACGCAGCAGCAATTTATCGAGGTGCTCGAGTTCCAGTTGGGCATTCCCCATGTCCAAATCTATCGGCAAAAGATTGAACAGAGGGTCGTTCAGCTCATTCCGCAAAAGGTAGCGGAGCAGCACAGCGTGCTGCCGCTCCGCGTAGACGGCAACAAGCTCGTGCTCGCCATGGCCGACCCGCTGGACTATTTCGCTATCGACGAGATTCGGATTCTGACGGGCATGCGGGTGGAGCCGGTTATCGCCTCCAAGGAGGAGCTGGTTCGGGCAATCGTACGCTATTACGGCCTTCAGGATAGCATTGAGCAGATTGCCCAAAGCATGCAGGCCCGTGAGGAGGAAGTGCTTCAGACTGCGCAGGACAATGATTCCCCGGTTGTGAAGACCGTCAATCAGATCATCCAGCAGGCGGTCCAACTGAATGCGAGCGATGTCCACTTCGATCCGCAGGAGGACGGGCTGCGCATCCGCTACCGGATCGACGGCGTGCTTCGCAATGAGCGGACCCTGCCGACCGGCATGCTGCCCGTCATCGCAGCCCGCGTCAAGATCATGGCCAACCTGAATGTGGCGGAGCGCCGCATTCCCCAGGATGGTCGAGTGGAGCTCGTCATCGACTACCGCCGGATCGACATCCGGGTGTCCACCTTGCCGACGATCCACGGGGAGAAGATCGTCATGCGGGTGCTCGATTCGACGGCGTCGGTGACCGAGGTGGACAAGCTCGGCTTCTCCGAGTGGAACCGGACGCAGTTCGTTCGCTCCATCGAGAAGGCGCACGGTGTCGTGCTCTTGACGGGGCCGACGGGAAGCGGCAAAACGACGACCCTTTATTCGGCCCTCTCACACTTGAACCGTGATGGAGTCAACATCATCACCATCGAGGATCCGGTGGAGTACCAACTGCCCGGCATTAATCAGGTTCAGGTGAACCCGGTCACCGGCTTGACCTTTGCCAAGGGCTTGCGTTCCATCCTTCGCCAGGACCCCAACGTCGTGATGGTAGGCGAGATCCGCGATGCCGAGACAGCAGAAATCGCCGTTCGCGCGGCCATGACCGGCCATCTTGTCCTCAGCACCCTTCACACGAACAGTGCCGCCGGATCGATCAGCCGGCTGATGGACATGGGTGTGGAGCCCTTCCTGATCTCGTCCTCCGTTACCTGCGTGGTGGCGCAGCGGCTCGTCCGCAAGCTGTGCCCGCATTGCTCCGTCCGGTATGTTCCGGCGGAGGAGGAGGCCGCGGAGCTGAACCGCTTGGGGTTGGACGGCTCGCGGCTCAGCATCGGCCGGGGATGCGGGGAATGCGGCCGCACTGGATACAAAGGAAGGCTGGCTATCCATGAGGTGCTTCCTCTCGATGGCGGCTTGCGCAGCCTGATCCTGCAAAAACGTCCGGATCACGAATACGCCGCCTATGCCGCCGAACGCGGCATGGTCACCCTGCTGCAGGATGGCCTGCGCAAAGCGGCGGAAGGGCAGACGACCTTAACCGAGGTGTTCCGGGTGACGGGAAGGGACGATTGATGGGCAGCTTGACGAATTTGTGCAGATGGGATGATTGGCGATGATCAAGGATGAACCAAACGGCTTCAACATAGAGTCTACGGCAGCGGAGGCCCATAGCCATGCCGAGTATTTACTGAAAGCGGCCGTGGAGGCAGGTGCATCAGACCTGCACCTCACGGCAGGCTCCCCGATCATGCTTCGCATCCATGGGGAGCTGCGCCCCTTGGGGACGAGGCTGCTTCGCCCGGAGGATACGGAGAATTTGGTCCGGCAATTGATTGGCGAGGAGGGCTGGGCGCTGTTTGAAGAGAGCGGGGATGCGGACTTTGCCTACGGGATTTCGGGGGTCGGCCGCTTCCGCGTGAATACATACCGCCAGCGCTCCCATGCCGGGCTCAGCATCCGCGTGATCCCCGATCGGGTTCCCCGGCTTGCGGCACTGGGACTGCCCGAAGCCGCAGAGTGGTTCGCCGGACGCCCGCAGGGGCTGCTGCTCGTGACAGGGCCAACGGGTAGCGGGAAATCGACATCGCTCGCCGCGATCGTGGATCACATCAACCGGACCCGCCGCGACCATATCCTGACGCTGGAGGACCCGATTGAGTATCTGCACGAGCCAAAGAACAGCATCATCAACCAGCGCGAGGTCGGCCGCGACACGAGCTCCTTCGCCCGCGGCCTCCGCGCTGCGCTTCGCCAGGACCCGGATGTCGTGCTCGTTGGGGAAATGCGCGATCTGGAGACGATCTCGACGGCCATCACTGCCGCCGAGACCGGCCACCTGGTTCTCGCCACGCTGCATACGGCGGATGCTCCGCAGAGCATCGATCGGATCATCGATGTCTTCCCGCCGGGCCAGCAGCAGCAGATCCGCTATCAGCTGAGCTCGGTTCTGCTCGGCATCATGGCCCAGAGGCTGCTGCCGAAGGTGGATGGAACCGGTAAAGTGGCCGCCGTCGAGGTCCTCGTCAACACGCCGGCGGTCGCCAACCTGATCCGATCCGAGAAGGTTCACCAGCTGCGGTCGGTGATGCAAACCGGCCGATCGAGCGGCATGCAAACAATGGAGCAGGCGCTGCGCGAGCTCGTTCAGGCCGGGACCGTCACCGAGGAGGCGGCGAGGAACGCCTCGATTGGGCTGACGGACGGTGCGTCCTTCGGTTAAACCGATTGAAGTAGAGAGACTACGCGAAGGGGGGATGCGGTTGCCCAAATACATCTACAAAGCGGTGACAGCAAGCGGCAAGGCGGCGAACGGTGTGCTGGAATCACCAAGCCTGCAGCAGGCAGCCGAGCAGCTTCGCGGGCAAGGCTTGTGGCTCACGAGCCTGAACGACCAGGCGGACAGCCTGCTCACCCGGGAGCTGGAGTTCTCCTTCGGCGGGCAGAAGGTCAACCTGGAGCATTTCACCGTGTTCTGCCGCCAGCTCGCCACGATGTATAAATCGGGGGTGAGCTTGGTGGATGCGATGCGCCTGCTCAGCGAGCATGCGCCGACCAAGCCCTTTCGTCAGGTGCTGGGGAGCATGGCGGAGAAGATGAAGGACGGTGCCCAGTTCTCCGAGGCGGCGGCTGAGTATCCCCGCATCTTCGGGCCGATCTTCGTCAACATGGTGAAGGCTGGCGAGGCGGGCGGCAACCTGGACGGGATGCTGGAGCGACTCGCGGTCTTTTACGAGAAAGAACACAATACCCGGCAAAAGGTTAAGTCGGCGATGGTCTATCCCATGATCATGGGGGTGGTGATGGTGCTCGTTGTGACCTTCATGATGATCTTCGTCATTCCCCGGTTTGTGGCAAGCTTCGCCTCGATGAATGTGGAGCTTCCGCTGCCGACGCGGATGGTCATCGCGGTGAGCGAGTTTCTGCAGCGCTACGGGCTTGTCGTTCTTCCTTGCCTGTTCCTTCCGAAGGGGATGAGCCTGCTTATTCGCAGATCGGAGGCCGGAAGAGAGCGGCTCGATGCCTGGAAACTGAGAATACCGGTCTTCGGTACCCTCTGGCACAAGCAGGCGCTCGCCCGGTTCAGCCGAACTTTCAGCTCCCTGTTCGCCGCGGCGATCCCTCTCTTGGAGACGTTGACGCTCGTCTCCCAGGTGGTCGCCAATGAAGCGATCGGAAGCGTGATTCGCAAGCTGAGAGAAGACATCATGAAGGGCGAGTCGATGAGCGAGCCGCTTCGCCGAAGCCGCTTGTTTCCGCCGATGGTCGTGGAGATGATGGCGGTCGGCGAACAGACCGGCTCCCTGGACAGCATGCTCGACAAGGTGGCCGATTTCTATGAGGCCGATGTGGATGCCATGGCCGACCGGCTGAAGTCCCTGCTGGAGCCGCTTATGATTCTGATCATCGCAGGGGTCGTCGGGATCATCGTGCTCGCGGTCATGACGCCCACCTTCAAAATGATGCAAGAGATGAACTAGAGCTTGGGATCGCTTTGGCAACAAAACCATTTCTTATAGAGGAGAATGAATATGGAAGCTGTAGTGGGAAGGGTTCGAAACAAAAAGGGGCTCACCTTGATCGAATTGCTCGCGGTCGTTCTGATCATCGGCATCATTGCGGCGATTGCCGTCCCGGCGGTCAGCAATGCGATTGAGAAGTCGAAGGTCAACGCGGACAAAGCCACGCAGGTGCTGGTGAAGGAAGCGGCCACTCGCTATGCATTGGATAACACAGTTGCCAATGGAGCGACGATATCTGTAGCGGCTCTTCAAGCGGCTGGTTATCTGAATCCCCCTACATGGAACAAGGCCCAACATCAAGTAACCACCATCACGTTTACCGTGACGAGCGGGACAAACACCGGAGATAACGTAAAGCTGGCAATCACCGGGCCGGGTGGAGGAACGGGCGTTCCATTTGACGATCTTACCGACTAAGAAGAGTTCGTTACCCACTAAACCCCGAAAGGCCGACTGCCCGTGAATGCTCTCACTATTCTCACCATGGTTCTCCCCGGGCTTGTGCTCGGCTGCATGCTGACGCTCCTATCCGATCGGCTGTTGGAATCGACTCTCCCTCACGGACTCCGCTTCGCCAAGCAGCGGTTCGGAAGGATACACGCTGCAGCCGGTACGGTCGCGATGGACGGGCAGGGGACTCCGCGCGAGCCCCTGCCGATCCGGTATCCGCTCGGAATCGCCGGCTTTGCGCTGGCCTTTGCCTGGACAGCCGTATCCGTCGGCTGGCGGCTGGAGGCCGCCGTCGCGTTCGTGCTGCTCAGCGTGCTCTATGTGATCCTGCAGACGGATCTTGCCGAGATGATCATCCCGAACGAGGTGGTCTTCGGCGGACTGATCTTGCTCGTGCTGCTTCGTCTCGTGGAGCATCCGCTTCCCTTCTGGGATTACGCCCTCGCTTCGGTTGGGGGAAGCGGATTTTTGCTTGTCACCGGCTTTGTCTTCGAGAAGTTTGTCGGTCGGGAGTCGATGGGGGGCGGAGACATCAAGCTGTACCTCCTGCTCGGCGTTGCACTCGGCATCAAGCTGACGCTGCTCAGCCTTTTCCTGGCCAGTTTGCTCGGCCTTCTCATTCTTTTGCCGCTGCGGGCCATACAAAAAAAGGGAACCGATGAACCGGTGCCCTTTGGACCTTTTATCGCAGGCGGTGCCTGGGTTGCGTATCTGTGGGGAGAAGCGTTGTTGAATGCTTATTTGCGCCTCGTCATTTAGTGAAGTCTCATCAGAGATCGGGCAGGTAGGCCGTGGTGGCGGCCGGATAGGGCTTGCCCCCTTTTCCCAGCAGGACCAGCTCGATGGAGATTTTGGAGCCTTCCACGATAATCGTAACCCCGTCCACCTTGTCGGATAGCGTGAGGGTCCGCACGGTTCCATCGGATTGGGTTTCCTGATAAACCAGACTGTGCGTGCTTGAATCGAAGGTGTAGATCAGGCTGTGCCCGTCCTTTTCGTCTCCGTACACCAGCTTGAGCGGCTGCCCGCCTGCCGCGTTCGAAGTGGCTACCGCCAGCTCCTTGCGGATGGCTTGGACCATATGGTTCAGGATCGAGCGCGCTTCCTTCGCCGTTTGCTCCTGTCTCTGCAACTGAGCGGTTTGGCCGTTGGTCTGCTGCAGGAGGAAGAGGATGGTTCCCGACAGAAAGCCGATAATCGCGAGCACGGCCAACGCTTCCACGAGGGTGACGCCTTTTTCATTCAACCGGGTTCTCGTCATGCCTGGTCCTCCCTCAGCGGCTTTCTACATAAGCTTTAAGGCTATAGGTCTCTCCGGTTGCCGTCTTCGTGCAGGTAACCTGGATCAACCGAAAGTAATCTCCTACCGGATAAGCTATTCCTTTGACGGACAACGACTGCTCGGGCCTGTGGCTTTCGATGTCGATGCGAATGGAGGAGCGGGGCGTGGTGATGGAGGAAAGCTGAGCCGACTCCAGTCCCTTCAGCGGGGTGAGGTCGATCGTCTGGTCATAGAGCTCTACCGTCACAGGGTCGGCCTGTTTGAGCTTCGCCTTGATCTCTTCCATGACGGTTCTCGCCACCTGTACGTTCGTCTCCCGAGCCTCGTTGCTTTTGGAGAAAGCGGTGCTCTGCTGCAGAGCATAGACCGCAGCCAGAACGGCGATGGCGAGAATCGTGATGGAGACGAGAACCTCGATCAGGGTGATTCCCTTTTGATTGGGACGGAGATCATGGGCCATACGTCAGGGCTCCCTTCTGCAAAATGGTTCTATGGAATTACTATAGTAGATCTGGATGGTTATGGAAAGGGGGTATTCGATGAAATTCGCCCGATCCGAACGCGGCTACACGATGCTGCTCGTGTTGGGTTTCGTGATGCTATTGGCTCTTCTGATTTTGCCGCTAGCCGTGAGCTTGAATACCGGGTTCTTGCAGACGAAGACAGACGGGCATACAGAGGCGGCTTTTCTGGAGGCAGAATCCGGCGCGGTTGTCTACAAGCGGATTTTCGAGGAAGCAGCTCGCGTAGAAGAAGCTCGAAAAAGCTACCTGAACAGCGACGATGCGCGTACTCTCGCCGAGGAAGTCAACCGGGCGGTTCTGTTTCCGACCCTTTTCGTCCGTCCCGAGCAGGATGCTTCCGGAGCGCTCGCCTCCGTCGAATTCGCCGCCACGAGCGGCGAGGGCAACCAAAAACGGGGACAAGTGATCGCACTCGGCTTCGAGCAGGTCACGAGCACGACGACCGAGACCGTGACGAGCACAGACGGCGACGTCTTCTACAACAAGCACGGGGTGGTCATCAACAACCCGCGCTACAATTACATCTTCACTCCTCCGAATCAGGCGAAGCCGAGCTCGGAGAGCCAGTGCACCCCCTACATCTGCAATGCCTACACCGGGAATTACGCCAAGGAGTTCCACGAGTACGCCGACCCCTTCCTGGCAGAGCGAAATCCGCTCAGGCAAAACGAGCGGATGGCCCACTGGCCGGGTACGGCGTTATTGAGCCCATTGCCTCCGCTAGCGATTCCTTCGGAGGTAGAAGCCATCCCAAGCGTGAAGACCAAGCCGGTTCATGCTTACAACGGAACGGCCGGGTTGGCGTGGGAGGGCGATGTCACCCTGGTTGCGCGGGATGCTTCCATTGGAACGCTGGCGAACGGGTTATCCTTCGATGTGGCGGGGACGCTTACCTTGCCGGAATGGAGTACCACCAAGCTACTCGGAGGAGCGAGAATCGGCGGCGATTTCGTGGCCGGAGGGAGCGGGAGCGGCGATCTGATCATCGAGGGTTCGGTTCTTGTGAAGGGAAACCTCGCCTTCACCAACAACTACCGGACCATTCACATCAAGGGCGATTTAATCGTGAACGGTACGGTTCAGATCGGACAAGCCGCCTCTTTGATCGTAGATGGGGCTTTCTTGTCCGGAGAAGGGATGGTTTTCTCGAAGCCCATCTCGGAACTGTCCGTCGGCGGAGCCCTTTCGTCCCAAAAAGCGATGACGTTTGCGGACCTCGGGCGGGTGTCGGTTGGCGGGGACCTGCTTGCGGGCACTGACATGGTCTACACCACGACGGTTACAGACGGGTTGGATGTAAGCGGAGCGATTAGCGCGGGTAGAAACCTGTCCTTCGCCTCTATTCCTCGGATATCCGCAGGAAAGTGGACTACGTCCTGGTCGGGTGAGATGGGGGATTATCTCAAAGGTGTGCCGGAAAGCGGGAATCGACAGCCCATCATTGCAGGAAACACCTTTTCCTTCAACAGCACGGTCAACGCTTTCCGGGCAACCGGCGATTTCAGCAGTCGAATCTTTCGAAATGGCGCCAACCAATTGAAAAATGTGCGCCTTGGCGGCTCCTGGCTGGCCGGGAGCGATGTGAATTTCAACAACACCGTAGATGACTGGCAGATCGACGGAGATTTGATCCTCGACGGAACGCTGCACATTCAGACGACCCCCAAGCTGGTGGTGAAGGGGAGCATCTACGCCAAGCAGGGTTTTTCGGTCGAGAATGCTGTCACCCAGCAATTCACGGTCGGTGGATCGGTTCTCACGCTCGGAGAAGTACGATTTGCGAATACCATCCAAAGGGTGGAGATTGCGGGAGATATCCTGGCGCTGACGGGTATCCGGTTTGGCAACGCCATTGTGAAGCTTCAGGTGGGCGGGACGATGGCTACAGACGGCCCGCTCGTCGTCGCCAATTCCGTAACCGAGTGGAGCTCAGGCGGGAGCGTCCTGGCCAAGGGGGCGATCACCTTCCGACAAAACGTGGACTCCCTGAGCATTGGCGGCTCGCTGGTCACCGCGGGAGACCTCGCGTTCGGCAATCACATCGGCTCTACCGGGGTGAGGATTGCAGGGGATATGCTGACAGGCGGAGACCTGAGCTTTACCGAGATCCGAGGCCTTGCCGTCACGGGAATGGCGGCGGCGCTGAAGAACGCCTCGATCTCCAACAATATTCGAGACAACACGACCTTTGGCGGCTTTTATGCGGGTGGGACTTTTAACATGGCGAATTGGTACGGTCAGGATTACAGCGGCGGTTCGGGGTTCTTCCACATTCACCATACCCCCAAAACGACGGAAACCACGAAGACGGTCACCATTATTCACACCCGCACCAACACAAAATGGAGCACACGCATGGTCCAGGCCCGTCCATAGACCAAGGGGGGAAACACAGATGAGATCGTCTCTATGGACCCGAATCAAGCCGGGGAAAACCTTGCTCGGCATGGAGATTACAGAGGAGGAAGTGAAGCTGTGCGAGCTTGCGGCCGACCGCTCCGAGCGGCCGAAGGTACTGGCTCATGCTTCAGCGCAGCTTCCTGCGGGAACCATGAACGACGGCCGACTTCAGGATGCCGGCAAGCTGGAGGAGGCCCTGCGCGGCCTGCTGGCCGATACGCAATGGGGAACCCGCCGCGTGCATATGGCCATTCCGAGCCAGTCGGTACTGGTGAAGGTTATCCATCTCCCGGATGTGCCGGATGGTCAGTTGGACAAGCTGATCCGGTATGAGCTGACGCATCAGGTCAAGCTGCCGTTCGACCGTCCATACTACGACTATACTCGCTTGCAAAAAAGAGCAACGCCGACAACGACGGCAGCCGGCGTCTCACAGGGAGAGCGAAGGTCTGAAAAGAGCAAATTTCGCGCCCTGGCGACGAAGGACCTCTCCCTCTCGCATTGGTTCCGCCGTTCGGGGCACCAGGAAGCGGCTGCCGCTCGGGAACTAGGGCAGCATGGAGAGCCCTTGCTCGCGGAGGTGCTGGTCGTGGCCGCTCCGATGGAGATGCTGGAGGACTACGTCCGGCTCCTCGACCGGGTGGGACTCGTTCCGCAAAGCTTTGAGATCAAAGCCTTCTCCCTCATGCGCTTGCAGGAGGCCTGCATGCCGCTCAGGGAAGCGTCCTGGATCCTCATCGATGTCAACGAACGCACCACCGATCTCACGATTGTTGAGCACGGCGTCATCCGCCTCACGAGGAACATGGAGCTTTCGTTCGCTCAAGCCGCTCCGCCGGTATCTTCTCTTCAAGCGAATGTTCTGCTCAGCAGCTTGTTCAGTCCAGACCATGCCTTCGCCAATGCATGCCAGGATCTTGTCTCCGAGCTGGAGCGGCTGCTGACCTTTTATCGATATACGCTGGATAACCGTCACATGGATGTATCCGCAATCGTCTTGTCCGGCAGCCTGGATCGAATGGATGAGCTGGCGGACAGCCTTGCAGTTCGAACGAATCGAACGGTCTATCGCTATGCCGATGGAGCGGTGGAGTGGAAGGAATCGGCTTGGAGCGCAGAGCGGGAGCCTACAGCTGCGTTTGCTGTTCCGATCGGGCTCGCTTTGAGGGGGGAGGGCGCATGAAACCGATCAACCTGCTTCCCAAAGTCCCCTACATCGTGAAGAGGCGCGATCTGCTCGTCCTCGTCACCGTCTTGGCGGCCATCCTCCTTTTGCTCAGCCAATTCTTCTTGGCCTATCTATGGTCTATGAATCGTTCGACAGAGGAAGCTGAACTCCAAAGTGTAAGCGCGGACGTTCGGCAGTTGTGGAAGAGCACGACCTTTACTCCGATCAGCCAATTGTATGAACAGGGGATGAGTGGAGTGAGGGAGGCGAGAGGGGCGCAGCCGGACTGGCTGTCTGTGCTTGAACCGATCCGGGCCGCGCTTGAGGGTCGAGGACAGGTGGAGCAGCTTTCCGTTACGGATGCGCGCCTATTGACGCTGTCTGCGGCTCTGTATTCGGAGGAAGCGCTGACGGCATGCATCCGCAGCCTGGAAAGCATCCCTTTCTTTGATCGGATGGCGCTTCGCGTTGCGGAGCATAAGCAGGAGCAGCAAGGCGAACAACTCTCTTCTCGCGGGAATGGAGAGGAAGTCGGGGCGGGACAAGCGGACTATTACACCCTGACCTTGGAGATTTCCCTTCCTCCGGCCGCCGAAATTCGAAAGGCGGGGAGCCCATGAACGAACCGCTCCGCGGCCTCTACGCCACCGCCCGCCGCAAAGCGTCCCTTCTTCTTGCTCTATTGATCGGCCTGGGGTTTCTCGTCAACCTGGGGGTCGCCTTGTTTCTCACACACCCCTCCTGGCAGGACTATCAGACAGCCCACCATCAGTTGGGGGACAAACGAAAGGAGCGGGACGAGCTTGCCGGGAGGCCGATCGTCCAGCAGGCAACGGCGGAGCAGATCGCGGCTCTCCTGACAGCCGTCCCGCTCCAGCAGCCGACCTCGTCGCTGACGGAGGAGATCACGGAGCTGGCAGCCAAGTCCGGGGTGCTGTTCGCCAAATTGGAGCAAGGCCAACCGGCGGCTTCCGGAACAGCATCAACGGGGGCGAAGGGGGAAACGGAGGCATCCAGCACGGTTCCGCCTTCTGCGGAATCCAGCCAGGTGGCAAGCAGCAGTGCCGTCAACCGCGAAATCCTTCCTGCAGCACTCGATTCTCAGGGATACCAAGTGACGGTGTACGGAGACATAGACGGCCTGCAAGCTTTTCTGAACGAGTGGAATGAGACGGAGAAGCTCTATGCAGTCCCTGATTTCAAGCTTGATCGCATCAAGCATCAACAGGAGGGAGACATCGCTTCCCTGCTCTACCAGCTGCCGAATTGGAGGGCAGGAACCGACGCTTACGCCTTGAGCTTTTCCCTTCGAACTTATACCCTCTCCAAGGCTTACAAGTCTCTAGCGGAATAACAAGCCTTCCAAGTATAGAAAAGAGCCGCCGCCCGGCAGTGGGCAGCGGCTCTTTCGCCAGTGATGCAGCTAACGGAGGGGATCGAACGGTTATTTCGTGTACCCCTTGATTTTGGTGATCAGGTCGTTGCCGCTGATGCTTTTGTACCCGGCGTTGATTCGATAGACCAGGGTGCCGGCAGGGCCGTTCAGGCCGGGCTTGATCGTCACGTCCAGCTTATGGCCGACCTTGGCGGAGATCGTTTGGGTCTCCTTGTTATACGCTCCATAAGGATACGAGAAGACATCGGTCTTCGTACCGAGCTCATCGCGAATGCGCTTGTTCGCGAGCGACAGGTCATCCGTGACCCGCTTGCGGTATTCCGCCAACGTCTCCGCTCGTTTGCCCGACGCCGCAGGATAACGGCTGGTGAGAGCCGGACCGCCGTTTGGAATATAAAAGTGCTGGTTGTAGGTGTGGCTGTAGAAGCTCATCTTGTTCGGGAGCATCTCTCTCATCTGATCCCAGGTAATGTGGGGATTGCCGCCCGGGTTGCCGGTATCCGTTGAGCGGACGATGAGGAAGTTGGTTGCCGGAATCTTCTTTTCTTTTAGATAGGGATAAGCGACCGTATAGAAATCCTCATAGCCGTCATCAAAGGTGAGAAGAACCGCATTGGCGGGAACCTTTCCCTTGTTCAGCTTGAAGGCTTTGAATTCGTCCATCGAAATAAACTTGAATCCGTTCTTGGTGAGCGTGGTGAGCTGCTCTTGGAAAACCTTCAGCGAGATGGCCTTGGCCTTCGCATCTTCTTTGAAGTCATGGTACATGAGCACGGCGACTTTATTCGTGTAATGCACCTTGCTGGCTGCAACCGTCCCCGCTTGGCTCACTAACAGGGGAGAATGAGTGGAGCTATTAGACATCTTGTTGGCCGCCGAGGAGGCGGACTCCGCAAGCACATGCTCTGCTATTCCAGTTGGGGACAATCCGACCAGCAGGGTGCAGAGCAGGATCACGGCGAGAATTCGCGAAAGGCACGCCTTCCGCTTGGTTGGTTGAGTCATTAGGAGTCTCCTTATCTTCTGGAGCCGGTTGGCATGCTTCTCGTGCAGGGCGGCATGCCAACCGGCCCTGGATAAACTTGCCTTGCTTCTAATCCTATACCGATAGACGCGAGGGGGAAAGGGAAAGTTTCGGAGAGGGGAAGGAAAATCAGTTTGTATTGATAATCATTATCAAAAATATAATCGAAAACTGTCGAAATATAGACAAAATTTTGCAGGATATTGGATGGAGGCGTAGAATTCTTTAGTGAGTTACTTTTTGAAGCGACGCAGAATCAAGAGAGACCAGAGAGCTAGACAAACGGCGCGGCTTTGACGAGGTGACGGCTTATTCATCCAAGGGGGAGAACCATCCATGACAAGAGAAAATCCGTTCCAACAAACCTGGCAAGCCTTGCGTCGGCGTTTCACTGGCCAGCTGCCTTCTTCCGAAGGCAGCGTCGACTCTCTATTTGCACATATCGAAAGTGAAAAGGGGAACATTGATCCTGCTTTGGACGAAGATATCGTACAGCGGCTCGACATGATCAATCTGACCGATGCGGATATGGCCGTTCTGAAGCGGGTTAAGCCCCTTATGGAACCGCGTCTGCAGGCGATCATCGACGATTATTACGGGGCGCTGATGAAGGTCTCCCGGCTGAAAAAGATCATTCAGATCCACAGCACCGTCGACCGCCTGAAAGGAACGATGCGTCGCCATCTGCAGGAGATCCTGGACGGACAGATCAATCCGGCCTTCATGGAAAAACGTCTCCGCATCGCCATGATGCACAATAAGATCGGGCTGGAGCCCAAATGGTACATCGCGGCCTTCGAGAAGCTTCAATCCTCCTTTAAGGAGCACCTCGCTCAAGTACTGGAGCATTCAGCGGACCGCCTGCAAGCGATGGCGACCATCGAGAAGATGTTTAACTTTGAGCAGCAGGTCGTGCTTGATGCATACGAGAAGGAGAATATTCGCGAGCGGGAGTCGCAGTATGAGAAGGTCAAAACAGAGCTGAAGCACAACCTGGCGCTCATCAGCTCGGAGCTTGCCGCACTGACCCAACAGACGAGCGCCTCCGTGGAAGAGCTCGTGTCCACGAGCAATGAGGTAAATCGCTCGTTGTCGCTCAGTGTCGGTCAATCCCAGGGCAGCCGCCAGCTGGCGGAATCGGGGCAAGGCGACCTTCAAGCGCTCGGCCAACGGATTTCCTCCATCCGCAAGAGTGCGGATCACATGGAAGAGACGGTTCAGCAGCTGAACCGCTCCTCGAAGCAAATTCACAACATCGTGCTGATCGTGAAAGACATCGCGGAGCAGACCAAGCTGCTGTCGTTGAACGCCTCCATTGAGGCCGCACGGGCTGGGGAGCATGGGCGCGGATTTGCCGTAGTGGCAGGCGAGGTTCAGAAGCTGTCGGACGATACCAAGCAGGCGGTTCAAGAGATCACCGAGCTGGTCACCCAAACGTCCCAGTATACTTCGAATGTTGTGCAGGCGATCGTAGAAACGAGAGCGCTCGTTACGGAGGGAGAATCCGAGGCGGAGCGCACGGAGAAGACGTTCGTCGAGATTGTGAGCTCGATGGAAGAGAGCCTGGAGTCGGCTGCGAGCGTCAAGAAGGACATGGACACGCTCGTCGGCATTATAGAGGAGATTGGTCAAGCCTCTTACCGGGTCGCCACGAATGCAGAAGCCCTCAACGCCACGACGCAGGAGCTGTAAAATCACGGAAATCACCGCTTGTTTTCCCGGGTGGAGGGTGTGAGATTCCTCATTCCTAAAAAGGAGCGAAAGCTCCTTTTTTCTATGCCTGGTGCGTGATTTCGCCTCTTGGCAAGGATGAGCTGGCGGGTGGGAAGGATTCGTCACTCGCGACGAATCTATGACTTTTCTAGGACAGCTTTTTAAATATGTGATGGATTTCACTTCTGCACTTCGCATTTGCCCCTATACTAGGGAATGTTATTTGACCCTGACACGATAAAGGGCGGGAAACCGCCTGTTTGATGGAGATGAGAGAGATGTACACGGAAGACAATGAACACATCATCGAGTACGCCCTGAAGAAGAAGAAGTTTCTCGACAATCACCCGCTGCGCTACCTGATCTCGTCAGGACTGGCCGGTGCTTATGTCGGAGTGGCCGTCATCTTGATGTTCTCCGTATCGGCGCCGCTCTATGCCGTCCATTCCCCATTTACGTACCTGATCATGGGGCTGTCCTTCGGTGTCGCGCTGACGCTCGTCGTCTTTGCCGGCGCTGAATTGTTCACCGGCAACAACATGGCTTTTACAATCAGTACGTATTCCGGCGCAACAAGCGTATGGGATACCATCAAGAACTGGGTATGGTGCTGGCTCGGCAACTTCATGGGCGCCTTCGTCTTTGCAGCCCTCGTCTTCGGTGCCGGCCTATTCAAGGGAATCGCTCCGGAACATCAGCTGATGGTGCTCGCGGTGAAGAAAATGACGCTTCCCGGCTACGAGCTGTTCTTCCGCGGTATTCTCTGTAACTGGCTGGTCTGCCTTGCCATCTGGACCTCACATAAGGCCAAGAGTGAATCGGCCAAGCTCATTTTGATCTTCTGGTGCCTTTTCGCCTTCATCTCGTCCGGCTTCGAGCACAGCATCGCCAACATGACGACGCTCTCGCTTGCCTTGCTGCTGGACCATCCGGCTAACGTAACGCTATCCGGCATGTTCCACAATCTCGGTTACGTGACGCTCGGTAACATTGTAGGGGGCGCACTCTTCGTCGGGACCGCGTACTGGCTGATTTCTCCGATTCGTAACTACCGGGAGAAGCTCTCCGCATCCACCGGCAAAGGAACCCATTCCCACAAAGGCTGACATGAGGGGACTATCCGATAAGGGGCTTCCTAAGGGGAGCTCCCATTTTTTATGATTTTATTATCGATTCCATTTCCTTGGTAGTCGGAAAATCATATTCATTCTCTAAATGAAGTACTCATCGACAGGGTTGGACATGAAATAATAGTCGGTGTTGCGATTGCCCGCATCTTTTCCTTTATAAAGAGAGGGACAAGTGAAAAAATGACCACTCTTTCTATTACTGAAAAAGAACCCTCAAAGCCACAAAAAAGTGGGAATGAAGGTTCCTTATCAATCGAATATCCTATGCAAAGAGAGGCCGTCTCGATCAGACGCGGCAGACAGCATTGGGACAAGATTCACAATGGCAGACAGACTGAAGATACTCCTCGTCTCTTACGACGATGTAACCGTTCTCGTAATCAACCGCGTCTTTCTTGCGAAGATCGTTCAGCATGCGATTTACGCTTTCCCGGGTTGCTCCGATCATATCGGAAAGCTCTGAGTGAGTCAGCTTCTTGGTGATGACATACCCGCCGTTGTCCGTTCGACGTCCGTACGTATGGGCGAGACGAAGCAGCGTCGAGCACAGCGCTCCAGGCTTGCCGTACATGACCATGTCGCGGAATTTGGCTTGGGTAACCCGATGGGTGAGGCCCATCCACTTCATGAAGTCAATCGCCAGCTCGCCGTGCTGCCAGATGAGGATTTCAAGATCGCTCTGTTGCAGGATGCCGACGGTGCAGTCTTCCATGGCGGATGCGCTGAAGGCTTGGCGAGAGTTGTGAAAGGGATCGATCTGTCCGAGCATGTCTCCCGCTTGATGCATATACAGGATGAGTTCCTTGCCCTCGTCGGTTGACTTGGTGATCTTGACGCGGCCGGATTTTAAATAGTAGAGCTTATCAGCGGTATCGCCTTCCCAATAGAGACGAGAGCCGACGGGGAATTTTTGCTCGTACATGATTTCCCGGAGAATGGCTAAAGTGTCTTCGGAAAAGACAGAGGTATTTCCCGGGAGAACCTGTTCGAGGCTCGTTTGGGTGTCAGTCAATGGATTTTTCCCCCTAAATGAAACCATTATTCCATAGTATATCCCAAATGAAAGGGAATACTGTGTGAAGTAAGTCATTGACCGACAAGGATTTTGGCGAAAAAAAGATTGTGATAAATGTAACAGCTTAATGGGTTTGGTATGCTTGATAATGATACCAACGGAGAACGAATGAGCCCGGGTGGAAGGAGGATTTTCCATATGCTTACAGGTGTAATCCTGGCGGGCGACTCCGGTCGCAAAACAGGCGTTCATTCCAAGGCGCTGCTTCCCTTTTGCGGGGAAATCTTGATTCAACGGCAAGTGCGAGTGCTGAAGAGCCTGTGCCGCGAGGTTATTGTGGTCACAAGCGAGCCTAAGCAATACCTGCCGATCCTGGGAAACTCCGTACGAATCATAACGGATTATTTTCCTGGCAAAGGGCAGTTCGGCGCCATGTATGCCGCCTTGTCGCTCAGCACGTCGGATCGCTTGTGGGTTGTCGGAAGCGATATGCCCTTTTTGTCGGCTAGAGCCGCTCAATTGATGAATGCCCAAATGGAGCCGGACACGGAAGCGGTCATTCCTCGTTATGGCAACGAAAGCCATGTGCTGCACGGCATCTACCATAAACGCTGCTTGTCCCATGTCTCGACTGCATTGGACAAGGGGCTTACCGAGCTTGTCGATCTGGGGGAAGGCCTCCGGATAAAGACCCTCGATGAACTGTTTTTCCGCAGTCAGGATGTAGAGCCGCATTTTGTGACACGGATTAATACAACCGAAGCGTACCATCAAGCGATGCATTTGAATTACCTGCAGCATGAGCATTCTGTGCAATCGGAAGCGAGCTGCATTTGACCCGATCCCTTCAAATGAACGATGAAACTCCCTTGAACAGGGAGTTTTTTTATTTGTCTGTCCCAGAGACATTTCTCATATAGAAGCAAGAGGCTGGATCGGAGTTGGACGAATTGCAATAATAATCCTTATTTAACATGTAGGAATTCAAGAACAAGGAGTGAAATTCATCTCCGAAAGAGGGAATTCTCTGCGGAATGGAGCCGCTTTTATGGAAAATGAGAATGAAACTCAATGTGATGAAGCGCACATGTGAGAAGGAATTCACCCGATGAAGCCGAAACGGGCTGCAAAATGAAAACTTGGATAGCGAGTTGAATTGACTTTATAGAGGCGGAAGCTCCTTTCGTGAAGGAGGATCAGGAGGAGGAGACCCTGATTTTTGGACAAGGAAGGAGGGGGGATTTGATGATGGAGAGGGGATGGAGTGAAGAGTGAAATTCTTCGTTTGAATTGTCTGAACTTTCAGGTGAAACACCAATGCAGTATTTTTCAACAGCAAGCTGACACGCTTCTCAAAAAAATGAGACATAAATCATAGTTTGGGGTGACACAACAGGGTGAATTGGGTAAGATATGGAAAAGGGACACAGGGTTTTGTTGGACAGGAAGCCAATTCTTCCGGGATATAGTGCGCTTTTCTGGGGGCGTTGACCGCTGCATTTTTTTCTGAAAATGGTGACGAAGATCACTGTGATTATTTGCACAAAGTTTTAGAATGGAACCATAGATCAACAAGGGGACACAAAAGAAACACACAACGGCATTTATGAAACAGGGCGGATAGAACCGCTCAACTGATGCCGGATCCGCCTGAAGCGCCTGCTGATTGTTCGGGTACGCTTTAGGTGAGGCTATCGATCATAGCCCTTCCCCTATTGATGGAACCCTAAGACGAGGCGAGGATAGGCCGACAGATCCTTGTTCAAGACCTCCTTCATCCCGTCTTGGAGCTTGATTCTCGAAGCAGGTTGTCAACGTGTTCCCCCTGCGAGAGCAGGAAATCTTTTTGGAGGTGCAAGATCATGTCGATTCAAGAAAAAGACGTACTGAAATCAAACGTGAGTCCGTGGAGAAGCTTCCTTAGCGGCACCTGGATGAAGCACATCGATGTCAACGACTTCATCAGCCGCAACATCACCCCTTACTATGGTGACGATGCCTTCCTGGAAGGCCCGACGGATAATACGACGGCGCTCTGGAAGGAAATCTCCGAGCTGACCAAGAAAGAACGCGAAGCCGGCGGAGTATTGGATGTGGACGTCAACACGCCCGCTACCATCCTTTCTCACGGTCCTGGCTACATTGATAAGGAAAAGGAACAAATCGTAGGCCTGCAAACCGACGAACCGTTCAAGCGCTCCATTCAACCGTTCGGCGGGATCCGCATGGTGATCGATTCCTGCAAAGCATACGGCTTCGAGCTTCCGCAAGAAGTCATCGACATCTTCACGAACATCCGCAAGACGCACAACCAAGGGGTATTTGATGCCTACACCCCGGAAATGCGCAACGCTCGTAAAGCCGGCGTCATCACGGGTCTGCCTGATGCTTACGGCCGCGGCCGTATCATTGGTGACTATCGTCGCGTAGCTCTGTACGGCGTTGACCGCCTCATGAAGGACAAACAACGCGAGCACGCCCTTCTCGAAGTCGGTACGATGACGGAAGACATCATCCGCCTGCGTGAAGAAATCTCCGAACAATTCCGTGCCCTGAACGAACTGAAGAAGCTCGGCCAAATGCACGGCTTTGATATCTCTCAACCGGCTCGCACGGCGAAGGAAGCCTTCCAATGGGTATACTTCGGCTACCTGGCTGCCATCAAGGAACAAAACGGAGCTGCCATGAGCCTGGGCCGCGTATCGTCCTTCCTTGACATCTACGTACAACGCGACCTGGATGAAGGCACGCTCACCGAGAAGGAAGCGCAAGAAATTGCCGACCATTTCGTCATGAAGCTGCGGATCGTCAAGTTCCTTCGTACTCCGGACTACAACGAGCTGTTCAGCGGTGACCCCACGTGGGTAACGGAGTCCATCGGCGGGATGTCCCTGAACGGGGAAACTCGCGTCACGAAGAACTCCTTCCGCTTCCTGCACACCCTGTACAACCTGGGCCCGGCTCCGGAACCGAACCTGACGGTGCTCTGGTCGACCCAACTGCCGGAAGGCTTCAAGAAGTTCTGCTCCAAGGTCTCCATCGAAACGTCTTCCATTCAATATGAGAACGACGACCTGATGCGCGGCTTCTACGGAGACGACTACGGCATCGCTTGCTGCGTATCCGCTATGCGGATCGGGAAGCAAATGCAATTCTTCGGCGCTCGCGCTAACCTGGCGAAGGCTCTCCTGTACGCCATCAACGGCGGTGTAGACGAGAAGCTGCAAGTCCAAGTGGGCCCGCACTTCCAACCGGTTACTTCTGAAGTGCTGACCTATGAAGAAGTAATGCCGAAGTACAAGGAAATGATGGAATGGCTCGCCGGCCTGTACGTCAACACCTTGAACATCATCCACTTCATGCATGACAAATACAGCTACGAACGGATCGAAATGGCTCTGCATGACAAGGACATCCTGCGTACGATGGCAACCGGTATCGCCGGCCTGTCGGTTGCAGCTGACTCCCTGTCCGCGATCAAGTACGCCAAGGTAACCCCGATCCGCAACGAGAAGGGCATCGCCATTGACTTCAAGATCGAAGGCGAATATCCGCAATACGGCAACAACGACGAACGCGTCGATGAAATTGCCGTCGAGCTGGTAGAAACGTTCATGAACATGATCCGCAAGCACCCGACCTACCGCAACGCGATGCACACGATGTCCGTCTTGACGATCACCTCGAACGTCGTGTACGGTAAGAAGACGGGGACGACCCCGGACGGCCGTAAAGCCGGCGAACCGTTCGCACCGGGCGCTAACCCGATGCACGGCCGCGACAAGAAGGGCGCTCTCGCTTCCCTGGAATCCGTCGCCAAGCTTCCGTACGAACACAGCATGGACGGGATCTCGAACACCTTCTCGATCATTCCGAAGGCGCTCGGCAAGGACCTCGACCAACGCGTCAGCAACCTGGCTTCCATGCTGGACGGCTACATGGCCTCCCATGGTCACCACTTGAACGTCAACGTGTTCGATCGTGAGCAACTGATTGACGCGATGGACCACCCGGAAAACTATCCTCAATTGACCGTTCGCGTATCGGGCTACGCTGTTAACTTCATCAAGCTGACCCGCGAACAACAATTGGATGTCATCAACCGGACGTTCCACCGCTCCATGTAAGACTTCCGATTTCGGCAGCCTCTGCCGGACGAACCGCCTGTCTGCTGTTGCTACGACGCTTCGTTCGCATGAGCTTCTCCGAATCGACTGACCTGAACATTTAACTCAAGCTGGGGCCCCTGAAAAAAGGAACCGGGATCACGTCCCGCCGATTTTCGAGGCCCCGGATTTTTGAACGATCGGCTTCATGCGAGTTACAGAACCCTTACCCCTTGCGCATGCCGCCTGGAAGGAGAAGTGATCACGATGCAAGGACGTATTCACTCCGTAGAGACTTTTGGAACCGTCGATGGACCCGGCATTCGCTTTGTGCTGTTTACGCAAGGCTGTGCTTTGCAGTGCCAGTACTGCCACAACCCGGACACGTGGGAGATGAAGGGAGGGCGCGAGGTCACCGTCGACGAGATGGTGGACGAAATCGCTCCTTACCTGAACTACTACCGCCGTTCCAATGGCGGGCTGACCGTAACCGGCGGAGAGCCGACGCTGCAAGCCGGATTCGTCGAACGATTGTTCCGTGAAGTGAAGCGGCGTTGGAACCTGCATACGACTCTCGACTCCAACGGCTTCTGCGAGCCGAGTCATGTAACGGGGCTTCTGGAAGTGACGGATCTTGTGCTGCTGGACATCAAGCATATTGACCGAGACAAGCACATCTCCCTCACGGCCCAGCCGAACGACCGCACGCTGCGGTTCGCCCGTTACCTGTCCGACATCAACAAGAAGGTATGGATTCGCCACGTCTTCATTCCCGGCATCAATGATGACGAAGAGGATCTGCTGAACCTGGGCCGCTTCATCGGCAGCCTGGATAATGTCGAGAAGATTGATATCCTGCCGTACCACTCCCTCGGAGTTTTCAAGTGGGAGCAGATGGGCAAGGCTTATCCGGGAGCCGACTTCCGGGAGCCGACGGAGGAAGAAGTCGACCGTGCGAAGCGCCTCATCGATCAAGGGATCGAAGAGGGCAAGAACGGCAAGCAAGCCCCGGCCGCGATCGCCGTCGGAGCGGATCGCAAGCCGAAGGCTTCCCCGTCGACTGAGCCCGAAGCCGAAGGCTGCACGAAGTGAGCGGAACGCAGGAAGGCCGAAGGCGGACTTGAGCTGAAGCATGTGCGGAAGCAGAAGCAGAAGCAAAGGCCGTCAAGGCTGTGGCGAAAAGCTGCAGGCCAAGCAGGACCACAACCAAAGCCATGAAGGGGTAACCGCGAATCGCGCGGTTGCCCCTTTATTTTTGTGAGCAGGAGCTGAGCGAAGCGAGCGATGCAGCCACGCTGTGCGGTATGCGGACCGAGTGCTGACTGCGCCCGGACCCGTGCCTGGAATGCGCTCGGATCGCGCCTGGACTGCGATACCCCCGTATCCTCCAGCCGTGTGCCAATGCCATAGAGAAATAACGATTTTTCAAATCCTTAATCAGCAATTCTGCTAAAAATCAAGCGGAATAAGGATATCCGGTATCCTTATTTGCACAAAAAGAGGCGAAATCCCCTGGACGATTCGAAATAACGGTATGGCATATCCTTAATAGACAATAGGAAAGGGGATTTGAAGGAATAAGGATTTGGCAAATCGTTATTTCCACAATAACCAACGAGGACGGGTCACACGTTAAGCAGATCCATTCCCTTTCGAACCAATCGGTAGCTTGTGGTCCGTCGGTTACCCGATGCCGCTTCCAAATAGCCTTTGCTGCAAAGTTCAAGCAGCAGCCTGCGGGCATGTTGCCTCTCCGTATGCGTCCAATCCGACGCATCCTGGATTCGAAAAGTATCCCGCTCGGCAGCTCTTTGCAAAATCTCGCGCTGCTTCAATCCGAGGGCTTTCCACGTCTCCTTGCGATCGTAATCTTGATACCAATTGCCAAGCATTTGGTGGATCAACTGCTGGCAACGACGAGGGCGTTCTTTTACTTCGTCATAGGAAAACCGAAGGACCTTCCAGCCGTCCAGAATGAGATGATTCTGCCTGGTTAGCTGATCAGCAAATTGCCAACGGGACAAATCGCGTGAATGCGGCCCATATCCATCCACTTCAAGACAAACGCGGTAAGGAGGACGGAGGTAGGCAAAGTCCAGATACCGCACTCCATCACGAAAGTCGTGTATTTCGTATTCGGGGACAAGGTGATCCAGATGTCCAACGGCAGGTAACCAAACCTGTTGAACGAAGGCCCTCTCCGCATGCCCATGGCCTTCCACAAGACGGCGCAACGACTCACCACTCCGACCGCGGCTATGCAGCTCCATCCACTCTTCAATCATTCGCTCCATCAACTTTCATAACCCCTCCTCTAAATTGATCTAAAAAAGCGCAGAGCTTTCCCCTATAAGGCTTGATCATCCTGCACAGCGGCTTTAGCTCTTGATGTGAATTGCAAGTTCCCCCACCAAAATCAAAAAGCACACCGCTTCTTCCCTCGATTTAAGGGAACGAAAACGGTGTGCTTCACCTGCCATCAGCATAGCAAATCAGCTTCCACTTAACCTATACAAAAAACTTATCACATTTATTAAAAATAATGATCTGTATCACATTATGTCAGGTTTGAGGGGTGTATAGTGGGGATGAACAAAACGAGTGGACAGAGTGAAAGGCGACCAGAGAGAGATCGCTGCTAGGCTGTCGGAAACTCGAGAATCCTACATACATACTATCGGGGGCATCTTATCGTGGGCGGGCTGTCGTTTGAAATGTTGCTGTTTATCATGGCGGGTGGGTTTGTTGCGGCGTTTGTGGATTCGGTAGTAGGCGGCGGAGGGATGATTTCCTTGCCCGTCCTGATGGCGACGGGGATTCCGCCGCATCTGGTGCTGGGAACGAACAAGCTGGCCTCGGCCATGTCCAGCCTGACGAGCACCCTTTCCTTCGTGAAGTCGGGACGAGTGGACAAGGCGTTGGTCAAGCGACTGGTCGGCTTTTCGATAGCGGGCGGCGCACTCGGGACCATTGTGCTCCATTGGGTGCCGTCTGGATTCCTGAGGCCGATGATGATTGTCATGCTGTTTGCTGTTACGATCTTTACACTTACGCGTAAACAAATGGGGGACAAGCGGACCTACGCCGGGTTGACCTCCAAAACAGCGCTTGGCATCACGGCGGCGGCCTTTGTGCTCGGCGGCTATGACGGCTTTTTCGGACCGGGAACAGGCTCGTTTCTCATCTTCGCGTTCTTGCTGATCGGCTTTGATTTTGTCGGCGCAGCGGGCAACGCCAAGGTGCTCAACCTGTGCAGCGGTCTCGCGAGCTTGTCCATGTTTGCCCTTTTTCAATCCATTGATTATTCGATTGGGTTCGCCATGGGAATCTCCATGGTGCTCGGCTCCCTTGTCGGCAGCCAACTCGCCATTAAGAAAGGAACGCGGTTTGTTCGCCCGCTCTTTCTCAGCATGAGTGCTCTGCTGATTGCCAAGCAACTGTGGGATTTCCTTCAATAATAGAAGAAATACAACCATACAAGCAGGCGCTGTCCGATGTAGGACGGTGCCTTTTTTGGCAATAGACGAGGGGATACGCCACGCAGGATGAAGAGGAAACGAAGAGAGGATACTCATGGCAGGTGCAAGTATGAGGGGATTAGGCCGGAGAGAGTCGATATGGGGTAGATCAAGTTGGGGTAGATCAAGGATGGGCAATATGGAGGGCCTAAACTTGCATTCGCCGTGAAAGTTGGGTAAAAAGGAAGGAGTTCTTACCTTAGAAGGAGGAGATACCTGTATGAACATTCGCTTTCACGGGCATGCTTGCGTGCAACTGACCGATGGCAACGGGCGTTCCGTGATCATCGATCCTTTCCTATCTGGAAATGGAATGGCCACGGTTGAAGCGAAGGACATTCACGTGGACTACGTCTTGCTTACGCATGGGCACGGCGATCATATCGCAGATGCGGCCGATATTGCCAAGCGGTGTGAAGCGGAGGTGGTAGCCACTCCAGAGCTTGCGGGTTATATCGGACAGAGCGGAGCCAAGACGGTGGGGATGAACCTGGGCGGCACCTACCGAACGCCCTTTGCCAGCTTCAAAATGGTCCAAGCCTTCCACAGCTCCAGCGTAACGGGAGAAGACGGGCTTCCTGTTTACATGGGAATGCCGGCAGGCTTCCTCATCGAGATGGACGGACGTACGATCCTGCATGCTGGAGATACAGCGCTATTCGGCGACATGAGGCTGATCGGGGAGCGGCACAATATCGATGTGGCGTTCCTTCCGATCGGCGATCACTTCACGATGGGGCCCGAGGATGCAGCGGTTGCGGCGGAATGGTTGAAGGCAAAAATTGTGGTTCCTATCCACTTCAATACCTTCCCGCCCATTCGGCAAAACCCAGAGGACTTCCTGGGCATGCTCCGCGAGCGGGACATTCGCGGCAAAATCCTACAGCCCGGCGAGGAATGGGCTCTGTAAGGGAAGTCCGGCAGCAGACGAACGGGAATAGCCGCACGCGAAATCGGATCGAATGCTCGATCTGGAGCGAGCCTATTACCGGCCAGCACCAAAAAGCCCCTTCACCCAACGCGCAGCATGTGCGACAGGTGAAAGGGGCTTGTCTTCTTTTTGAAGTTGCCTTCAATAATGGAAGTCTTTAGTGGCATGAAGGAATCATCCGGTGGCTGTTAAGCCATTGCCGTTGATACACATGGCTTACGCGACTTCTGTGTTCGTTTTCTCCCGGGATGCGTCGAGGGGATTCTTTTTGCGCCGGGTCATGTTGAAGAGGATGTTCAGCAGCACCGCGGTGATGCTGCCGGCTACAATACCGCTGTCGGCCAACACTTGAAGGTTTTCCGGCAGCTTGCCGAACAGCTCGGGGTTAACGGAGACACCCATGCCGATGCCGACCGAGATGGCGATGATCAGCAGGTTTTCGTGGTTGCTGAGGTCAACGTCGCTCAGCATGCGAATACCGGAGGACATGACCATGCCGAACAGGGCGATCATGGCGCCGCCGAGCACCGGGGACGGAATGACGGTGGTCGCTGCCGCTACCTTCGGCAGAAGGCCGAGGAGGACGAGCAAGCTGCCTGCCATCACGATGACGTCGCGCGACTTGACCTTGGTCATCTGCACGAGGCCGACATTTTGCGAGAACGTGGTGTACGGGAAGGCGTTGAAGATCCCGCCGAGAATGCTGGCGAGCCCTTCCGCCCGGTAGCCTTTGGTAAGGTCGGCCGGGGTAATCTCCTTGTCGCAGATCTTGCCGAGGGCGATGAACACCCCGGTCGATTCCACAACGCTGACAATGGCCACGAGCGTCATGATGATGATGGCGGATGGATGGAATTCCGGCGTTCCGAAGTAGAACGGCTTCACGAAATGGAACCAGGAAGCGTCCGCCACTGAGGAAAAGTCAACCTTGCCCATGAACCAGGCGGCAATGGTTCCCGCCACGAGGCCGATCAGGACGGAGATCGAACGAAGGAAGCCCGTCGCAAAGCGGTTCAGCAGCAAAATGAGCACGAGCACGCCGAAGGCGAGGCCCAGGTTGGACAGGTCGCCGAAGGCTTCCCCGGCGCTGCTGCCGCCGCCCATGTCGGTGATGGCAACCGGGATCAGGCTGATCCCGATGATGGTCACGACGGAGCCGGTGACGACCGGCGGGAAGAAGCGGATGATCCTGCCGAAGAGCGGGGCAAACAGGAAGATAAGAATGCCGGATACGATAATGGCACCGTAGATGGCGCCCATCCCGAACTTGGAGCCGATGGAGATCATCGGGCCGACGGCAGTGAACGTACAGCCGAGCACGACCGGAAGGCCGATGCCGAAGAACTTGTTTTTCCACACCTGGAGCAGGGTGGCGAGCCCGCAGGTGAGCAGGTCGATGGCGATCAGGTAGGCGGTTTGCTCGCCGGTGAGGCCGATGGAGCTTGCCACGATGAGGGGCACGACAACGGCGCCGGCATACATGGCGAGAACGTGCTGGAGGCCGAGCGAGAACAGCTTGAACGGGTTACGCATGAAAGGGTGCACTCTCCTAAGAATTAGTGGGCGAACGTGACGCGGCCATCCGTGAGGGAGGCGATGCGGGCAAGCGATTCGACACGATAGCCGGCCTCTGCTAGCTTGCTAGCACCGTCCTGGAACGATTTCTCGATGACGATCCCGATGCCGGAAACGTCTGCCCCGGCCTTCTCGACGATGCGGGCCAGACCGAGCGCCGCTTCGCCACGGGCGAGGAAATCGTCGATGACGAGTACACGGTCGCCAGGTACGAGGAAGCGGTTCGAAACCGTAACCTCATTCGTTTCCTGCTTCGTGAACGAGTACACCTTTTCCACGAGGATGTCTTCCGTAAGCGTGAGCGACTTCCGCTTGCGAGCGAAGATGAGCGGCACGCCGAGCACGAGAGCGGTCATGACGGCGGGAGCGATGCCGGATGATTCCAGCGTCAACACCTTGGTAAACGAGACCCCCGCGAAACGCGCGACAAACTCCTTGCCGATCTCCATCATCAACTGCGGGTCAACTTGGTGGTTGAGAAAGGCGTCTACCTTCAACACTTGATCCGACAGCACAATTCCTTCCTGTGCGATCTTGTCCTTAAGCAATTGCATGTGAGTCCCCCTGTATCTCTGGTTGGTTTGAAGCCGTGGTTGAAGCCATAAAAAAGACCGCCTCCCCAAATGAAAAAGAGAGCGGTCTAACGGATGTGCGGCAAATGATCCCTTCCCAGCGTACAGCACAAAAGGGGAAGGCGTCCGGCACTCGTAGTCCGATCATTTTCGGTGATCAGGTAGAGACTTGCGGGCCATATTCCCGCTATTATACGAGCGATATTCGATTGAGAGCCAGGCCGGATCGTAAGGACGATCCTCCCAAGGCATGGGAGTATTATAGCCCAGCTTTCGTTTTCTGAAAAGGCCTTTTCCCAAGGAGTCTGTTACCAAACCATGAACGGAACCGGAATCTCGTACCGCCTGGAGTTGAAGGAACGAACGCACATCGATAGAATAGGAGAATAGAGGCGGATACGCCGACCACGACTATGGGATAAAGGAAGGACTGGCGATGGCAATCCTGCAAAACGATTGGGCCGCGCCGCTTGAGCGCGAATTTGAACAGCCTTACTACAAGGAGCTTCGGGCCTTTTTGGCGGAAGAATATCGGACTCAAACGATATATCCAGATATGTATAATATATTCAATGCCTTGCACACGACGCCGCTTCATCGGGTGAAGGCGGTTATCCTCGGCCAGGACCCTTATCACGGGCCGGGGCAGGCGCATGGCCTGAGCTTTTCCGTGAAGCCGAAGGTCCCGGTGCCTCCCTCCTTGCGCAACATGCTGCAAGAGCTTCATCAAGACCTGGGCTGCCGCATCCCCAATCACGGGCACTTGACCCATTGGGCGGAGCAGGGGGTTCTCCTTCTCAATACGGTGCTCACTGTCCGGGCAGGAGAAGCCAATTCCCACAAGGGCAAAGGGTGGGAGCGATTCACCGATCGGGTAATCGAGACGGTAAACGCCCAGAGCCGCCCGATTGTCTTCCTGCTGTGGGGCAGCCCGGCGCAGAGCAAGCTGCCGATGATCGATCAGAACCGGCACTACGTCATCCGCTCCCCGCACCCAAGTCCGCTCTCTGCTCATCGAGGCTTTTTCGGGAGCCGTCCCTTTTCCCGAGCGAACGAGTTTCTCCGGGAAACTGGCCAAGAGCCTATCGATTGGCAACTGCCGCAGCTGTAACCCAAGGCCTTCCGCTTTCCATGCGAATCATCGCGTGGTGGTGGAGGGCTTTTTTGTTGCAGGAGATAACGGTAAGAACTCCCCCTTCACAGCGGATAGGGATCTCGGTAAGAAAAAAGGTCTTTTCGGAAGGTGCTTGCGTAATAAGCACACGGGAATGAATACGAGCACCATACCGATGAGGAATACCTGCGCAAAATAGCGAAATTAGGTATTTATTAGGAGGGACAGGCGAGGTATAATTAGGAAGCTTTTCCTAGATTTCAACTGAGAAGAGGGATAATCGGAAGAAAGATCGTCACAAAGCATCTCTACAAAAAAACGAGAGAGTAAGATCATGGGAGGCAGAAAGAATGGACGCATGGATGCGTAAAAAGACAATGGCCGGCCTGCTGGCATTGGCATTAGCGGTAAGCCCGTTTGCAGGAGCTGTATCGCAGGCATCGGCTGCAACGGCTGCGGCAGCAAGCTTCACGGATGTAGAAAAATCCTATGCCAAGACAGAGATAGAGGAATTGGTCAAACTCGGTATTCTGTCGGGCGATGGAGCAGGCCAATTCAACCCGACCGCAGGGTCGACACGGGCGGAGATGGCCAAGGTGCTGACACTGGCGCTTGGACTGAAGCCGAACCCAGAAGCCGCAGCACCCTTCAAGGATATCCCGGCAAATGCCTGGTACAAGGGATATGTCGGAGCAATGGTTGCTTCGGGCATTACCAAAGGCACTTCGGCAACGAGTTTTTCTCCGAACGAGCAAGTCTCGCGTGAAGCACTGGCAGTGTTCTACATAAGGGCAATGGGACTGGAACAGTCTGCACAAGCGCTTCAAGGAGAAGCTGCGTTCGCAGATGCAGGCAAAATCTCGTCCTGGGCACTGCCGGCGGTTCGCCTTGCTGCGAAGCTGGGTTTCATCCAAGGGGTTGAGAAGGACGGCAAGCTGTACTTCGAACCGGCTGCCAAAGCTGAACGGCAAGCGCTAGCCAAGCTGACATACAGCTTCTATGTGAACAAAGAAGAGTACGTGGAGCAAGCGGCAAAGATTGTGAAGGAAGAGGGTAACCCATCAGCGTGGCCGAGCGTTGCGCCAACGCCGAGCGCGACGCCGACCCCTACTCCAGTTAGCGGCGGCGGTGGAGGCGGGTACATTCCTCCAGTAGCGACGCCAACCCCGACATCCGGCTCGACACCCACGCCGACGCCGACGGACTCAACGAACCCTACTCCCGCTCCAACGCAAGGGTCTGGTGATGCCACCGTGAATGCGCCTTACTTTGTGGATCAATATAAAGCGGGTTCCACATATATCAGAGGCCTCGCTGATGGACATGCGACGATCCGCGTTTATTATAACAAGGAGCTGCTGGGTTCGGGCGAATCCGAATATAACGGCATTTTTGCGGTTTCTCTCAACCTTGAGAATACAGTAGTGACTCCTTCCAGTACTTTGGAAGTTACCGCACAAAGAGACGGTGGAAATGAAAGCAAATCCCTGCTTGTACCGGTGCTCAGCGGCTCTGATAACGAAAAGGAAAAAACACCGATACCGGTTGTATTCGATGTTCATGGTGGCGACTTCTTGCTGACTGGAAAATCGATGCCGTATACCTCTATAAGCATTGAGGACGAGCAAGGTAACTTCCTTGGGTATGGAAATGGCGATCCAGACGGCTCTTTCCGCGCCATTGTCTATTCGGATGTTGAAGAGGGGGATGTTCTCCAAGTTACTGCTAGAGCATCAGGATGGGTCGGCAGTGATCCGGTCAAGATTATCGTGAAATCACCTCTAACTGAGAAAGGTCCTGACGAATTCCTGAAAGATTCAGTTTATGAAGGTCCTGCATATTTGAATCTGAAAGAGCTTAAGGGCATGAGCTATCGCATTAAAACTTCCACTTTCTCTACATGGGAAAATGAAGGGGGGATCTTCTTTCAACCCTTCGTCAACCTAAAAGCAGGTGAAACGATTGAGATTGCAGCGCAACAACCGGGCAAGGCGCCTGTTGTCAAGCAAGTAACCGTTTTGGCTGCCAGTGGAAAAATAGAAGCCCCGTCTACCTCAAGTATGATACGTTTTGATTCACCGATCATTCAAGTGGATACGATCCAGGATGCGGCCCTATACATGACTACAGAGGACGGAAACAGCTACTTTGGTTACAGCCCTAAAGGAGGGGAACATCGCACTGTTGAGCTAAATACGTACAGAACACTCAAGCCAGGCTCCAAAGTTTATTTGTACGCTTACATTCCAGGCAAACAATTGAGTGACCCCTTCCTTATTCAAGTGGCTCCTCTGCCCGCAAATCGAGTAGCTCAGCCATCGGTAGCTCAAGCAGTATATGAAGGCGACTCTACCTTAACCGCTCAGGTGGAAGAAGGAAGCGTGTTGCTGATTTACCATCTGGGCTCTGCACCGAAAACATACACTCACGGGTCCTTCTACAACTCAGTGGGCGGAGTTGTAAAAGCGAATTTGTCTGATGTGCTGCAAGAAGGGGACAAACTGATTCTGGTGACCCAGAAGAACGGACATGAGTCGAGCGTTCCTCTTGTGATTGAGGTACAGGCGCATGCGGAATCATCGGCTATTCCGACTGTAACGGGAACCGTGTATGAAGGGGATTTCTATCTTCCGATTCAGGCGCTTAACACTTCACTAGAAGTCTACGATGCTAATGGACTTCTGCTTGGTACCTTTAAGACTGGTAAATATAGCATCGGAATGCCCCTTTCAGTGCCCATTCCTGCAGGCAGCCCTTGGATCAAAGTGATTGCAACGGAGGAGGGGAAGCATGCTGTGGAGTTTGAGATTCCGGTGAAAAAGAACAGCGGGCAGACCAGCCCGATCACTTTCGTTGGATCCGCTAAAATCTACCCTGGTATTTCTGACTTTACGATTGCGACACAACCAGGTGATATAATCTTGATCACTTGGGGCCAATATAAAATGGTTTGGTTACTCGCCTACGACAAGCTGGAGAGGAACATTCAGATAGGTGACGACCCCTATTATGACTTTAAAACTGGCGATGTCATTCACATCACGGTGAAGTCTCCCGGCAAAGCTGCAGCAACTTTGGATGTAACCGTATCAAACCATCAGTGAGGCGTACTGAAATGGTGAAATTATAGTACATTAGCAGAGGCATTCCTATACAGGAATGCCTCTTTCGTTATAGCCTTCTTGTCCCCCTACCCCAAATCCTTCTTCTCCAATACTCGTGCAGAGATGAGCCAGGCGATAAACAGGGTCCCAAGCGAGAGGGCCGGCAAGAGCAGCATGCCGGGGAAGCGAAGCAGGGTGGCCAGAGTGGATGGCGCTGCCGAATCTGCATATGTACCGATCCAACCGGACAAGTCCTTGAAACTGCTTGTTAGGAAAATGAAGAGAGCGCTGATCAGGACGCTGACGAAGAGTAAGGCTTTTTCTCCAAGCCAAAACACCATGGGTAGATAAAGAGATAAGGTCAACAGGCACAGGCTGAAGACGAGAAGGGTGAGGGCAATTGTCCATTCAAGCGGCATGGACGCCTCTCCGCCTTTTTGCATCAGGGAAATTCCGATCGACAGAACGACACCGAGGATGCTCGTAGCCAAGGCGATGGCAAATTTGCTGTTCACGATATCGCGGCGGGTTACGGGCAGGCTGTTTATAAACAGCAGGTTTTGGTTTTTGAATTCGGCGGAAACGATGATGATGGTGAAGAACAAGGGGACGTAGTAGCCGACGGTGAAACCCATCAACCCTTTGGCACCAAGAAACAGGAGGAACCCAAGCGCCCAAACGAGCAAGAGGGCGCCGATTTTGCTATGGACGCGTAAGTCCTTGAGGATGAGGTTACCCAAGCAGAACCTCTCCTTTCGCTGTGTAGTAGAGGATATCTTCCAGTGTTGGGTTCTCTAGAATGGCGGCGTTTCGAAATAGCTCGGTCGCCCGCCTGCGATCGGCATGAAGCGCCTCAAAGCCGACTTCCGTTTCCCGAAGGCCGATGAATTCCTGCCGCACGTCGCGGTCGAGCAGTTCGTTGCTTCCCCGTACGAGAACATAGCGCTCCAGAATCGATTCCTTGCTTTCGCTGAAGACGAGCCGCCCTCGGTTCATGCAGATGATGTAATCGGCGACCCGATCCAGGTCGGTCGTGATGTGCGTGGAGAACAGCACGGAGCGCTCTCCATCCTGGATAAAGTCGCTCAGCAGATCGAGCAGCTCTCTGCGGAAAACAGGATCGAGGCCGCCAGTGGGCTCGTCCATGATAAGCAGCCGGGCGTTGTGGGAGAGAGCAAGCGCAAGCGACACTTTCATGCGAGTTCCCTTGGACAGGTCCTTGATCCTCTTCTTGAGGTCCAGCTCGAAGAGGTTAGCGTATCGCGCAAAGTCGGCATCGCTCCACTCCGGGTAGAAGGGGGCGAAGTTCCGCTTCAGCTCCGCGACGGTCAGCTGCTCGTAGAAGTGATTTTCATCCGAGACAAAGCCAATCTGTTCCTTAATGGCCCTCTCCTCCTGTGGAAAAGAACGGCCATCAAACCGGATCTGTCCGCTGTCGGGACGCACGAGTCCAAGCATTGCCTTGATGATCGTGCTCTTGCCCGCTCCATTCGGGCCGATTAATCCGGTGATGTAGCCCTTGGGAACGGTAAAGGAAACGGGGTGGAGCGTAAAGCGATCGTAGCGTTTTGTCAGGTCCTGAATGTCGATGGCGGTCATGATTCATCCTCCTCGTAATAAAGCCGCAGCATGTCCCGCAGCTCGGGATAAGAGATTCGGATGGCGCGGGCTTCTTCAACGAGCTGAAGCAGGTCCTGTTCCAGCCGTTTCACTCTCTCTTCTCGCAGGGCTTCTGCACTCACCCCTGCCACAAAAGAGCCGCGGCCTACCTTTGAATCGATGAAGCCTTCCTTTTCCAATTCCTCATAAGCTCTCTTTGTCGTGATGACGCTGATTTGCAGATCTTTGGCCAACTGGCGGATAGAGGGCAAACCGGCACCCGGTAGCAGCACCCCGGTCAAGATCTGTCGGCGAAGCTGCTCGACAATCTGCAAGTAAAAGGGCTCCCCGCTCGTATGCGACAAGACGATGTTCATGGTTCACCTGCTTAATGATTATATTGTATATATATAATATATACATTAAATGAAGCCTGTCAATCCTCCTTTTTCCTCGTCGAGCGAGTAAGTCGGCGCCTTCTTATCAAGGGGCTGCTGGAGTTTTGGCCAAACGCACGCTATAGTGGGGAGAAAAGCCAATTTGCATCGATGCTCAAGGGAGGAACCTCTAGTGAAGACTGCACCATCCCCCGCCTACAAAAAAGTATTCTGGTCCGCCGGCTTCGGCTGGTTGTTCGATGCGATGGATGTCGGCTTGCTGTCGTTTATTCTTGTCCAGCTTACGACCGAGTGGGGCCTCACCCCTGCTGAAAAAGGGCTGCTCGGTACATTCACGACCGCCGGGATGGCAATCGGCGCGCCGCTTGGCGGAGTTTTGGCTGATCGGCTGGGACGCCGACCGATCTTTCTGATCACGCTCATTCTGTTTGGGGCGGCAAGCTTCGCGAGCGCCTTTTCACCGGGCCTTGCGTTCATGCTGGCCTGCCGTCTCATCATGGGCATCGGGCTCGGAGCCGAGCTGCCTGTCGCGTCCACATTGGTCAATGAGCTGGCGCCGCCCGACAAGAAGGGACAGGCTGTCGTGCTCTTGGAAAGCTTCTGGGCAGGAGGCTGGATGGCCGCGGCCATCCTCGCCTATTTCGTTATGCCGGACTACGGCTGGCGAGCGGCCGTCATCGTCGGCTCTCTTCCGATTGCTTACGCTGTGCTCATCCGGCGAACGATTCCGGAGACCCGGCAGCCGAAGCTTCATCCGAAGGTTCCGCTTCGCTCTCTCTTCCGCGAGCATGGCCGCCGCACCGCTGTGCTCTGGACCGTCTGGTTTTCCATCGCCTTTTCGTACTACGGCATGTTCCTGTGGCTTCCGTCGGTGCTGGTCGGCAAAGGGTTCACCACGATCAACAGCTTCAAATACGTCATGCTCATGACGCTGGCGCAACTGCCCGGCTACTTTGTCGCCGCCTGGCTGGTGGAACGCTGGGGACGCCGTCCTACGCTCGCGCTCTTTCTAGCGTTCACGGCGGTCTGCGCCGTCTTCTTCGGCGAAAGCACCTCCACCGCAGCCCTCCTCACCTGGGGGGCCCTCCTGTCCTTCTTCAACCTGGGAGCCTGGGGCGCTTTGTATGCGTACACCCCGGAGAATTACCCGGATGAGGTGCGCGCCTCGGGGGCGGGCTTTGCCTCCGGCTTCGGCCGAATCGGCAGCGCCATCGCTCCGTACCTGGTCGGGGTTCTTGTGAGCCGAGCGTATTCCTATGGGGCAATCTTCAGCCTCTTTGCCATCGTGCTCGGAATTGGCGTTGTGGTCCTGGTGCTCTTTGGGAGGGAAACCCGAGCCACGGCCTTAGAAAAGGCGTCCGGCTGATTTCATCAGCCGTCTCTTGCTCCTTCTCTTCCTCATAAAATGAGAGGAATGAAGAGAAGGAGGGATGAACAATGTCAAAGGCGCGAGCGAGAGGCCGTTGTCGTCCGTTCTGTCTCTGGTTCATTCTGTCACGCCGTTTCTGGCGGGAGTGGTTCGAATGGCAGGGACGGGTTGAGGAACGCCTCGCGGCGGTGGAAAAAGAGCTTGCGCGGCAAGACCAGCGCCTCCGGGAGACGAACGCTCGGGTACGGAGGCTGGAGGTCGCCGTAGAGGGCCTGACGTCGGCTGAAGCGCTGCAACGCCTGTTTCGAGATGGAGAAGGCAAGAAGTGGACGCTCTACACCGGTTCAGGACCGCTTGAGGGCACACTCTTGTTTGCTGGGGAGGATTACGTTCTTCTTCGCGAAACGATGGGGGACGAGGTCTACGTTCCGTATGCAGCAATCGATTCCGTCACACCCCCTTCCGATGGGCCGGAGGAGAGTCTGCGACGGTCAGGTGAGGCTTTGCATAGGATAGCGGCCCCGCCAAGGCTTATCGAGGCACTCGACAAACAATCGGGCCGAGAGGTTGAGGTCTTTCTCGCCGATTCGTTCTACAGCGGTACCTTGCTGGAAGCAGCAGACGGCTTCATGACCGTAGCTTCCGATACCGGCGGCTATGCCCCTTCCGATGTGAAAATCCTGATTCCGCTTCATGCCATTCAGTTTGTTCGTGGTCTAGCGGAGTAGTTGGCCGTTCTATGGAAAAGAAGTCCCTTTTTCCTTTTTCCGGT
Organism: Gorillibacterium sp. CAU 1737; assembly: GCF_039888655.1. Classification (NCBI taxonomy): domain Bacteria; kingdom Bacillati; phylum Bacillota; class Bacilli; order Caryophanales; family Paenibacillaceae; genus Gorillibacterium; species Gorillibacterium sp. CAU 1737. The sequence continues at coordinate 267,813 of NZ_JBDQQO010000003.1, forward strand.
ATACTGGAGAAAAGGAGGGACTCTTTTCTTTTGCTGCCCAAACAAAACCGGAATGAGTGGGACTTGCTCCCGCTGGAGAAGTTGGAATCGGTGTGCTTTGCCCCTTTGATTGAAGAATACAAAAGGCGAATGACGGACTCTTCGAGCATTTCCTCATCCGATGGGATGAAGGCTTTTTTTAGGGATCTGACAAAGGGACAGCAGGGCTTGTTTTCGTTTCAAGTCTACTTCCTTCATGCCATCCAGTCTTTCGAGGAATTTTACTGGTGGAGCGCCTATTTTGTAGCTCAGCCCCAAAGATGGAGGGCGGTTATGGCTGGCCTTCACGATTTCGAGGACGAGGAGATGCAGGCGCTTCTTGGTGAAGTAAAGAGCATATTGGTTGCGTTCCATCACCCGACGAGCCTGGATGGGTTTCAGGTGACAAGGGAGGAATTGGGGCGAAATGTTAAGCTTCGGGGGGCGATAGGCTCCTTGCATGATCGATTCCGCCAACAGGCCCCTTCCACTTTGTTCCGCATTCGAACCTACATTCGAACTCATCCACACGAGTTTCTGACATTTGATGACTAAAGAACGGCATGCAAAGGAGGGATTTCCTTCCGTGGCATGCCGTTTGTTGGTAGAGGCGGGCGGAACTCCTGCAAGGAATCAAGGCCGCCATTCTGCCTTCCAGGCGGCATAGCTAGCCTTGGCTTTAGCCGTTTGGCTCGTACTTCCCCTGCGCAGCCTTCGATGATAAAGGGGAGCATCCATGGGGAGAATTGGCAGGCTCGCATGAAGGAAGCGGGCGAGCATCTGCTGGTCCTCGTAGAGCCTCCCCTCGCTGGGGTCATCCGTCCGCCATCCTCCAAGCGAGCGGAGGGCGGATGTTCGAAACAAGCGAGGAGCGGTGACCGCGCCTTGCTCCAGGAAGGCGTGCCAACCGCCTTCCTGGGACGCCGGCCGGCTCCAGCCCGGCTGCGGCATGAGCTCGCCGCGCGAGGTCTCGCGCCACAGCCGATGACCGGCGACAACGGCCTGCGGCTCAGCGCGGCGGAGAGGGCGGAGCCCATGCCCCCGAGCTGCAGAGAGGAGCTGCGCCAGGGCGTCGGGCGGCAGCCAATCATCGGCGTCGAGCTCGAGCAGCCAGTCGCCGGCGGCATGAGCTAGAGCCGCATTCAACGCGTGCGCCTTCCCCCGATTAAGGGGAAGGCGGAGCAAGCGAATGCGCGAATCCCGCGGCAGACGAGGAAGCTGGGGAGCCTGCGACGGCGATGATCCATCATCGACAAGGAGCAGCTCCCAGCCCGGGTCCGTCTGCCGCTGCACGGAGTAGATCGCCCACGGCAGATAGCGCGCATCGTTGTGCACACAGAGCGCGATGGTGACGGCAGGCCGGCCGGTGTCGCAGGAACCGGCATCAGAGGTCGGCGGGCGGAGCAGCTCGGCGAGAACCGGGAGAAGCCACTCCCGGCGCGGGGTGGCATCCAGCACATCTCGTGCGAAGGGAGAGAGCTCCCCGAAGGAGGTACGATTCAGCCGAACGATCGAGCGCTCATTCGCGGCCTTAACCGTTGTGCCTGCATAGAGCAGGTGAAGCTCATCGTGGGCGGCGAGAAGAGCGGACAAAGCTTGCGTCACCCTTCCCTCCCGGAGGGCTTCCTCGGGAAGGCGAACGACGCGGGAAGCCAAGCCGAGGGCATAAGCTTCTCGCTCCGTTCCGAATCCGGCGTCGGTTCGAGTCGGCAGAATGACGAACAACATGCGGGTACCTCCTTTTTCGAGTGTGGGGAGCCTTTACCCGTTCCCTATGTTTCGGCAGACGATCGTCGAAAGAGGAGAAGAAGGGGGCTGAATCTCAATGGCTTTCCGTATCCACAGCCTCCCGAATCGACAACCTCAGCTGCTTCCATACGCGGCATACCTTCCCTCGACACCGACACCGATTGCAGTCGAGCGCTGGATCATTTCCCAGGAAATGTCGTTTTCTCTCCTGTAGCATGCTGTGCCAGCGTGTGGATGTCGCGTGAGGTCAGGTCACTCTGCCTCGATCTCCCGGCGCAGCTCGGCAAAAGCCGCCTCCGCTTCCCGCTCGGTCTGTCGCAGGAGCGGGGCTGCGGCCTGCAGGCGGGTCTTCCCTTCGGCAAGGAGCCGCCGCAGACCGGCTTCGATGCGGCCTGCCGCACTCTCGTCCGGCTCAAGGAAATCCTCGAGCCCGAACCGGCTCAGCAGGCTTTTTACCTTGCCCTGCTTGCTCACGCAGAAGGCAGGCACCCCTCCGCGCAGAGCGGCGAGCGTCGGATGGAGCTTGAAGCTGAGCAGGAAGTCGCAGCGCTGGATCGCCGCATAGATCAGCTCCAGCTCATACTCCGGCTTGAAGACCGTCGCGGATGCTCCAGGCTCGCGCAGAATGCGGTCCAGCAGCGCCGTACATACGCCATAATCCGCATAGATATTGGCGCTGTGATTTACCGCAGGAAGAAGCAGAATGTGGAAACCTTCCGCGGAGAGCCGGCCCAGGGTTGCGCCCAGGCTTTCCAGGGGAAAACCGGAATAGGCATGCACGCATACCCCGAGGGAAGGGCGTGTCGAGAAGGGGCGGATCGGAAGGGAAGCCCCGCGATAGGCAAAGACCGGGTCCGGGATGGTGCGGATGCGGGAATGAAGGCGAATTCGTTCCGCAATGGCGGCCGAACGCTCATCCCGAAGCCAGATGCCATGAGCCCCGGACAACCGCCTTCGGTAGCGGTCCACCTCTCGCTCGGGCCAGGTTGCCTCCGGGTAAGCATCAACGATGCCTACGCCGAACACCCAGGTCGGTTTTGCTTGAAGCACCGACGGGAAGTAATAGCTGGCGAAGGAATAGGGGACGATCAGATCGCCGCCGCCGATAAGGACGGCATCGACCGCAGCCGGATCAAATGAAGGGTGCCAGGCGAAGACTTCGTGTCCGGCCAGCTGCTGGCGATAAGTGAGCAGGAACAGCTCGTCGCCAAAGTTGCCCATTCCATAATAGCCGCAGGCTGCAATTCTCATGCCCTCTCCTCCTTGGTTTTCCATTGCCGCAGCAGGGTGAACTGGGGATGATCCATCCGGAACGGATAGGAGATGTCCGCAGACAGCTGAAGCAGGTACCGTCCTTGTTTGGGAAGCGCGTCGAGGAGGGAGGTAATGTCCAGCACGAGGCTGTCATCTGCGCTGCGTTTGAGCGGGAGGGTTCCAAGCGAGCGGCTCTCCGGCTTCGACCGATCGGTGAGACGTTCCAATGGGACGGAGGCGTCCGCCCAGGCCAGCTTGACAGTCGGCAAGGATTCCGGCGCCCCGCCTGCGGGAACGGCCGCCTCGAATTCCAGATAGGCCCGGCGAAGCGCGCCGTTTCCTTGGAAGAATCGGCTGTCCACAAGCAGGAAGGTGGAGTATTCTCCCCCGGGAGGATGGCCAATGTAGGGTGGGTCCTGCACGAGGCAGACATCGGCGTAATACGAATTAACCGTGCGGAAGCGAAGAGGCACTTGCTTGGTGAAGTACGCCGCCCATTCCTCCACCGGAAGGCGGGAGGACTGTCTCCAGCCGGCACAGTGCCGATCGAGAGCCTCTGCCGCTGTACGATATCTCTCCTGCCACGAGAAGGCTTTCGCGTAGGCGGATCTCTCTGCTCTTTCCTGGCTTTGCGTGGGTTTTCCTACGCAGGCTTTTTTCAGCAAGCGAACAAAATCCTCCTCGGATGCCGCCGTGGCAACATAGGGCTGCAGCGGCAGCACCTCCGGCAGAGCGGACGAGACAACCGGCTTCCCCGCCGCAAGGTATTCGTACACCTTAACCGGGTTGGTGCTCTGCGTGATGCGGTTCAGGTGAAACGGAATGATGCACACCTGCGTCATGGCGAGCAGAGCGGGCAATTCGTCGTAGCTCCGGTAGCCCAGCATGACGACATTCGGGCCGAGCGGCCCCGTCTCCTCGCGAAGCGAAGGTCCGGCAATGTAGAACAGCGCTTCCGGCATGATCGCTGCCGCCGAGCGAATCCACTCCTCATTCACCCAAGGCGCCCAGGCGCCGATATAGCCGATCACCGGTCCCGGATGGTTGGCTACCCGCTGCCAGACTTCTTCGCAGGCGGCTTCTTCCGCTCTCCGATGGGTTCCGGTCAGCACCGCGGCAAAATGCTCGTGATCGCAGCCGTTCGGGACAAGACAGAGCGGGTGCTTGGGGAGCAGATGTCGCATTTTGGTTTCGAGATGGGCCGCCGTGCAGACGATTAAGTCGGCATTGGCCGCGTATTGCCGCTCCTCCTCGTCCCAGTCTGGAAAGTCGTCGACGCAGTCGTAAACCGTATAATCGGCATGGACGCGGCGAGCCTGGGGAAGACGGCGGCTCCAGGATGTCCAGAACAATCGGCTTTCCCGGGGGAGATGAGCGATCAGCTCGTCCTCAAAAGCTTGGGCATGTCGAATGACCGCGATGCCGGGCTCCGGGTACTCGATCACCTGTCCATCTTGAGCCTGCTTGTTGTAGAAGAGAACGGAGTGCCCGTCCCGGGCAAACTGCCGCATCAGCTGCTGAGGCCGCTGGGTCATGTAGGACCAATCCAGGGTTGGGGGATAAAGTATCGTTCCCATAGAGGCGCTCCTTTCACATAGGTCCGGCCGCAGGATTCACCTTGCAGGCCGGATGGTTTAGCGTATGGCTCGAACCGCCGACCCGAAGCGGCCATCGTGCCTGCATCCTTCCCCAAAATGTGCCGAAAAACCGAAAATTGGTTCTTCCTACCTGTTTTGCTGCAAACGGCTCCGGGTATGAAGGGAGTAAAGGAGTCGTCAAAAGCCTGATGGACAGGAGGAATGTCCGCATGCGGTTCATCCGTTGGAAAAGCCTGCTTCTCTGCTTCGTCGCTGCCGTCCTCTTTGGGATCGGAGTGAAGACGTATGTGGCGGAGGGAATTGTCGTTCCCACGGGATCGATGCTGCCGACCATTCAGGAAAACGACCGTTTTCTGATCGAGAAGCTCGTTCCCCTCACTCGTTTTGAATTCGGAGACATCGTCGTGTTCTACCCTCCGGTTCCCGAGAAAGAGAAGGAGCGCTTCATCAAACGGCTGATCGGCTTGCCCGGGGATACGATCGAGGTGAAGGAAGGGTCCCTTTACCGCAACGGGGAGCAATGGAACGAGCCTTACCTGCAGGAAGAGATGACCTACACCTTCGGGCCGGTCACCGTTCCTTCCGGGCATTACTTCATGCTTGGCGACAACCGGAACATCAGTTACGATTCTCATTTGTGGGAAGATCCGTTTGTTCCGCGCGACCAGCTCATCGGAAAAGTCGTTTGCCGATTTTATCCGTTTAGCGATTTTTCGACCATGCAGACCGCGAGTGCCACCCTTCAGCAAGAGGCGGTCGAGTAAGCTTCATCCCGATCGTAAGCATGCGCCGACTCCTTCGAACGAAAGGGGAACCCCAAATGTGTGAACCGAAGATTTCGAGGGTAAGGTAAGGGTATGAGGGGCTGATTCCGAGAAGCCTCTGCCAATCTGATTTCGAGGAAAGGGGAACGCGCGCGATGACCAAGAAAATACAAGCCTATTTTCAAACAGAGAGTGATGCCTTGTCCGCCAACACCAAAATCCAGGCGTACGGCGCGGAATATCTGGAAGTATCTGAGCTGCCCGAAAACCTGGGGGGAGAGACGCGACTGCTGATCCCCTACGCAGCAGGAATGCAGGCTGGTGGAACGCCGGGATCTGTAGGCGGTTATGCGGCCGGCTCTGCAGGACCGGTCGATACGACGGGAAGAGCGGCTGTCACCTCCCTTGCCCTGGACGCCTATGATGAGGGGGAGCGCACCTCGATCGGGCAGGATCGGGAGGCCGGAGGGCGAGTAGAGGATGCGGAGGACACCTATTTCGACGGTGATCGCTCCAGCCTCCGCTACGTGATGGCGGCTACGGTGAAGGATAAAGTGTACCGCGATGTGGTCCGAATCATCCGGGAAAGCGGAGGATATGTAGAGGTCTTCGGTTAAGAGGGCGTTCTAATGGAATACAAGCAACCAGAGGCAGTCGGCGGACTGCCTTTTTATGGGGAAAATCGCCTTCTCCTGCATAGAAAAAGACAGAGCGAACGAAGCCCGAAAAAGAGGCTTGTCCGTTCTGTCTTTTCCTTTTTCGTAAAACTGACAACTTGCTTGGGATTAATGGCGAACTTCTGTCCGATCATCCTCGGCAACTTTTCCGTAGAGAACGAAGCTGTAGATAGCCGCCAACCCCACGATGACAAAGATGACCCGAGCCAAGGTGCTGTCCATGCCTCCGGTCAAGCCGCCCACCAGATCCCACTGGAACAAGCCCACCAAGAGCCAGTTCAGGCCGCCGATGATGAGAAGGGTCAGGGCGAGCACGTTCAAGCTTTTCATCGAACGATTACCTCCTTATGGCTGTCTTAAGCATGTCTTCCGCTATCAGTATGAGTCATCCGCCAGTTTCTATGCATGATGCTTCCGGCCATTCCCGAGAAAAGCGTCTTCTCCCCGGAGTGGCCATAAGGTACAATAAGGATGGGGAACGGGAAAGGAGTGGCTCCATTGAACCCGCGCTCATCCGCCCGAAAACCGGGCATTCGGTGGTTACGTTTTTTCCTGGTGTTCGCCTGGATGGGGATGATCTTTTATTCCTCCAGTCAGCCTTATCACAAGCAAAACCTTCAGCCCGAAATTCATCGGTGGCTCCCCGACCAGGTGGTGGAGAACCACTTTTCCGAAATCCGCTTTTCCTATGCGGGTAAAGAAATCAGCGTTGACGCGCTGGGGGCTCCCGCGTTTGTCGAATTTTTTATTCGGAAGGGAGCTCATTTTGGCGCATACGCCGGCCTGGCTTTGCTTCTGTCTTGGGCGATTGCCCCGCTTGTCCGCTCCCGCTTCGTTCTCTTGCTGCTCCCTGTAGCCGTCGGGCTTGCCTATGCGGCGTCGGATGAAATCCATCAGTACTTTACCGGGGATCGAACGCCGCTCGTGCAGGACGTCCTGATCGATGGGACAGGAGCGCTCGCCGGGGTGCTTCTCTACACACTGGGAAGCATTATCGCACAAGCTCGGCGCAGGCGTCGTACCGCTCGCTGAATGCTTAGCAGCGCTGGTACCCCTTTCCCCCTAAGGCCGTATGGTGACCGGGGTGCCGATCGTCACTTGAGAGGCCAACTGCAGCACATCGGTATTGTACATCCGAATGCAGCCGTGGGAGACCAAGTGTCCGATCGAAGAGGGATCATTGGTACCGTGAATGCCGTAGTGCGGCTTGGAGAGGCCCATCCAGAATACCCCAAACGGTCCTCCGGGATTGGGGTGCTTGTTCACGATGGTGAACTCGCCCACCGGGGTTTGGGTGACCATGCGGCCGATTCCGACCGGATAGCCGCGTAGGACGATGTTGTCTTCCAGCAAGTAGAGCATCCGATCCGAAAGATCGACGATGATTCTTCGGTTTGGCATAGGGACGTACCCCTTCCGTATAGATCTTCCTCTTACGGTATGCCGAACTGAAAATAGGCGTGCGGGGAAAGTTTTTGATACTTTTTGCAGGCAATCGCGTATGAATCCAGTATAAGCATTCAGCGGAGGTGATGGAGATGGGTTGGGTCATCTGGTTGGTGATTGCGGTGTGCTTGTTGGTGGCTGAAATCTTCAGTCTGACGTTTTATCTGCTCTGGCTTGGCGTAGGGGCGCTCGTGGGTGGATTGGTGGCACTGGTGCTGCCAGACTTCTACCTGGTGCAGGTCTTGTTGGCCGGCATAACGGCCGTGGGGCTTACGGTGTTCACGAAACCGCTTACGAAGAGGTTCCGTTCATCGCGGGGATTCCGGGATGCCATCGATGATCTCGTTGGCAAGCAAGGGGTAGTGCTGGAAGGGACCGGGGAGAACGGGCTCGGGATCGTTCGGGTTGGCAACGAAACGTGGAGCGCCCGGTCGGATCAGCCGCTCGCAGCGGGAGAACCGATCATCATTGTTCATCGGGGCAGCACGGTAGTCGAAGTTCAAAAATGGGGAGGCGTATAAGAATGGGAGATAACGTAAGCTTGGTCATTATTGGAGTGGTCATCCTCCTGGTAGTCGTCATCGTCGGCATGACAATTAAGGTCGTTCCGCAACAACGCGTAGGGGTAGTGGAGCGCCTCGGGAAATTCCACCGGCTGCTGACGCCGGGTCTGAATATCCTGATTCCAGTCATCGAGCAGGTTCGCACGTATCACGACCTGCGGATTCAACAGGCGAATGTTCCGCCGCAGACGGTCATCACCAAGGATAACGTGCAGGTGCAGATCGACAACATCATCTTCTATCAAGTGGTAGGACCGGAACAAGCCACCTACGGCATTCTCGACTACGTCTCCGGGGTGCGTAACATCACCACCGCGACGCTACGTCAGATTATCGGGAAGATGGAGCTCGACGAGACGCTCTCCGGTCGGGAAAAGATTTCGTCGGAAATGCGCGTAGCCCTCGACGAAGCGACGGAAAAGTGGGGCGTGCGCATCGAGCGCGTCGAAGTCGTGGACATCAAGCCGCCCATTGATATTCAAGAAGCGATGGATAAGCAGATGAAGGCGGAACGGAGCAAGCGGGCCATCGTGCTGGAAGCGGAAGCCGCCAAGCAGGATATGATCCTGCGGGCAGAAGGCGACAAGCAGAGCAAGATCCTGAAGGCCGAAGGGGAGCGCGAAGCGCGCATTCGGCAAGCGGAAGGTCTTCGCAAGGCACAAGAGCTGGAAGCCCTTGGGCAAGCATCTGCTATTCAGTCGGTAGCCGAGGCCGAGAAGGCACGGATCGAGATGCTGAAGCAGGCCGGTCTGGACGAAAACGTCCTCGCGTACAAATCGTTCGAGTCCTTGAATGAAATCGCCAAGGGACCGGCGAACAAGGTGTTCATCCCGACGGGAGCCATGGACACGCTTGGCAGCATGGGAGCTATCGGCGAAGTGTTCAAAGCGAAGGCAGGCAAGGAAGCCGGCAAATAAGACGGTATCGTAAGGCAACGGGGGGAACGTACAGCAAGATCCACCATCAGGCCAGATCCCTTTGAACGGGGTCTGGCCTTTGGTATAGGAGGAAGAGAGATGGGCTTTGGAGGATTTGACGGGCCTGGAGGTTTTGGCGGAATGATGTTCACTCTTATTCCTGTCATTGTCATAGCAGGATTTGTGATCGTGTTCGGATTGATTTTGTTCAGCGCGGGAAAAGGGATCAGCACCTGGTCCCGCAACAATCGCATGCCGGTGATAACGACTCGCGCACGGCTGCTCACGAAGCGGACGGATTATTCCCATCGGTCCGACCCGGATGGGGCCGGTCCGATGGGGGGGCATGGGTCGACGAGCTACTACCTCACCTTTGAAATGGAGAACGGGGAGCGGATTGAATTTCAAGTGAACGGACAGGAATTTGGGCTGTTGGTAGAAGGCGATACGGGAGATTTGACGCTTCAGGGAACCCGATACCATAGCTTCCGGCGGTACTTATAAGCGAAGAGACCGTTTGGTACGATAGCGAAGCGATTTCGAAGGAATGGATCGCCCGGTAACAAAAGCCGGCATGGTTTGATTCAACAAAAGACAAGGCGCCTTTCCCGCAAGCGGGAGAGGCGCCTTGTTTGAATAGGGATGAATCGGATGAATCATGATGCGGTGGCTGCGGATTAGAAGTCGAAGCTCAGAAGATCGAGCATCCGCTTCACAAGGGCTGCGGCTTCTGCCCGGGTGGCAGTGGCTTGAGGACGGAAGCGGGCTTCCGTATCCCCCTTCACCAAACCGAGAGCGGACAACTCCTTGACTGCATCGGATGCCCATGCCGGGATGGCGGCGCCGTCCTGGAAGGAGGTACTGCTTGCCTTGCCGGAGTATACGGCAAGGGCCATAGCCCGATGCGTCATGGTGGCCATCTCCGCCCGGCTGATTCGAGCGTTCGGGCGGAACGTTCCGTTCTCATATCCGGAGACGATGCCTGCTTCAGCAGTTGCCTGGACGGAAGCCGAATACCAATCGCTTGCCGCCACATCGGAGAAGCGAGGAGCCTCGCCGGAAGCGGTGAGACCGAAGGCGCGGACAAGCATCGCGGAGAACTCCGCACGCGTCAAGGCTGCGTTCGGGTCAAAGCTCGTGCTGCTCTTGCCCTGTACAATCAAGCGTGCGGCGAGCGATTCAACTTCCGATTTGGACCAGTGACCGGTCAGATCGGAGAAGGACGCGCTGCTTTGAAGGGCAAGGTACGTGCTGTTGCTGCGGCTGTAAATACGGATGAGTCCGTTCTCGGTGCGGAACGGAACCGGCTCCAGGGTGAGCGTGCCGTTCGCCTTCAGCTCGGCACGAACGACAGCCAGACTGCCCGAGGTTCCGCTCGCTTTCAATGCCCGCTCTACGTATTGGTTGAAGCGGGTCAGCTCGGTCACCTTCCCGTCTTCCCCCGTAACCGTCACCTGGAAGTCGGCTGCGGCCAGGACCGTTTTTCCAGCTTGCTTCGCTTGGGTGATGGCTGCCGATTGGGAGCTGACGGTGAACGTGAGACTAATCCTTCCATCCGGCGAGACCCCCGATGCGGCGAGCTGAGCAAGCGGCAGATGATAATCGCCGAGCGGTGTCGTGAAGACGAGCGTCGTGAGGCCGGTATGCGCCGAGAGAGCGGCGAGGGCTGCACGATCGACAGTAACCTTCACCTCATCCGCAGACGGGCTGTTCGCAACGTTCAGCTCAAGCTGGGTGGTCTTTTTGCCAGCGAGGGCGTCCTTCACTTGCTTTTCCGACACGGTGACCGCTGCAACTTGCTTGCCCTGGGTAGTGATGACTTCAGGCGTCAGGCTCACGACAACCGGTGCGGACGGAGTCGCAGTCGGCGTTGGCGTCGGAGTTGCCGTCGGCGATGGAGTTGAAACAGGTGAAGTCGGGTTGCTGGTCGGCGACGGGCTGGTGGAAGGCAACGGATTGCCCTTCAGGTCCACGATCCGGCCTTCCACTCCGCTGTTGGCTGCGGTTACCTTGCCCAGCTTAACCAGGTAGCGGGTGAAGACCTCATAATCGGGCAGGTACAACAGGTTCACTCGCCCGTCTTTGTAGGCTTTGGCGAAGGAGTCATAGAAATCCCCGCCTTGGGCCGTGAAGGCATTGGTGGCGAGCACATACGTCTTCGCGAGGTCGAGCGGGCGGTAAACGCCGTCTTCCTTCACTTCGATGCGCTGAATGCGGCTGCCCGCTGCCTTGGTCGAATCATAGTAGAATCGCATGCCGGCTACATGCGGGAAGCGTCCGTCGGCTGCAGGGATCTTGGAGACCCCGTTTTCCAGGGCGTCCTTCAGCTCCTGACCGGTTACCGAGATGGTGACCAGATCGTTGTTGAACGGGAGGACGGTCAGCACTTCCCCTTGGGTGACGGGACCTGCATCAATCGAGGCGCGGATGCCCCCGCCATTCTGCAGGGCGATCACGGCACCGGACTTCGCTTCCTGGGCTGCACTCAGCATGCCGTCGGCGATCAAGTTGCCGAGATTGGTTTCCTTGGTCCGCACATTCTCACGCAGGCCATCCAGGACGATGTCGGATTGTCCGACGACCTGGGAGGACATTTCGACGATGCCTGGCTTGTATTTCGTATCGAGAATGGTTTTGGCTTCTGCATCCTCTGGAATATCGTACGTTTTGCCGTCTGATTTCTGATCGATGGAGATGAGCGTTTCATCCCAGTCAAGCAGATCGCCGTTCTCATCAAAGCGGACATTCAGTTTGCCGAGGAACAAGCCCTTTTCCCCGGTTTGCACGATGAGGGTAGGAGCGGCATGGCTGTTGTCCACGACTGCCTCATCCAGTTTCGTGTGGGTATGACCGCCTACGATGATGTCGATGCCTTCCACCTGCTTGGCGAGGTTCAGGTCGACATCGTAGCCGAGGTGGCTCACGGCGATGATCTTGTTGATGCCCTTCGCCTGCAGAGCGGCGACGGTTTCCTTGGCCTTCTTCACATGATCCTCGAAGGTGACGGCTCCCGGAGAAGAGATGTTCGCCGTATCCTCCGTGGTGAGCCCGAAGATGCCGATGGATTCACCCTGTACGTTCTTGATGATGGCGGGATAGATGCGGCCCGCCTGAGCGGTGTTCGTGATTTCGTTCGTCACCCGCTTGCTCAGCAATTCGTCTGCCGAGAAATTGACGTTCGAGGAGACGAACGGGAACTTGGCCTTGTTCATAAAGGTATCCAACACTTGAGAACCCTTGTCAAACTCGTGGTTACCAAAGGTCATGGCGTCATATCCGACCAGGTTCATGAATTCGAGATCGGCGAGACCATCATATTTGTTGAAATAGAGCGTGCCGGAGAAGACATCCCCCGCATCAAGCAGGAGCGGCGTTCCCCATGTTTTTTCCTGCTTGATGGCCGTAACCCGACGCAGGATGTTGTTCGGAGAGTTGGTCGTATCCAGATTGGCATGCGTGTCGTTGGTGTGCAGAATCGTGAGCGGGAAGCCGTCCTCATGCTTCAGGTCGATCTGGGCGACAACGGGATCATGATCCGATACCCGTCCCTTGGAAGGGGCGAAGTCGGCGTTCAAATGGACGACGTCCACTTCGGACAGAGCCGTCAGGTTCCGGCTGACGAGAATATGATCGAGTACCTGAGAGTTGCCGTCGTACGTGTAAGTGTAGCGTTCATTGGCCGGCAGCTTGTCAATCAGATTGTTCAATTCGTTTCCTTTCAAAAGCTTGGCCGTATCGGTGAACTGGAAGTCGTTCAGATCGCCGAGAGCCACGATATTCGCGTTTGGATTCGCGTCCAGAATGCCTTTGACGAATCCGTTCACGACCTTGGCGATTTCATGGCGCTGCTGCTCGCTTGCGAGCGTAGGCGGTTGAAGGATGCCGAAGGGCTTCGTGTCGCCCGATTTGGAATTGAAGTGGTTCGCAATGACGATGACCTTCTCGCCTTGGAAGACAAACTGGGCCGCGAGCGGCTTGCGCGAGCTGTTGAAGGCGGAGTTCGTCGGATCGATGCGGCCCGGGTTCATCGTGAGCTTGTCTTGGGCGGCGTCATAAGCGACGGCTGTGGTTGCCGTTCCCTTGGTGCCGCTCACGGCTTCCGCCAGGGAGACGCGAGCGGGATTGTACAGGAAGCCGACACGGATGTTGCCTCCCGGCGCCCCACCGTCTTGATTGTTCACCGGGGCGATGTCCGTGTAGAGGTACTCCGGACCGCCGGCGGCTTTGATGGCGGCAATGAGAGCGGCGGCGCCTTGATCGGCGTCCACAACGCCGTTGTCCTTCTCTCCGTTGTTGTCCTGCATTTCCACCAGGCCGATGATGTCGGGTTTGCTCATGTTTTGTGCGATGGAAATCCCCAGCTTATTGATCTTGTCAGGGCTTGTTGCCGCGCTGAAATTCTCGATGTTGTAGCTGGCGATGAGCAGCTTGGCGGCATCCGGTTTCAGCGTGAGGGTTTCCGGCTTCCAGGAGCCTTCCTGAATGGATGGCAGGGAGCCGGCGGCCGGAATAACCTTGAAGGCCCCGTTATTGTAGCCGATAACTCCGTTCACATCGGCGCTAAAGGTATCGCCGGTGTTCACTTCTTGACCCGGGTTGCCGTACGAGATGATGAGTCGCTGCGGGTTCAGGTTGTCTTCCCCCTTCAGCACGAGGCCTCCAGCGGGAGAGATCAGGTCTCCAGCGCCATTGTCGACGCGGGTGGCGATGTTGTAGAGCAGGCTGCTGCCCGAGCCGCTCGTCCAATAGGGACTGAGAATGGTCGGCTTCGGCAACTGCACGCGCATTCCTTCGAGCGATTCGAAGAAGTCGATGGCATCCTCTTGCGGATCGAACTTGCCAAAGCTGTCATTGTCGATAATCGAAGAAGGAAGGGGTCGTCCATTCTTGCCGAGAACGATCGGTGCGGGCAGATCGTTCTTTTGAGAGAGGACGGAGAAGGTAGTGGGAACAAGCTGAGTGGTGGTCAGGTTGTCACCGCTGCCCTCGTTGTATTCCGTTACACTGCCGTCGACGGAAACCAGATCGCCGATAGCGGGTTTCTTGGCTTCGTCTGTGGAATAGACGAGAATGGCATCGGATGTGTTGACGTTGCCATCACCGATGGCATCCTGCATGTAAAAGCCTTTGTAGGCGCCGGTAGCGAAGGTGTAGGCATATTGGGTTACGATGCCTTTAATGGCCTTCACTTGTTGACCGGCGAATTTCGAGTTGTGGGTCTCTCCCTGAATGTCGAAGATCTTCAGTTCAGAGGGGACTGCTTCGTAGGAGAAGCTGTACACCGAGCTGACTTCTTGCCCCAGCACCGCGATGGCCTTGAGGGTGATGTTCTTCGTGATGACGATTGGGGTGCTGTACACCGGGCTGTTCACCGTAGGATTGGTTCCGTCTACGGTGTAGTGAATGGCGGCTCCTACGGTTGGGCTCGTCAGGGCAACGGAGTTGCCGGTTACGATCACACCGGAGCCGGGTGTTGCGATGACGGAGAAGGTGTCCTTGATCAAGGAGCCTTCATTCAGCGGAATGAATTGATAGTTCGTGTTGTATTGCTCAACCACTCCAATGATTTTGCTGAAGGTCGCTCCCGGCTGAAGGGCAGGGAGGGAGGAGTAAATGATGAACGATTGACCGTTTTCCTCGGCGGTTACGTTCGAGCCGTTCTTCTCCTTGATGGTGACGTTCTCCAGATAGACGAGCTGGCTCTCTACGCTCTCGCCCTTGGCAGGGGCAAGATCGGCAGCACTGACTTTCTTAGGAGCCGGGGCTCCGACGCCAGCTTGCGTTACTTTCGGTGCGGCAAGATCGTTCTGCACCTTGATTTCTTGAAGGTTGTTGAAATAATCAAGGGTGCCTTGTACTTCTACGCGGTCTCCCACCTGGGCAAAATCCGGGAATCCGTACAGGAGAAGACCGGCGGTGCCGTCTTGAATGTAGGTTTTAGCACCGTTCTTGTGGGTGATGACCCCTTCGGTCCAGACGTTGATTTCATCCTGAAACGCTCGTGCCTCCGCTACCGTGGTTTTCTCCAGAAGGCTGTAGGAAAGATTGGACGTGTTGCTGTTGACAAACCCCGGCGCGGCCGCATAGGTTGCGATCGTCACGGAGCCGTTCAGCGTGAGAGGGGCGTCATATTTGATGAACCCGTTGCCGGTATTGGCATAGACGACCGAACCGACCGTGGAGGAGCTGAGCGAGATGGAAGTCCCGGCCGGCCAACGGTTCGGCTGCGGGTCAGCCGTGACGGCTGCGGCCTTGTTGGAAGGCTCCGGCACATAGCTGCTATTCCGCGGCGAAGGGGTTCCGGCCGTGAAATCGGTGCTGTTGTTGTCGGTATCCAGGCCGCGATTTCCGGCTGGAGCACCTGCAACGGCAGCCTCGCCGCGAATGGCGGCGGTGGAGTTGCCGAGGCCGGGGCCCGAAGCGGCTTCGAAGTCCACGCCGTCTACGCCGCCGGTGATGGTTCCATACCCAACCAGGTCAATGAGGGAATCGGCCGCATTGCGCAGGGAAACCTTGCCCTTCGTTCCGCTCAAATCGAGCGAACCGGCGGCATCGGGAGCGACCGGCAGATCGGCACCGTTTGCTGTGGCATTGCCGACTTCCTTGATCAAGTAATAGCTGCCGGCCTTAATGGTTCCGGTCAGGTCTGTGGATTGAGTAAAGCCGCCGCTCTTGCTAGCGGATCCGTAGTAGACCTTCCACCCGTCGAGGCTGATGTCGGAATCAGTAGGATTATAGAGTTCGATGAAGTCGTTCTTGTAGACGGCTCCGCTGTTGCCGCCGCCGCCGTAAAGCTGGCTGATGACCACTTGCTGACCGTCCGGTAAAGCGAGGACCCTGGACAAGCCGTAAGGCAGCAGGGAACTGGCGAGCAGGGCTACAGCAAGCATCAAGCTGAGAGGCTTCTTCGTCTTGTGCCAAACGAATTTCATTCTTCGCGTTCTCTCCTTTATTATCCAGATATGTGCTCGTCCAGTATACTAAAGCATTGTTAGGAGAGAGGCAACGGAATGTGAAGAACATCTAAAGATACCAAAAAGTCAAA
This sequence comes from Gorillibacterium sp. CAU 1737, assembly GCF_039888655.1. Classification (NCBI taxonomy): domain Bacteria; kingdom Bacillati; phylum Bacillota; class Bacilli; order Caryophanales; family Paenibacillaceae; genus Gorillibacterium; species Gorillibacterium sp. CAU 1737. The sequence goes on from NZ_JBDQQO010000003.1 coordinate 283,844, forward strand.
AAACGCCTCCTGCCTGAAGTGAGCACGCAACCGGATTCCGGCCAATCGGCCGTCATGGGGGTTGCATGCCCGCTCTATGCAGAGAGGCGCTTAAGAATAAGAGAAGTCAGGTTAACCGAAGGTCAAGCCGGCGAACCATGTGGTTCGCATCGGCTACAAGTCGGACAGGTAACGCTCGATGCGGGCTGTGATGAAGGAAATCCCAATCTCATTTTCCCCGCCTTCGGGGATGATGATGTCGGAATATTTCTTGGACGGTTCGACGAAGGCATCGTGCATCGGCTTCACGGAATGCATGTATTGCTCATGCACGGATTCGAGCGTCCGGCCGCGCTCGTTGATGTCGCGAAGAATGCGGCGGAGAATGCGGACGTCGGATTCCGTATCGACGAAAATCTTGATGTCGAGCATATCGCGAAGCTCCTTGTCCACCAGGACGTGCATCCCTTCCAGGATGATGACGGGACGATCCTCGATGCGCTCCGTGCGGGAAGACCGCGTATGGGTCGTAAAATCATACGTCGGCATATCGATGGGGACCCCCGCCCTCAGCTCCAGCAGCTGTTGGATCAGAAGGGTATTGTCAAAGGAATCCGGATGGTCGTAGTTGATATGGGTCCGTTCCTCGAAGGTGAGAGCGGAGCCGTCATTGTAATAATTGTCCTGCGAGATCAAGGCGACGTTGTCTTCCCCGAGCCTCTCAATGATCGAGCGGGCGACGGTTGTTTTTCCCGATCCGGTCCCGCCGGCAATTCCAATAATAAGCACGTAAATCCTCCTAAGAGCTTGGTATGAAACCGGGTATCGAACCGGTTGGACGAGTTTCTTCATGCCGGAAGGAGCTTGCGGTCCGTTCGCAGGCAAAAATCAGCGGCGTGTAAACGCGCTGTAAAGGTCCATGCATGACTCAAATTGTAACATAGCGGAGGGAAGCGGGACAATATAAGGAAAGCTTTTGCAGCAAGCTTCACGGCCGCTGTCGAAAATTGGACATAACCAAGCTGAACAAGGGGAAAAATCGGGGAAGGCCCTCGGCACAACCGCTGCTGGATAGGAGAGGGGAGCCGTACCGCGACAAAACAAAAAAAGACCGGGACGGCATCACGGCTTGTCGCCTGATGCTCCCGGTTTTGTTGGTTTTGTAATGTTGGTGATGAGGCGTGCATGCTCCCGATCGGGAGGCCCTTGCCGGCTTCTTAAACGGGAATGCGAAGCTTGCTCATCTCCGTTTTTACGAGCTGGGTGAGTTCATCCTCGTATCCTTTGGTGATCCGGTACTTGCGAACGAAATCGTTCACGAAGGCCCGGGCGTCTTTCGGCTGATAAATGCGGGCGAGTTCAATCAGGCTTTCCTTTACTTCATCGGTTTTCTTGGCCACTACGGTTTCCTCCCCATGAGTCGCAGTTTATGAAGCCTGTATCTCTAAGATATACAAAGCAAGGCAGACTTAGAAATCATTAAACCGAAACCGGCATTTTCAAACCGTTAGGCCCTATTGTATCATATTTGATTCTGACCGTGGAGGATTTGTGCGAAAATTAAGAAAATGACCTAGAGCGTGTTTGCAAGCCCGTGGAACGGTCGAATCGCTGTGATGCAATCGCTTGAAGATCAGCTATTTTAGGCTATAGCCGAGCGACATCACGGCGAAAAAGAGCGTCATAGCGGAGCCCCCAAGTCTCGTCTCTCTGAGAATAGCTAGTGAAAAAGCCACCCGCTCATTTCAGAAATGAGGGGTGGCTTTTGGGTGCTAACTCAGAATGCGGGAACGATGGCTTCGCCGTATTTCTCTTGGATGAACTTCTTCACGTCTTCGGAGTTGAGGATCTTGGCCAGCTTTTGGATGGCGTCGGAGTCCTTGTTGTCTTCACGGGAAACGAGGATGTTCACGTAAGGCGAATCTTTGTCTTCCAGCACCAGGGCGTCCTTGGACGGAGACAGCTTGGCTTCGAGAGCGTAGTTGGTGTTGATGACGGCGGCATCCACTTCGCTGAGCGTACGCGGGATCATGCCGGCGTCCAGCGCCTTGAAGGTCAGGTTTTTCTTGTTCACGGTGATGTCGGCTTCCGTAGCGGAGTAGCCAACGCCATCCTTCAGCTCAATCAGACCGGCTTTGGCGATCAGAAGAAGCGCGCGGCTGAAGTTACTCGGATCGTTGGGAACGGCGATGGTGGCGCCGTCTGCCAGCTCGTCAAGCGACTTGATCTTGCTGGAGTAGAGGCCGATCGGCTCGATGTGGACGCCGGCCACGTTGACGAGGGTCAGGTTGCGTTCCTTGTTTTGCTGCTCGAGGTAAGGAACGTGTTGGAAGAAGTTTGCGTCCAGCTCCTTCTCGGCCACTTGGGTGTTCGGAAGCACATAGTCATTGAAGACCTTCACTTCCAGCTTGATGCCTTCTTTTTCGAGGGCGGGCTTGATGTGTTCGAGGATCTCCGCATGCGGAACCGCCGTCGCTCCGACCTTGAGCGTCTTATCGGATTTGCCGCAGGCGGCCAAACTTGTCGCGAGAACCAGGGTAACGCCGAGTGCCAACCATTTTTTCATGTAGAACCCCTCCAAATGATTTGTTTTGTAGAGCTATTTAATAGGAAGAACCTTTTGAACCTTGTTTTCAAAAGAACCCATCTTGCTTATTTGCGGCTGTAGCGGCGAACCAGTCGGTCTCCGAGGGTCTGGAGCAATTGGACGAGAGCGACCATCAGGACGACGGTTACGATCAAGATGCCGGGCTTGAAGCCGTAATAGCCGAAGCGAATCGCCAGGTCGCCGAGACCGCCTGCGCCGACAGCACCGGCCATGGCCGTGTAGGACACCAGGTTGACGGCGGTGATGGTTGCAGCGGCGATCAGACCGGGACGCGCTTCCGGCAAGAGCACGCGCAGGACGATCTGGAGACGGCTCGCCCCCATGGCCTGCGAGGCTTCGATGACGCCGCGGTCCACCTCGCGCAGCGTGGTCCCCACGAGGCGCGCAAAGAACGGGGCAGCGGCGAAGACGAGCGGCGGAATGGCCCCCTGGACGTCGATGGTTGTTCCGACGATCCACTTGGTGACCGGGAAGATGACGATCATCAGGATGATGAAGGGAACCGAGCGCAAGATGTTGACGACGACGGAGAGTACGGCGTAAACGGGCTTGTTCTCCAGAAACTGTCCCGGTGAGGTCAGGAAGAGAAAAATTCCGAGAGGCAGGCCGAGCAGGATGGTAAAGAGAAGCGAGAAGAGCAGCATGAGTAGAGTGGCGACAAGTCCCTCGCCAATCTGCGGCCAAGGAATGTTCGAGAAGGTAATCGCCAGTCCGACCGAGAGGAATCCGGTTGTCATAAGCGCTCCACCTCCACTCCGCGGGCAAGAAGGAGCCGGATGGCTTCTTCAACCTGCTCCGTTGTGCCGTTCAGCTCGACGACCAGCTGACCGTACGGCGTATCCTTCATGCGGGAAATCGTTCCTTGCAGGATGGCAAAGGAGACGTCCGCCTCGCGCATGCTCTCATAGAGAACCGGCTCGTAGGTCTTCTCGCCGATGAAGGTGATGCGCACGATGTTCCGCGTTCCCGCGGCTTTCTCGTGCTTCAGCACCTCCCGAAGCTCCGCTGAATCTTCGACCTGCTCGATGAACTCGCGGGTCGTCGGATGCTGCGGCTTCAGGAACACGTCGAGCACTCGTCCGGTCTCGACGATTTGCCCGCTCTCGATGACGGCGAGCCGGTCGCACACCGCCCGGATGACCTGCATCTCGTGCGTGATGAGCACGATGGTGAGGCCGAAGCGGCGGTTGATGTCCCGCAGCAGGGCGAGGATCGAGGCGGTGGTCTGCGGATCGAGAGCCGAGGTGGCTTCGTCGCACAAGAGCACCTTCGGATCTGCGGCAAGCGCCCGAGCGATGCCGACCCGCTGCTTTTGTCCGCCGGACAGCTGGGCCGGGAATTTGGTTCGATGCTCCTCGAGGCCGACGAGCTGGATCAGCTCGCTCACACGCCGGTCAACTTCCTCCTTCGGGCGCTTCGCGAGGCGAAGCGGGAAGGCGATGTTGTCCTGGACGGTGGCGGAGGAGAGCAGGTTGAAATGCTGGAAGATCATGCCGATCTTGCGGCGCTCCTGCTGCAGCTCCTTCGCGGTCAGGGTGGTGAGATCAGTCTCTCCGACGATCACCCGCCCCCCAGTCGGCCGCTCGAGGAGATTGATACATCGCACGAGCGTGCTCTTGCCGGCGCCCGAGTGGCCGATGATGCCGAAGATTTCTCCAGGCTCAATCGCCAGATTGATGTCGGCAAGCGCGGGAACGGTCTTGCTGCCAACGGTATAACTTTTGTGAAGCTGCTCTAGGCGGATCAAGGGCGGGCCATCCTTTCCTATAGTATGGTAATCCCATTGAAATTGATGGAATTATAAAAAGACGAGGTCCAAACGAAGGCGCAAGCTCCGGGTTTGCCCGGAAAATCGGAATGCTCCGAAGGGCAGGCCAAGTGCTCGGCGGGTCTTCTTCAACAAAAAAAGGCTCCTTTTTCTTATGAAAAAGGGCCTTGGAACGGTTGCAGTTCGGGTCCCTTCTCATTTGCCGGAGTCGATCACTCCGAAGGAATTGGCACCAATTTTCTCGTCCAGAAGAACGAGACGGTTGCCGGGCATCATCGGGCCTTTCCCTCCGCCACTCTTAATAAGAAGAACCAAGCTATTCAGTTGGATTTACTATAGATTGGAGTATATAACACCGCCTTGCAATCTGTCAACGGGTGTTATGGAGGGAATGAGGGTGGCAAATGCTAGAAGTGACATGAGTGAGCATTTATACGGCTTTTTCTCGTTGAGAGCCTTGGGTCAGAGAACCCGTCGATGCTTCATGAAGCTAATGGGCAGGAAGACTCCAAAATATAGTAGAATTCAATGGAGTAGGATTTAAATTGAGGTATGCGTTGGAAGGAACAGCCCTATTATAAGTGGCAGTCAGCCCGAGGTGAACGAATGAATTTTAGATGTGAGTGTGGGCAAAGAATACACGATAACACGGACTATTTATCCTATAAGGGATATTTGCTGTCTGACCAAGATCAGTTTGATCTCTTCGACGAGATTGACGATGCGATTGAGAACTCGGGGCCGTCTTCAAGGGATAAAGAAGAAGCTTCCATGAGAATCCGGTCCTTGCTGTCCGCCCTTTTAAAAACGGTTTATCAGTGTTCGAATTGTGGAAATATCTTCATTAATGATGATCTTCATAGGCTAGACATGTTCAGGAGGGCCAATCCAGGGAATCAGAACTTATTAGAGTCAGCTTTAGGGGACAAGTGGAGAGGGTTTCTCTATGCGGATTGGAAAGATAAAGTTCCCGATTGGCAATCTTCCAATGGAACTCTGTATAACAAAACGAATGGAAGCTCTCTGCCTGAACCATCCGTTGTCGATGGAAACTATGGGGATTGGGAGACCCTGGAGAAGGATTATTATCGGTTCTTTCATGACCTAAAGACCAAGGACGCCATAAGGTTTAGCCAATTGAAAAAGAACAATACCGTCATTCATTCATGGAGCTTACCTACAAAGCCGCTCTGTACGGAGTGATCGAAGAGCTCATATTATTGCAATGAGATTTATACTTTTTTTCGGGCGGAGTGTTTCAAGGGTGAAAAAGCAGGGTAACCATAATTGTGCTGTACCAGAATAGGGAGCGGCTTTCCCAGAATCACAAGTTCCGATCCGCCGCTGTTCCTAGACGGCATACATAAAGGCTGGCAGCGTGCTCGATTCGGAGCAGGCTCTGGATCTACGTACAAATGGAGGAATTATCGAATGCAAACGGGAACGGTTAAATGGTTTAACGCAGAAAAGGGCTACGGCTTCATTACTCCTGACGAAGGCAACGACGTGTTCGTTCACTTCTCCGCGATTCAGCAAGAGGGCTACAAAGCGCTGGAGGAAGGCCAACGCGTTGAATTTAACGTGGTAGACGGCGCACGCGGTCCGCAAGCCGAGTCCGTGTACAAGCTGTAAGGAACACGTTTAAGGAGAACCCTTCACACACCGGAAAAAGCAGAACTGCCCCTGAGCCGGGTGGTTCTGTTTTTCGTTATAACCTCCTGGATGCGGGTGCCCAAGCCGGGCTGCCGCGGCTTTCATCTCCCGGCGATATGCGGTATGGTAGGGAGAGACAAGCGGTACTCGTACGAGCGTATTTCTCAGCCCATGTGAAAGATCGTCATCACGCAGATCGGGCTTGAAGTACGCTCTCGTTTGGATAACCCTACATGATTAGGAGGCTACTTCGTTGTTGGAAGAGGCAAGGCAACTGTTGGAACGGTATTATGGCTATTCTTCGTTTCGTCCGGGGCAGGATCGGTTGATCTCCTCGATTCTAGACGGTCACGATGTGCTCGGCATTATGCCGACCGGAGGAGGAAAGTCGATCTGCTATCAGATTCCGGCTCTTCTCCTGCCGGGCGTGAGCCTCGTCGTGTCCCCGCTCATCTCCCTGATGAAGGACCAGATCGACTCTCTGACTCAGATGGGCATTCCCGCCACCTTCATCAACAGCTCGATCTCGGGCTCAGAGGTTGGCAAACGGCTGCGCGGAGCGTCGCTCGGCCAATACAAGCTGATCTACATCGCACCGGAGCGGCTGGAGCTCGAGAGCTTCCGCTCGCTGCTTCGCTCGCTTCCCATCTCCATGGTGGCGATTGACGAGGCGCACTGCATCTCGCAGTGGGGGCACGATTTTCGCCCGAGCTACCGCCGGATCGCGGAGCTGCTCGCCGAGCTGCCGGGGCGTCCGCGCGTCACCGCCTTTACGGCGACGGCAACCCCCGAGGTCACCTCGGACATCCTGGCCCACCTGAACATTCCGCGCGATCAAGTCTACCTGACAGGCTTCGATCGCACGAACCTGAAGTTCTCGGTGGTCAAGGGGGAGAACAAGCACGATTATCTTCTCTCGTTCATCCGGGAGAGGGCCGATCAAGCGGGAATCATCTATGCCGCGACTCGCAAGGAGGTCGATTCCCTTTGCGAGCTCCTGGTGAAGAAGGGCATCAACGCCGGACGCTACCATGCCGGGCTCTCCGACGGGGCGCGGAAGGAGGCGCAGGAACGCTTCCTCTACGATGATATCCGCGTCATGGTGGCAAGCAACGCCTTCGGCATGGGCATCGACAAGTCGAACGTCCGCTATGTCATCCATGCCAACATGCCGAAGAACATGGAAGCCTATTACCAAGAAGCGGGCCGTGCCGGGCGCGATGGCGAGCCGGGGGAGTGTATCCTCCTGTTTAGTCCCCAGGATACGATCATCCAGAAGTTTCTGATCGAGGAGGGCATCGGCGACCCGGAACGGCGCACGAATGAATACCGCAAGCTGCAGGGGATGGTCGATTACTGCCACACCACCCGCTGCCTTCGGAAGTATATCCTGAATTACTTCGGGGAAGAAGCGCCGGAGGAATGCGGCAACTGCGGCAATTGTAGCGATGAGGTGGAGGAAGCGGATCTGACGCGCGAAGCGCAGATGATCTTCTCCTGCATCTATCGCATGAAGGAGCGCTTTGGTGCGGCGCTGGTGAGCCAGGTGCTTAAGGGCTCGCGCAACCAGAAGGTAAGGCAGTTCCGATTCGACGAGCTGCCGACCTATGGACTGATGAGCCGCCATACGGAAAAAGAAATTACCGATCTCATCCATACACTTAGCGCCGAGGGCTACCTGACCTTGACCGAAGGGAAGTTCCCGGTGCTCAAGCTGAGCCCGAAGGCTGCGCGTGTGCTGCGCGGGGAAGAATCCGTTTTGCAGAGACGCCGCATCGCGGTTCGGCGGGAGGAAGAAGGCAATGCCGAGCTGTTCGAGGAGCTGCGGAAGCTGCGCAAGGAGCTGTCCGAGCGCGATCACGTTCCGCCTTATGTGGTGTTCCCCGACAGCACCCTTCGCGAGATGAGCGTGCTTCTGCCAACGGATCGAAGCTCCATGCTGTCCGTTAAAGGCGTCGGGGAAGCGAAGTTTTTGCGCTACGGAGTGCTTTTCCTGGAGAGGATTCAAGCCTACATGGAACAGGGAAGCCATTAGATGAAAGAGGGCCTCCTATGGGCCCATTATGGAAACCGATGGTGAGGTTTCCCGAAGGAGTAGAGCTGCATGAGAATTATGATTGTAGACGATAATCCGGTTAACCTGATCATCATCGAAAAAATATTGAAGAGCGAAGGCTACGAGGACTGCCTGGCGGTCAGCTCGGCCTATGAGCTATACAAGCACCTGGGCGTCGAATCCGGCGAACCGCCGGAATCGGATGTGGACCTCATCCTCATGGACATGATGATGCCCGAGATCGACGGGCTGGAGGCTTGCCGCCGCATTCAGCAGGTGGAACGCCTGAAGGACATCCCCATCATCATCGTGACCGCTCTCGGCGATTCGAACAAGCTGGCGGAAGCCCTCGATGCGGGGGCGATGGACTATGTCATGAAGCCGATCAACAAGGTGGAGCTCATGGCGCGCATTCGTTCCGCCCTGCGGCTGAAGAAGGAAATGGACTGGCACATCGAGCGCGACCGCCGCATCCGCAACGAGCTCGACCTCGCCAAGCAGGTGCAGCGAAGCGTACTCAGCGAGCCGGTGGACAACGAGATCATCCGGGTGAGCGCGAATTATTATCCGTCCTTCGAGCTGGCCGGGGATATGTACTCGTGGTACCGCATTGACGAGCATCGCTATGGCGTGATCCTGCTGGATATGATGGGGCACGGCATCTCGTCGTCCCTCGTCTGCATGTTCATCTCGTCGGTGCTCAAGGACACCATCACCCGTCTCATCGATCCCGAGCTGGTCATTCACGAGCTCAACCGATACATGACGCAGCTGTACAGCAAGGAGCATTTCATCCACTATTACTTCACCGCGATCTACCTCGTGATCGACACCGAGCGGAAGGTCGTGGAATACGTCAATGCCGGTCACCCGCCAGGGCTGCTGCTTACCGGGAACGGCGAGACGACGCTCCTGGACAAGGGGTCCTGCGCCGTCGGCTTCTTCGATCAGATCGACATCGCCAAGGCACGGATCGAGTACGACGGCGATTGTCGCATGTTTCTGTTTACGGACGGCCTTCTCGAGGCGGTGGAGCAAGCGGGCGGCGACTTGATGGAGGAGCTGACCGCTGCCAGAGGAACCGATCTCGATCGCATTCTGGAACGCATTCTTCCCGAGAGCATTCGTAAGGATCATCATGATGACATGTGCATGGTGATGGTGACGGCTAAGGAGCAGCGAGGAAATTAGTATCCGCTTTTGTTGACAAAAGCTCCACGGTTTCGGGAGTTTTGTCAACAAAGTAGCGGTACTTATCTCGTCGCAGTCTCGAAATCCTGACTCGGACGGTGGACCTATGAAAATGAAGATTCGAACACGCCTTTTTATCGGCTTTGGGGTGTTGATCATCCTGCTCTTTGCCATTGCGGGGGTGGGAATCAACCGGTTTTCGGAGCTTCGATCAGACGTGGATGAGGTCTACCGAGACCGCTACGAGCGGGTATCGAATGCCACCTCCGCCCGTCTCAGCATGAATGAGATGGCCAAGCATATTGCCAATATCCTCAACCAGGGCGGCTCGATTCGCGTGGAAGAGGAGCTTGCTCATCTGAGCGAGCGCAAGGCGAACACGGAGCGAACCCTCTCCCGGCTCAGCGATCTGTCGAATGATTCTCCTCGCGAGCAGAGCTTGTCGCTTGCGGCATCGCGGGATTGGACCAACTTCTCCAACTACGTGGTAGAGCTTCACGAACTCATCGATCAGAATGACTTGAAGGGGGCCGTCCAGCTGCGTGCGGAGGTCGGCCTCGGCTATCAGAACGCGCTGCAGGAGTCGCTGCTTCAATTGAGCAACTACCACGAGCAGCAGATGGACGCCGCACTGGATCAAATCAATGAAGCCAACCAGCGGATGCTGTTTTTGACGGGAAGCATGACCGGCGTTGCCCTCTTCCTGGGTGTTGCGGTGGTGCTCTGGCTCATTCGCAGCATCTCCGGAGGGCTCGGCGAAATGTCGGCGCTCGTCGCCTCGATTTCGAACGGCCGGTACCGGGCCGACGACATTCCCCCTCCGCCGGCTCGCCCCGACGAGTTCGACGAGATCGCGATTGCCTTTCACGAGATGATGCGGGACCTCTCCATCCGGCGGGAAAAGGAGCGCGAGCTGACGCTCCGGCTGGAGGAGGAAGGCTGGCACTCCGCCAGCCTGGCGCACATGCTGGAGCTGCTGCAGGCCTCCTCGGAGTCGAACGAAGCCGCCCAGCTCTTCGCGAGCGAGGTCGTGCCGCTGATCGGTGCCGCCTACGGCGCCGTGTACCTGCTTCGCCCTGATGCGGATGCGGGACAAGGGGGACAAGCCGCCGACGCTCGCACCCCTCGTTTCCTTGAGCGCTCGGGGGCTTACGCCTTCGAGGCAACGGAAGAACGCGGCTTCCGCTTGGGGGAAGGCTGGGTCGGCCAGTGCGCTCTCGATCGCAAGGAGATGCGGGTGACCGGGCTCCCGCCCGGCTATGTGACGCTCGGCTCCGGCACCGGACAGACCGAGCCGGTTGATCTGCTGCTCGTGCCGATCCTGCATGAAGGAGAGTTGATCGGCGTCTTCGAGGCGGCGGCGCTTCGTCCTTATGCAGAACGGGAGACGAGGCTGGCGGAGAAGCTGGTGGAGGTGCTTGGCGCCAGCGTGAGCCGCATCCGTTCCCGCAAGCGGATTGAAGAGCTGCTGCATGTCTCGCAGACGCTTGCAGAAGAATTGCAGACTCAGTCTGAGGAGCTGCAGCACCAATCGGAGGAGCTGCTCACCCAGCAGGAGGAATTGAGAATTTCCAATGGAAGGCTGGAGCAGCAGCTTCGGATCATCGAGGAGAAGAAGGGCGAACTGGAGGAGAACCAGCGTGTGCTGGAGCAGCAGAAGCGGGAACTTGCTCTGTCCTCCCAGTACAAGACCGAGTTTCTCGCCAACATGTCCCACGAGCTGCGAACGCCGCTAAACAGCATGCTCATCCTGTCCCAACTGCTCTCGGAGAACAAGGAGGGCAACCTGAGCGCGAGGCAGCGGGAGTACGCGGAGACGATACATACGTCCGGCGGCGACCTGCTGCGCTTGATCGACGACATCCTCGACCTGTCGAAGGTCGAGTCCGGCAAGATGGAGGTCCACCCGGATGCCGTGTCGCTCGCAGACCTGACGGATCATCTGCGCCAGCTGTTTGCTCCGCTTGCGGCGAAGAACGGCGTCGACTACCGGGTCGATCTGGCCCCATCGGTTCCACCGATGCTCTATACCGACGCCCAGCGGCTCCAGCAGATTCTCAAGAATCTGCTCGGCAATGCGTTCAAGTTTACCCCGCAGGGCTCGGTTACGCTGCTGGTGTCGGCCGCGATCCCCCCAGGGGAGTCGTCTGAAGCAACGGCAGCCCCGAGCATTGCCTTCGAGGTGAAGGATACGGGGATCGGGATCAGCGCCGAGAAGCAGGGACTGATCTTCGAGGCGTTCCGCCAGGCGGATGGAACGACAGGCCGCCGTTACGGCGGAACCGGACTCGGGCTGTCCATCAGCCTGGAGATGGCACGGCTGCTGGGAGGGTCGATTCGTCTGCACAGCGAGCCAGGCAAGGGCAGCGCCTTTACGCTGACCATTCCTCAATACCGGGAAGAGCTGGCGCCTGCCGACCTTGCCTTCCTGGAGCAAGCGCATCGGGAAGCGGCTCCCGCAGGGGAGCTGGAAACCCGCTCCGTTTCGAACGCACCGGCTCATCCCGGCCCTCCTGCTCCTTCTATTCAGGAGCACGAGACGGTCGAGGGGGAGGAGGCGAGGCTGGAGACCTCCCGGTTTGCCGGCAAGTCGATCCTGCTGGTGGACGATGACATCCGCAATGTCTTCGCCCTTTCCAGCTTTCTCGAAAGCTGCGGCATGACGGTGACCTTCGCGGAGAATGGCCTGGAAGCGCTGGAGCAATTGCGGGCGAATCCGGCTTTCGATCTCGTGCTCATGGACATCATGATGCCGGAGATGGACGGCTACGAGGCGATGCGCCGCATTCGCGAGCAGCCTGCCTTTGCCGAACTCCCCATCATCGCCCTAACCGCCAAAGCGATGCGCGAGGACCGTGCGCGCTGCATGGAGAATGGGGCTTCCGATTACATGGCCAAGCCGATTGATACGGCACAGTTGGTGAAATTGCTCAACGTGTGGCTATACAAATAAGGAGATGGACATGACTGATCGTTTGTACACCCCCCGCCTTGTCACCCCACAGGAGGAAGTGGAGGACATTGAAATTGACCTGCTGCTGGAAGGCATCTTTCGCGTATACGGCTACGACTTCCGGGATTATGCCGCATCTTCGCTCCGTCGCCGCATCTGGCACCGAATTCACGCGCTCCGGCTCCCCTCTGTTTCGAGCCTGCAGGACAAGGTGCTGCATGATCCGATGGAGATGAAGGCCCTTATCGGCAGTCTTTCAGTAAGCGTCACCGAGATGTTCCGTGATCCGGAGCTCTTTCAGCTGTTCCGCAAGGAGGTCGTCCCCTATCTGGCGGCGCTTCCGCAGATCCGCATCTGGCATGCCGGGTGCTCGACCGGAGAAGAGGTGCTGTCCCTGGCGATCCTCCTCCATGAGGAAGGGCTCCTGGACCGGGCGCGACTCTATGCGACGGATATGAACGAGGACTCCCTGGAGCAGGCGCGCAAAGGCCTCATCCCCTTGCGCAAAATGCGCGATTACACCCGCAATTACTTGACTGCGGGGGGGAGCGGCGAGTTTTCCGAATACTACACGGTCAAAAGCGACTATGCGGTGTTTCAGCCGGAGCTGCTGCAGAATGCCGTATTCGCCCAGCACAATTTGGTCACCGATCAGTCGTTCAATGAGTTTCACGTTATCTTTTGCCGCAATGTCTTGATCTACTTCAACAAGGAGCTTCAGGATCAGGTTCACCGGCTCATCTACGAAAGCTTAAGCCTGAAGGGGTATTTGGCGCTTGGAAATCGGGAGTCGATCAACTTCACCCATCATTCCGACAGCTACCAGCCCCTGAACGCGAGCGAACGGCTGTACCGGAAAATTCGATGATTGCGAGGGAAGAACGATGGCATTTCTAGAGCCCGTCAACATTCTGCTGGTGGATGACCATCCGGAAAATCTGCTTGCCATCGAGGCCGTGCTGGCCGAGGAGAATTACAACCTCGTCCGGGCGTCCTCCGGGGAAGAGGCCCTGCGCTGCCTGCTGAAGGAGGAGTTCGCGGTCATCGTGCTCGATGTGCAGATGCCGGGCATGGACGGCTTCGAGACGGCGCGCTTTATTAAGGCGCGCGAGAAATCCAAGAACATTCCGATCATCTTCATCACCGCCACGAGCAAGGAGACCGAGCAGGTCTTCACCGGCTATTCCGTCGGCGCGATCGATTACATGGTCAAGCCGTTCATCCCCCAGGCCCTGAAGTCGAAGATCGAAGGGTTTGTCAGCCTGTATGTCACCAACAAGGCGCTGCAGGTCCAGACCGAGCTGCTTCATGAGCAGACGCTGCAGCTGGAGAAGGCGAACCGCGAGCTTCTCTTGACCGCGCACAACCTGACCAAGGCGGAAGCGCAGGCGCGCGTGATCCGGGAAACCTCCATCGATACGATGATTACCTTCGACAAGGAAGGGATCATTCTGAAGATCAATCCGGCGGCGGAGACGATGTTCGGCTTCAAGGAAGAGGAATTGCTCGGTCAGCACATCAAGCGGCTGGTTCCTTCGATCTGCCAACTGGAGACCTGCCGCGGGGAAGGAACGCCGACTCACAAATACGTCACCGGCAAGCTGAGCGAGCTGGCTCTGCATCGCCGAAACGGTGATGACTTTCCTGCAGAAATTCAAATTGGGGAAGCCTTCATTGGGGACGAGCATCTCTTTGCCATCACGGTGAGCGACATCACGGAGCGGAAGAAGAGCGAGCGCGAGCTGATTCAGGCGAAGGAAGCGGCGGAGATCGCTTCCAAGGTCAAGACGGAGTTCCTTGCGATGATGAGCCACGAGATTCGCACTCCCATGAACGGAGTCATCGGCATGACCGATCTGCTTCTCGAAACAGAGCTTACGCCGGATCAGCGGGAGTTGGCGGAGGTGATTCGCAAGAGCGGCGATGCGCTTTTGTCTGTCATTAACGACATTCTGGACTTTTCCAAAATTGAATCGGGCAAAATGGAGCTGGAGAATGAGCCTTTCGCGCTCGAAACCTGCGTCGCGGAAACCTTCGACCTGTTCACGGCCAAGTCGCGCAAGCGCAACCTGGATATGCAATATTACCTCGATTCGAAGCTCCCATCCTTCATCATGGGCGATATTACCCGCGTAAGGCAGATTCTGATCAACCTGGTCGGCAATGCGGTCAAATTCACCACGAACGGCAGCGTGTATGTCATAGTGAGCCTGCTGGAGGACGAGGAAAACCGCGTGAAGCTGGAGTTTGTCGTAAAGGATACCGGTGTAGGGATTCCAAAGGACAAGCTGGACCGGCTCTTTAAGCCGTTCTCTCAGATCGATTCTTCCATGACACGTAAATACGGAGGAACGGGTCTGGGTCTGGCCATCTGCAAAACCCTCATCGAATTGATGGGCGGGGAAATCCGCGTTGACCCGGAGGCGGAGACCGGAGCAACGTTCTTGTTCACGATCTACGCTGACAAGGTGGAAGCCGAGCAGCTCGCTCAATTGGAGGCCTATAAGGCAGCTCCTGCCGCCCCGGTATCGCAATCGCCTTCCCCGGTTCTTCGTCCTCTTCGCATTCTGGTGGCGGAAGACAATGCGGTGAACCAAAAGCTCATGGTGCGCATTCTGGAGAGCATGGGCCATCGTGTCCAACTGGCGGAGACGGGCAAGGAAGCCGTGGAGATGACCCTATCCGAGCCATATGATGTCCTCTTCATGGACATTCAGATGCCGGAGATGGACGGAATTGAGGCGACGAAGGAGATCCTTCGCCTGCTTCCACCGGGTGAGCAGCCCCGCATCATTGCCATGACGGCGAATGTCTTGAAGGAAGAGCGCGAGCGCTGTCTCTCTGCGGGAATGGCCGATTTCATGGCCAAGCCTGTGAAGGGCCCGCTCATACGTCGATTGCTTGAACGTACCGGGGAGGAGGAGCCGCAAGCCTCCTCCACCTACGGAGAGTCCAGTGCCTAGAGCGTGCTTAAACCTGGAGTAAACCGGGTGAGGTTGGAGCATGCTCTAGGCTGGAGAGGTTTGAAAGCCCTTACGTTCGGGTAATACAAGCTAACCCGAACAACAAGGAGGAACTCTCATGAACAAGAAATTGGTGGGTGTGTTTCGCACCGAGGAAGAGACGGTTCGTGTCATCGAGGCTTTGAAGCGCCAAGGCTATACGGAGAATGAGATCTCCGTCGTCGGTCGGGGCAGCGAGGATATCGAAGGCGTGAGCCATCCGGCAGCGGAGACGAAGCTGACCGAGGGCTTGACGACGGGAGCTGCAGCAGGCGGCGTTCTTGGTGGAACCGCCGGGTTGCTGGCAGGAATCGGAGCATTGGCCATTCCCGGCATCGGTCCCATCCTGGCGGCCGGTCCGATCGTAGCGGCATTGACAGGTGCTGCGGTTGGTGCGGGAGCCGGAGGGCTTGTCGGCGGATTGGTGGGCCTCGGCTTCAGCGAGGAGGAGGCGATCACGTATCGGGATTATGTAGACGACGGCTTTCTGCTCGTCCTGGTGGATGCGGATCCGGAGAAAGAACGAGCCGTTTACGATTCGTTCCGGGATCACCACTCCCTGAATGCCGACTCTTATGCTTCCCGTTACGGATCAGATATCCCTCCGCATAAATTGGTCTAATGGCCCATTTTGGTCCTGCACACCGAAAGAAGTCCCAAGCCTGCCGCTAGCATTCCGGCAGGCTTTTTACGTTTGTCGGAAGCATTCGAAAGGCCGGAGCTGGGCGGTTTTCACGGGGCATACTTGCCGGAATCAAACGCCATACTAAGGCAAGAATCCTGCAGTCGGGCACGGATGGAGGCCGGCTTTGTCGAATCACGCGGACGGTTCGCCACGCGCGAAGCTGTTTCAGGGAGAGACGGTTCGTTTAATTACCTACTACGAACGTTTGGAACGAAGCGGGCCCGATCTTCCGAACAACAACAAGTTGGAACCCATCTCATAATCGAAAGGTGATCGTATGAAACAGCAGATCGAATGCGTGGCGATGCTTCTCGCCGGTGGGGAAGGAAAACGACTGGGCGCCCTTACCTCCCAGATTGCGAAGCCGGCTGTACCGTTCGGCGGCAAGTATCGCATCATTGACTTTACCCTCAGCAATTGTGCAAACTCAGGCGTCTCCCACGTGGGGATCCTCACCCAATACCAGCCGGAGCTGCTACATTCTCATATCGGCAACGGCTCGCCCTGGAAGCTGAATGAGCTGGGCGGAGGAGCGGCTCTCCTGTCCCCGCAAGGCTCCCGCATTTATCGGGGGACCGCAGATGCCATTTATCAGAACTTTGCTTACCTGGAAGAAAAAAATCCGGAATACGTATTGGTCATCTCCGGTGATCATATCTACAACATGGATTACCGGAAGATGCTCGACTACCACAAGGCCCGGAAGGCGGACGCCACCATCTCGGTCATTCCGGTGAAATGGGAGGAAGCAAGCCGGTTTGGCATCATGAATACCGACAAAGCGGGCCGGATCACAGACTTTGTCGAAAAACCGGCCAAGCCGCAGAGCAATCTGGCCTCCATGGGGATCTACATCTTCAATTGGAAGGCGTTGCGCAAGTACCTCATCATGGATGCAAGCAACCCTTCCTCAAGTAATGACTTTGGCAAGGACATCATCCCGCTTATGCTGCAGGAAGGGGCCGGGCTTCATGCCTACTCCTTCAAGGGCTACTGGAAGGATGTCGGGACGGTCCAAAGCCTGTGGGATGCCCATATGGACCTTCTGGAGGCGAAGCCGGCCATTGCCCTGAACGGGGAAGAGTGGCCGCTCTATACGAACTGCGAGTCGTCCTCGACCCAGTACATTTCGCCTACGGCCAAGATCAGCCGTTCGAGCATCAACGATGGCTGCCGCGTGTTCGGCGAAGTCGATCATTCCGTCATCTTCTGTAACGTCGAGATCGGTGAGGGAAGCCTGGTTCGAGACAGCATCATCATGCCCGGTGCGGTCATCGGCAAGAATGCCATCATTCATAAGGCCATTATCGGCGAAGGCACCGTTGTCCGCGATGGAGCGGTGGTCGGCGATTTCGAGGAATCCGGCATTGTCGTGGTCGGCGACCATGAGATCGTGGTCAAGGAATCGGAGCGGGTGTCCAAGCTGTTCAGTCCACGCAGCTCTGTACTATTGGAGAGAATCGGGTAAAGAGCCCGGTTCTCTTTTTTTATATGGTCCACTTCAGCAAAGAAAGAGGTTCTGCTCGCGCCATGCTTTCGCTGCGCGAGCAGAACCTCTTTTTCGATCGGATGGATAGAAGCGATACCGACTGATGCGATGGCGGCCGGCCCTCCCCAGTAGGGCTTCTTAGCCGCGCAGGAGGGATTCGGCTCCATCAATGAAGATGGGGGTGCCGGTGATATGCGAGGACTCATCCGAGGCGAGAAACAGCACCAGATCCGCGACATGGTCCGGTTGGCCGGGCCCTTCCTGCAGCGGCTGATCGCCATCGGGAAATTCCACTGGAATTCGGATTCGCTCCAACTCAGGCCGATAATCGGTGTTGTCGTCGATCCCGGTCTCGATGGCGCCCGGACAAATCGCATTGACGCGAATCTTGAACTTGGCCAGCTCCAGGGCGGCCATCTTCATGAAGGCCACCTGTCCGGCCTTGCTCGTGCTGTAGATGCTGAAGCCGAAGTTGGAGAACATTCGGTTGCCGTTGATCGAGCTCGTGATGATGATGCTCCCGCCCCGCTCCTTCATGTGCGGGATGGCGTATTTCACCGTGAGGAACGTTCCCCGGAGGTTCACATCAATGGTCTGGTCCCAATCCTCTACGGTCATCTCTTCAATCGGCGCGATCTTGCCGTTGATACCGGCGTTTGCAAAGACGATATCGAGCTTTCCCCAGAGATCGACGACATGCTGGATGCCCTTTTCGATCATCTCGGGTTCGGCGATATCGGTCTCGAAGACACAGGCCTCGCCGCCGAAGGATTCGATCTCAGCCTTGACCTTCAAGGCCGGCTCCAGGGATCGATCAAGCAGGCAGACCTTGGCTCCATTCCGGGCAAGCCGGAGGGCAGCCGCCTTGCCGATGCCCGAGCCTCCACCGGTGACAAATGCAACTTTTCCCTCGACGCGTTTCTCCATGTTCTCTCCTCCTTATGGTGACGACAGCCTGCTCCCGCCATTTCTTTGGTTGCCAAATGGAAGGGGAGCAGGCTGCAAGTATCGGTTTCCCTTTTCATTACCCGGAACGGGCGGATGCTGAACCAAGAGCAAGCGGGCGGGTGCGGTGGACAAGGCAGGATATTTTGCCCATTCGCTGGTTCACCCTCCTCCAGCACGGTTATGTATAACTATCACCCGTTCAAGAGAGCGGATCCTGAATGGGACCGCGCTCGGAGGAGGGAAACTCGATGAATCGAAGATGGGCCTGTGTACTCCTCAGCAGCAGTCTCCTGCTGATGGGAAGCCAATATACCCCGGTCGTCTCCCACTCGCCGGCTGCTGAACCGCCGGTTGCTGCTGTCCATGCGGTCGGTACCGTACCAGACCTTCCCGGTTCGGAGCAGCCGATTCCGGAGCAACCGAAGGAAGAGGTTCGGGACAAGCACTCCCTGGTCACGGTGAATGGCATCTCGCTCGCGGACACCCGCTCCGATGTGATTGCGAAGCTGGGGGTTCCGCTTGAGATCAGCCGGGACCCGCTGATTCCCGAACTGGAGCTGTACCATTATGCCGGGCTGGAAGTCACCTTCTCGGGAGAGCATGTGCACGACCTGGCGGTTCCTGCCGAAGAAGGCTCCCTGCTTTTGGACGGGACTTCCGTTGCCATCACGCCGGAAGCCATTCGGGAAGCGTTGGGGGACCCGGACTACGTCGCAGAGGACGGTCTCGTCTATCAGCGGGACTTCCGTCTCCTCAAAGTGTACTTGAATGTTGATGAGGGACGAATCGCGGTCATTCGCTACTACTCCCTGTCCAATACTTGATGATGATTACGCAAGGTCTTCGTACGGCGGCACGCTCCTGGTGCTGCCGTTGCTTCATGCCTAGGGAAGGAGGGAGAATCCCTGCGATTTCCATCTAACGAAAAAGACCGCCTCTCCCAATGGAGAGACGGCCCGCATTCAAGTTTGAAGACATGCTCTAGCTGGTAAGCAAGGTGGCCTTTGCGTCAGGAGAACAGCGGGAATACATAGCGAACGAGGAAGTACAGAGCACCGAAGAAGATGACGATGTAAGCGAAATATTTGATGAAGGTCGAGGCAACCAGGCTGGAATCATGTTTTTGTTCCACGTTCGTGCTCGTACGTTCCACTTCGATATCTTTGCGTTCGTCCATGGAAGTCAGCTCCTTTCCTCTTTGAGGGGTAGTAAGTCTACCTTTCCTTACACAGCAGGGAAAGCTTTGAATCGACAGCAGACGAGCCGTCGTGTCTTTTTTCAGCAGGATTTGATAAACTGGCATCAGAGAAACCGATTGGGGGATAACCAGATGAATCGTAAAAAGTTTGAAGTCATCGCTCGTGAAGAAGCCGATCAGCATACGATTTATGTCAAAGGCGAGCTCGACCTCGCGGTCGCAGCAGAGTTTCGATCCGCCATCGAACCGCTGATCTCAACGGACAAAGAAGTGATCCTGGACATGGGAGAGCTCACTTATATCGACAGCACCGGGATGGGCATCCTGATCTTCTTCCTGAAGGCTCGCAAGGAGGAGAATCGAGCGTTTGCGGTGCAGAACATTCCACAGAAGATCAAGAAGCTGCTTGATCTGACCGGCATCACCCGTTTCTTGCCAGTGCAAGACGGGGCACCCGGTCAAGAGGCGGGAGAAGTATGAGGGCCGAGAAGAGAAGGATCGCGCTCACCCTTCCAGCAGAAGCGGAGTGCATTGACATCGCCAGGTTGACCCTCTACGGGATCTCCAACCAGATGGGCTTCTCCTATGAAGACATCGAGGACATGAAGGTCGCCATCGCAGAGGCCTGCAACAACGTGGTGCTGCACGCATATCCCAGCGATCCCCAAGGAACGATCGACATCGAGTTTTGGCTGAACGAGGGCGATCTGACGATCACCGTGAGCGATTCCGGCACCAGTTTCGCTTATGAGGAGCTGGGGGAATTGGGACAAGCGAGCATGCCGTATGAGGGCAAGACACTGGACGACATCTCGGCGGGAGGCCTGGGGATCTACCTGATGCAGGCGCTGATGGATCGCGTCGAGGTGGAGCAGGAGACGGGCACGAAGGTGACCTTGACGAAATATCGCACCTCCGTTTAAGACGAGGCGTGATCGAAACCAAAAGAAGACTCGACCGGCGATAAGCACGGTCGAGTCTTCTTTTTGGCTTTCGCTGCTACGGATGGGCGGCTTAGCCCAGGAAGGAGCGCAGCATCCAAGCGTTCTTTTGCAGATCGGTGATCGTTCCTACGCACAGGTCGGCGGTCGAATCGTCTTCCGCATCCTCGGCGATGGTGATCGTTTCCTTCAGCTCGGTGACGAGCTGTTCCAAGTCGGCAAGAACCGCTTGTACCATTTCTTTGGCGGATTCGCCGCCCTTGGCTTCGCTGATCGTGGAGACAGCCAGGCTTTCCTTGAGCGTGGAGATCGGCTTGCCTTGGAGAGCCAGGATGCGTTCCGCGATTTCGTCAAGCTTTTCGGCCGCGTAGTCATACAGTTCTTCCAGCTTGGAATGAAGCTCGAAGAAATTAGGACCGGTCACATACCAGTGATAGTGGTGAAGCTTGGTGAAGAGCACCGTCAGGTTGGCCACTTGTTGGTTTAGTGCGCCTACGACGTCTTTTGTTTTATTTGCGGTTGTTGCCATGTGGGATTCCTCCTCATTGATTAGAATGATTCAAAATGCCTTCTGTTTTATTATACCCATTCCGGTGCGAACTGAATATGAATTATTTTTCACAATCTGAATGGTTGTGAGCTTTTCGTTTCAGCGCCGATTCCTGCGGGTAACAAGCCATACATCCAACGAAACCCGAGGAGGTAGAACTGCATGAATATCATTGTAGAGGTCAGCATCGCCCTCGTTGCCGTCGCATTTGCCGTTCTGGTCATTTTCCTGGTTCGAACGCTGAATATGGTTCAAGCTTCCCTGAAGGAGACCAATCAAACCATCTCCGATGTCCAACGCGAACTAAACGATGTTAGCGGCGAAGTGAAGGGGCTCATCCGCAACACCAATCAGATCACGATGGATGTCCGCCATAAGATGAAGGCGCTGGATTCTCTCTTTGGCACCGTGGAGAATGTCGGCGATACGCTGGAGGGGGTCACGTCCTCTCTGAAAAATGCTTCCAGCCGATTCGCGACCAACGTCAACCACAACATGCGGCAGGTGGAGACGACGGAAAACAAACCGCTCTATCGGGTCCTGAACACGGTCAGCTCCGCGATTGACATTTGGCAGCGGCTGAAGGTGCATCGGATGAACCGCAAGCGGGAGGCGGCAGGTTCTTGACCGCCTCCGATCCCCCTGGATTTCCCATGATTCAGCCTTTTGGGGAACGGGTAATGTCTATCGTACCCAGAGGGAGGAAATGATATGATCAAAGAAAAGCTAACGATCACCAAGCAAATCACTTCGCGCGCCGTCACCATCTCGCTCATCGGTGAGCTTGATCTATCTGCAGCGCCTGAGCTGCAGGCGGAGTTGGAGCCTTACGTGAATCAAAACGTACGCAGCCTGATCCTCAACCTGAAGGATCTCCATTATATCGACAGCACCGGCATCGGCATTCTAATCCGCGTTTTGAAGCATCGCAAGGCCCTGGACGGCGGCTTCAAGCTAGTTGAGGTATCCCCCAAAATCAAGAAGCTGTTCGACATTACGGGAATCTCGCAATACTTGGACCTGGAGGTTGCAGGGCCTTCCCAAGAAAGGAAAGAAGAAATTGTATGAACCATGAAGAACAGCAAGTCCAATTGATCGTGCCGGCTGACGCGCATTACGTGGATATCGTCCGTCTCACCCTGTATGGCATAGCGACCAAATGGGGGTTTTCCTACGAAGATATCGAGGATATGAAGGTAGCGGTTGCCGAAGCCTGCAACAACGCCGTCCTTCATGCCTACAAGGATCAAGAACCGGGCAAGGTAGAGGTTACCTTCAGCGGAATGGAAGGGAAATGGATTCGTATATCCGTCAAGGATCAAGGCGCGAGCTTTGACTACCATCGCCGCAGCGGGCAGCCGGATGCCCTTCACAACAAGCAACTGGATGAGATCCATGCCGGCGGCCTCGGCATCTACATGATGCAGGCGTTGATGGACGAGGTTCAGGTCATCACCGAGGCCGGTACCGAAGTGATCTTGACCAAGTTTCTCGAGCGGAATGGGGAGTTGGCATGAAGGCGAATGAGCCTGCACATCAACAGGAATTACTCCGCAAAATCGCGGAATACCAAGAGACGGGGGCCGAGGAGGTCGTCACGGAGCTTCTGATGGAGTATGAAGCGCTGGTCAAGATGGCCGCGGGCAAGATGTCCCGCAATCGTCCCGATCTCTACGAGGACCTGTATCAGGTGGGGCAAATGTCACTTCTTCGGCTGCTCAAGCAATTCGATGCGAGCCTTGGCATTCAGTTCGAGGCGTATGCGATGAAAAGCTTGATCGGCCACATGAAAAACTACCTGAGAGACAAGTCCTGGTACATACAAGTGCCGAGACGAATCAAGGAAAAGGGACTGCTCATTCAGCAGACCATCGACGAGCTAACCATGAAGCTGGAGCGCTCTCCGAATATCCAGGAGATTGCGACAGCTCTTGAGCTTACGGAGGAAGAGACGATCGAGGTGCTGGCCGGCCGGGAGTGCTACAATTACGTGTCGCTGGACACCCCTCTTTCGAGCGATGAAGGAAGTGCCACCATCGGTGATTTGATCGGCAGCGCGGCGGACGATTACCACACGATCGAGATGCGGATGGACTTGCAGCAGGCCTTCGTGTATTTGAAGGAAGAAGAGCGAAGGGTATTGGTCATGGCTTACAGCGAAGGCCAATCGCAGCGAACCATCGCCCAGGAGCTGGGCATTTCGCAGATGAGCGTCTCCCGCATCCAGAAGAGAGCCATTGAGAAGCTGAAGGATCACCTGACCGAGAAGAAGTCGGTAGGGTAACGAACACCGGAAACCTTCCGGTGTTCTTTTTTGTGTTGCCTGTCGGACCCGGATCGAGCAATCCGGAGGTCGTCTGTGGTTTACATCCTCGTGCCAGCGGGTAAGGAGTGGTACCCCGCTCATGCGGGGTGGCAAGTGGTGGGATGAGACTCTCATTATCGAAAAAGGCGGTGCGTAGAGATGATCAAGCATCGGATCAAGTGCTTTGACAGCGAGCTTCTGGTGCGAGTTGCCGGAGAGTCTCGCTACGAGCTGACGATTCAAGCATCCTCCAACCCGCTCGGGCTGGGCAATGTCCTCTCCAGCTTCGAGAGCCAGGAGGCTGCCGAACAGGCTGCCGAGCGCTTCTGCACGCTGTTCTCCGCTGCGAGGGAGAAAGGATACTACCTGAAGGAGAAGCAGCTGACAAAGCCCGATCGCGAGGCGATCGAGGTGGAGCGGCTGTTCGAGCCTGGCTTGACGGTGGAAGCCTTCGTCCAGCAATTGGACTGATCGGGAAGCAGGAACGCCGCCAGGATGGAATAAGAACCGAGAGGGCTTCCTCCGAACAGGAGGAAGCCCTTTGCATGGCTTCTACACCGAAGGAACTTCGCCGTTCCCGCCCGTGTTCCACGCAAAACGGATTCCGACCAGTGGAGAAATCTCCGCTTGATCGGAATCCGTTGATTTTGCATGAGGGTTGGGAATACTCATTGGATAGAGAGACAAGAGAGGATCGCTTAGAACCGAGTCCCTGGCTTGTTGGCATCCGCTTCTTCGGCTGCTTGGTTCTTCACGTCATCCAGCTTCTCTTTGCCTTCCTCCAGCACTTCGGTGCCCGCCGTCTTGGCGATGCTCAGGGTATCCTTGGCTGAGGAAATGACGGCACCGGCTTTGTCGGCTGCGGAACGAGCGAGCTCCGTCGCAGTCTGAGAGACGTTGCCTGCTACGCGAGTCGTGGATTCGCACAGCCCTTGATAACGGTTTGACAGGTCGCTTCTCAGCTCCTTGCCTGGCTTCGGGGCGAACAGGAGGGCAGAGGCGGCACCGATCGCGGCACCGACCAACAAGCTGGAAACAGCACTTTTCTTTGTCATGAGAAACACGCTCCTTTTGTGTTATTCGGTGGAGACTAGGGAGTAAGAGCAGCGACGGTTAGCGGGCTTTCGACATGCCCTTGAACAGAAGACCGACGAGGAAGACGAAGATAGCGGCTCCCAGAATGGCCGGGATGATGGCGAAGCCGGCGATCGCGGGACCGAAGCTGCCGAATAGAAAATGGCCGATCCACGCGCCTACAAAACCGGCTACCATCGAGCCGATGATGCCGCCCGGCATATCCGAGCGGACCAGCGCATCTCCGATAAACCCGATGATGATGGCCATGACGATGCTGATGACGAGTCCTAACAGGCTCATGAGCTTCCGCTCCTTTCGTTAACAGGATGTGTTGTGTGTTGCCTACCATCATGTAAACGCATGGATTTGTCTTGAATCATCGGAAGGCCGCGCTGTTTGCGGGTTCCGGGTCACGGGTAATAATGAATGCTTGACGAGAACGGATGGAAAATGAGGCAAGGTCGTAGAGAAGAGAGGGATTCACGATGCTGGTAGGGCTGTTGATTGCACTTATCCTTTTCATCCTTCAGGTGGGCATTGTCCTCCTGCTCGAATTCAAAAATCCGTCCAAGACGACGGCTTGGCTGTTCATTATCTTTCTCTTCCCTATTCTGGGCTTTCTCCTTTACTATTTTGCCGCTAAAGAATACCGCAAACGCCGGTTTGTGCGCAGGCACGGCCGAAAAACGCAGTACCTGCTCCCCGAAGGCGTCCTCCACAACATTGAGGTGGCGATGAGGGCGAGGGAGCTGCGCAATCCGGATGCGGCCAAGCAAAAAAGGCTGTTCGGGCTCTTGAAGAGCATTCCCGACGCCCCCATTACCCTTTGCAACGAAACGGAGATCTATTCGGAGGGCACGTCCACCTTTCGTGCGATCATCCAGGCATTGGAGGGGGCTCGGCATCACATTCACCTGGAGTATTACATCATCCATGCAGACGAGATCGGCCTGGAGATTCAGCGGGTGCTTATCCGCAAGGCACGGGAGGGGATCGAGGTTCGGCTCTCCTACGACGGGCTGGGGAGCTACAAGCTGAAGGCTTCTTACCTGAAGGAGTTGAGAGAAGCAGGCGTGAAGATCGGCTGTTTCTTCCCGCTTCGAGCGTCCTTCCTCACCCGGAATCTGAATTATCGAAATCACCGAAAAATCGTCGTCGTGGATGGAATCATTGGATTCCTTGGCGGCATCAACATCGGCGATGAATACCTCGGGCGCGATCCCCGCTTCGGCTTTTGGCGGGATACGCACATGCGGCTTGTGGGGGATTCGGTTTATTTCCTGCAGCAGGCCTTCCTGAACGATTGGGAGTTTGTGACGAAGGAGAAGCTGACAGACCCGGTCTATTTTCCCGAACACGGCTGCCTCGGGCAGGAGCGTATTCAGATCATTGCAAGCGGGCCGGACGGGGAGTGGGACACGATTCAAGAGATGTTCTTCGGGGCGATGAGCACCGCAGTGAATCGCATCGACATCGTATCGCCTTACTTCATTCCCGATCCGAGCATCCTCATGGCGATCAAGACCGCTGCTCTATCCGGCGTGAAGGTGAGGATCATCCTGCCGGGGCTCTCGGATCACCCGCTGGTCAAGTGGGCGGCTTTCGCCTATATTGAGGAGCTGATGAAGGCAGGGGTGCAATTCAATCTGTACCGAAAAGGGTTCATTCACGCCAAAATCCTCATCGTGGATGAAACGCTGGCTACGGTCGGCACGGCCAACATGGACATGAGGAGTTTCTTTGATAATTTTGAGATGAACGCGGTTATGTTCGACAAGGAGACGATCCGCAAGCTGGATGAGGATTTCCGCGAGGACCTTGCGGCGAGCGAGGAGATGAGCCTGGAGCGCTTCCAGCGCCGCTCCCGCAAGCAGCGGGCCAAAGAAGTCGTCGCCAGAATGCTGTCGCCTCTATTATAATGGAGGAATACCGGGGCCCGAGGCCACTTGCAAGGGGCCGCCAGCGTCACAAAGAAAGAGGGATCATGGGAATGGGAGTCAAATTTGCCCGCGAATACGAAGAGATCGTCGAGGAGCTGACGGATGCGCTGCTTGCGCTGCCGGGAAGCTATGATTACTTGGAAATGACCCTTCAAGACTGGGAAGAGCTTGACGCCGACGAGCAGAGGGAATGCATCCGCACGCTTGCGGATGATGTGTTCTATGGGCTCGGAACCGAGCCCGAGCTCGCCATCGGCAGCGGAAGCGTCCACTATGAAGCGCTGACGCATCGCATTCAGGTCTCGGATGGCGCAGGCGTGAACCGCATTATCCTGCTCATCTGAAGCAGAGCAGTAGAGTGTTTTGCACCTCGTTTCAGGACAAGAAAACGCCTGAGGCTCGTCTCCTCCTTCATGGGAGGGAGGCAGCCTCAGGCGTTTTGTCGTCTATGGACAGCGTGGAGAATTTAGTATGCGCGCCGCGGTTCGAGCCGTGGAACCACGGTGCTCCACGGTTTGCGCAGTACGCATTAGTCCACGCTTTGAATGACGAGCAGCAGGCCGGATTTGGTCTCCACGGTGCCGAGTTCCCCGTTCAGCACGTTGCTGATGCCAAGGGACTGTCCCATCGTGAGCCGGGCGTCGGTGAGGGGATACTGGAAGCCGGTCAAGGTGATGCCCGTTACCTCCAGCGACAGCGGCAGCAGGGAGACGTTGGCGTACCGGCTCCGCTTTACGGATTGAGGAGCGCCGGGCTGGACGAGCGCGATCTCGTTGTGCGCATCGACGATGCGGCAGGGAACCCCGCGCTCCGCGCATTTCACGAGCAGGTGGATGTTGGCGAGCGAATGGTCGAAGCGGGTGCCGAGCACCCCGAGCAGCGTGATCGAGGAGGGAGCCCCCGCAATCGCGCGCTCTACAGCAAGCTCGGTGTCCGTGTAGTCCTTGTCGATGGGATCGCAGGCCTCCATCTGCCGGCTCTTCTCCTCGATGGCGTGCCGCTCCTCGGCGGTCACCGAATCGAAGTCGCCGATGGCGAGGTCAGGCACGATTCCGTTCTCGACCAGAAACCAGGCGCCGTGGTCGGCGCCGATGAGCCGGTCGCCCGGGCGAATCTCTGCGATCGCCCAAGGACCCAGCTCCCCGCCGCTGAAGACGAGGGCGCGGGCGGGGTTGCCCCCGCCTACGGCTCCGGCTCCGGTCGGGGCCGTCGAGCCGGACTGGGAAGGAAGGAGGCTCATGAGGGTCGCGCCTCCTTCCTGGAGCGGTCCTTGTCCGCGTGTGCCGTGTAGAGCGCGGCCAAGCGGAACAGCTCCTGCCCCTCATGCACGCAAGGGGCGTCGTGTGGCGGGCTCGTCCTCTCCGCGAGGCCGAGCGCCGCCGCGAGCATCGCTTGCGCGACCTCCTCGCCCGGTATGGCGCGGTAGGGAGCAAGCGGCCCGCGCTTGAACAGGAAGGACAGGCCGCGCATGAGCCAGGAGGCGGCCTGCTCCCCGAAGCGGAACTCCTCGCGGGGGCCGAGCAGGAGGGACGGCCGATAGACGTGAAGCTCGTTCAGCGGAAGCTTGGCCGATTCGTCCTCCATCTGCCCCTTCGTGCGGGAGTAGAAGACGCGCGACTTCGCATCCGCCTGGATGGCGGAGACGACGTGGTAGGAGCGGGCGCCGCCCAGGGCGGCGAGCCGTGCCGCCGCAAGCGGGTAGTCGAGGTCGACGCGAGCGAAGGCGGCCTGGCTTCCCGCCTTGCGGATCGTCGTGCCGAGGCAGCAGAAGACCCAGTCTGCGGAGAAGGCGTCGGCCACTTCGTCCAATCGGTCGAAATCGACGAGGCGGACCTGAAGCTTCTCATGCGAGAACGGGAGGGGACGGCGGACGAGTGCGGTCACATGGCGGCAAGCTGGATCGCGAAGGAGCAACTGCAGCAGTTCTCCCCCGACGAGGCCCGTTGCGCCAAGCAGAAGAGCGGTATGTTCGGGGGGAGGGGCTGATTGAGATACCGTCATGAGCTTAGAATCAGTCCTTTCGGGAAAAGCCGCTCCACGCCTGGGGCGGGAGCGGCTGAGTAAGAGGATCGAAGCGCCGTTAGGCGGCATAGCGGTTTTCCAACTCCTTGGAGGAGATGGCGATGATCTTCGGAACGAGCAGGTCGGACTTGGTTTTAAGCCGATCCTTACCGTCCGGGTGAATGACATACATCAGAAGACGGAGGTACACCTTCGTAAAGTAAGCGAAGGGACCTGACGGGAGATCGAACACCGTGAAGCCGAGCTGCTCCGGTCCGCGATTGATCAGCGTGATGCCATAGAGGCCCTTCACGTCGCGATAAGCCGGGTCGTTCTCGATGAGGCGGGTGATCTGCGGCAGAAGCTCGCGTGTCCTGCGGATCATCTGGATCGCCAGATGCGTCGAATTGCGGCTCGTTCGTCCGAGCTCGAGCAGGGTGTCGTTGTTCAGATGGAGCTCGAGAATTCGATCTCCCTTCGCGAACACTTCCCCGTCCTCCAGGGTAAGCGGCTTGGGGTCGGTATACTCGCGTACCCGAATCTGCAAGAAGGTGTTGTCGGGATCGATCGGTACGATGTGGAACACGCGGATGA
The DNA here is from genome assembly GCF_039888655.1 of Gorillibacterium sp. CAU 1737. NCBI lineage: Bacteria > Bacillati > Bacillota > Bacilli > Caryophanales > Paenibacillaceae > Gorillibacterium > Gorillibacterium sp. CAU 1737. The sequence continues at coordinate 312,782 of NZ_JBDQQO010000003.1, forward strand.
AGAGGCGCTCCCAAACCATCCACAGTCGAATGAAAACCCGTTTGGCCATGCCGATGGTGGTGGTATGGCTCTTTAAATCATCCACGCGGGCGAAGGAGTATCCCGCTTCCTTGAATTCGGTAAGCGCCTCCGCGAGCGCTTCCAGCATATAAGCAGGAGCGTCTACATCCGCCCCGAGTGTATCCCCACTGTCATGAAGCAGGATGATGGCCCCGTCCGAAACCCCTTGCGAAAGCCGCATCTTCAATCCGGCGCTTCCGATCGAGCTGTTCCAATCATGGGTCATAAGCGACCAGAGAACGATCTTGTAGTTCTTCTTGAGAATGAAGTCGAAGATGTTGATGATGCCCCACGGCGGACGGTAATAGGTGGGCCGAACCCCGGTAATCCCTTCAACAATGGTAGCCGAACGGTCGACGTGACGATTCTTGACCCGCCACGGAGACATCAGCCAATTGGAAAAATGCGTGTAATTGTGAATGCCGATCTGATGGCCTTCCTCGTGAATTCTCTGAATCAGGTCGGGATGCTTCTCCGCTTTGGATCCAAGGACGAAGAACGTGGCTTGAACCCCGTGCTCCTTCAGAAGATCAAGCAGCTTCGGCGTGTAGGTTGGATCAGGGCCGTCATCGAAGGTGAGGGCGAGCTGTTTTTTTCCGCCCCGCCGAATGACGCCGACGCTGAGCATTCTCGTCAGGATCCAGGGGAGAAGCATATACACAGCAAGGAAGATGGCGATCCCCCATATCAATTTCTCTTTCATGGTCAATCCGGTCCTCCTTGATGAAAGTCACAATGCGTTAGAGCGGGTTTGCAAACACGCTCTAGGCCCTGGCGTACAGGGCGTCAGTCAGCCGGCGAGGACGATACGCAGCGGCGGTCTCGAGGATCGACAGCAGCGCTTCGTGAGCGGCATGCTCCCTGCGGCAATGGATCGCTTGCCTGCGCATGCGATTAAGCTCCTCCGGATGGCTCAGCAGCCGATCCAGCAGCCGGGCGAGCTCCTCTTCATTTCGGGCAGCCAGCGCCACGCCCGCCTCAACCAGGAAGGCCGAATTGTCGGTTTCCTGGCCGGGCAGCGGCTTGAAGAGGAGCATGGGCAAGCCGCTGGCAATGGCCTCTGAGGTGGTAAGGCCTCCCGGCTTGGTGATCAGGAGGTCGGATGCCGCCATCCATTCATGGACATTGTCCACATAGCCGGTAATGTGAATGCTGCGGGGAGAATCAGCCAGGTCCCGTTCCAAGCTCTCTTGCAGCTTGTGGTTGCGTCCGCAGATCAGGACGAATTGGGCATCTCCCTTGATTTTGTTCGATGACAGCAAGCTTGCGCTCTCCCGCGCGATCATGCCGAGCCCGCCTCCCATCAGCAGCACGACGGGTCGGCTCGGATCGAGTCCGAGCTTCTCTCTCAGCTGTGCCTGGTCCCGGACCTCGCTGAAGGCGGGCCGGATGGGAATACCCGTCACCGTGATCTGGGATTCGCGGATGCCGTGGCGAAGGAGGGCGTCGCGAACGCGCTCGGAGGCCACGATGTAACGATCCGTATACGGGTGCAGCCAATAGCTGTGATCCGTATGATCCGTGATCACGGTCACGGCCGGAAGAACGGACAAGCCGTTTTCCTTCAGCATGGAGATTCCGGCGGCGGCAGGCGGGAAGGTGGTGACGATGACGGTAGGCCGAACCTCGGAGATCAGTCTCTCCAGACGGCTCAGCGTATAGAACTTCATTTTGCGGAAGAGTTGGGACATGAGGTTTTCACCCCGCGTCTTCTGGAAAAGATAGCCGTACACGTTCGGAAAGCGGGTAACCCATTTCGTATAGAAATATCGTCCCACGGGATGAAGCTTCGGATGGGTGATCGAAGGAAAATTGACTAACACGGTTTGCGCTTCGGGTCCGTACAAGCGCGCCGCCTCTACCAGAGCGCCGGCCGCCTGAATATGTCCGTCCCCCAAGTCGCCGGACAGTATCAAGATTTTGTGCGTTTGTCCAGTAACCATATGCAAGGACACCTCATCTGAACGCGGTTTGCAGTCCTTTTTTAGCTTGACTGCGCGTGCGCCTTTCTTCATAATAAACCAATTAAACCGGATAATGAATGGATTTTTCCGGATGATTGCAAATAATTATCAGTTGATTCACGGGCACAGCCGGGGGTAAACAGGTGGAGAAAGCCGTTCCGAACGGATGAACCCCTACACGGAAGGAAGGTGAGGCGTGTGGACTCCAAAGCCATGTCGTTCCTGCAAACCCTGTACTGCCGCTACCAAGAGGACGAGGTCCCGGCCTTGGCCGCCCAGCTTACCTATTACCTCATCCTCTCGATCTTCCCGTTTCTTCTCTTTCTCGTCTCCCTGATCAGCTTCACCCCCTTGTCGCCCGACGAAATCCTGAACAGCCTGCAGCGATTTCTTCCGACCAGCTCCCACGAGATGATCCACCGCACGCTGACGGAGATTCAGGAGGGAAGAAGCCAGGCACTTCTATCCTTCTCGATGATCGGGACGATCTGGTCTGCGTCGAAAGGGGTGGACGCCATCATGAAGGCGCTCAACAAGGCGTATGACGAAGAGGAGACCCGGCGCTATTACCAGGTAAAAGGAATCTCCATTCTCTTCATGCTGGCCTTGGCACTCACCATTGCCCTGACGCTCGTGCTTCTCATCTTCGGGCAATGGATCGGCGATCAGCTCGCCAAATGGTTCGCGCTCTCCGATACGTTTGACACCCTGTGGGCCATCGGTAATTACGCCATCCCCTTGGCCGTAATGGCCCTCGTGTTTGTATTCTTGTACAAGTATATTCCGAACCGTCGCCTGACATTCAAGGAGGTGCTTCCCGGCGCTCTCTTTACAACCGGCGGCTGGATCGTGACCTCACTGCTCTTCTCTTATTACGTAAATAACTTCGGAAACTACTCAAAAACTTACGGAAGCCTGGGAGGCGTCATCGTTCTGCTCATCTGGCTCTACCTGAGCAGCCTCATCATCGTCCTGGGCGGCGAGATCAATGCGACGCTTCACTTTGATCGAGACGGGAAAACGCGTGAATTTTGCAAGCCGTTCTCGCTGCAGATTCCTTTCTTAAGCAATAGGAAAAAGCAAAACGCAGGTCCTCCCCCGAAGAAGACCCCGCCGCTCTAAAAAAGGGCGGCTCGGGGACGTTTGTTCGGATTTCAACCCCTGCCCAGCCGAAGAAATCGCCAACGGAAGAGAACCTTTCTGGCGATTTCTTCTATTATATAGGACGGATGTCTCGCCTTCATCCCTGCACCCCTTACGGAGTTGCAAAAGCCTCCCCCTGGCGAGCCGAGGGGGAGGCTGATTCCGTTACCCTTGCTTTTCAAGAAGGGAAAGAATGACTTCCGAGCAGACGTTCGGATTAGTGTCGTGCTTGCGGTTGTCGAGGAGTGCCTGCCGCTTGGCGACAAAGCTCTCGTGCTCCCGCACGAGCCTCTCGAACCAGGAGTCGATATCCTCCGGGGTTTTCATGAGCACCCCGTATCCGTTGTCGATGAAATATTGGGCGTTCTCCTCTTCCTGGCCGGGGATCGGGTTATAGAAGAGCATGGGGATGCCCTTCGCCAATCCTTCCGAGCAGGTCATGCCGCCCGGTTTGGTGACCAGCAGATCGGCGACGTCCATGAGCTTGCCGATTTCCTTCGTATACCCGAGCAGCTTGATGTTCGGGTGCACGAGACGCGGGTCCTCCGAAAGCTGCTCCCGCAGCTTCTCGTTATTGCCGAGACAGAAGATCAGTTGAACCCGGTCGCGGTGCTCGCTTGCCCGGTAGATCAGCTCGTCTTCCTTGATGAGCCCCCAGCCGCCTCCCATAAAGAGAACGGTGGGCATGTCCAAGAGACCGAGCTCCTCCCGAACCACCTCCCGGTCCGCAGGCTTCCAGAAGTCGGGATGAACGGGAATACCGGTAACGGAAATGAGGTCAGGCGAGACGCCTTTCTTCACGAGCCGCTCCTTCACCTCCGGAGTGGAGACGAGGTAGTGGTCGACCTCCGAGGCGATCCAGGTCCCATGCGCGTCATAGTCGGTGATGACGTTAACGAGCGGAATGGTGAGACCGGCGCGCTTCAGCCGAGACACGACGATGCTTGGGAACATGTGCGTGCAGACGATCATGTCCGGCTGCAGCTGCTCCAGGATGTCCTCGGTCGCGTTGTAGAAGACGCGGTGCAGCGCCATCGACGTGAAGCGATTCAGCTCTTTTTTGTATTTGCTTTTGTACAGCATTCCGAACAGCTTCGGCTGTGAGGTAATGGTCTTGCGATACGCGGAGAAGATCCAGGGCGCAATGGTCGGATGCTGAAAGGCCCCCAGCTCGAGCACGCGGGTGCGCACCGAGGGGGAATGCCTGCGGAGGCCGACGGAGATCGCGTGCGCCGCTTGTGTATGTCCCGAGCCGAATCCCTCGGACAAAAGAAGGATTCTTTTTTTTCTCACGAAAGATTCACCTTGCCTTCATTCAACCATAATTCCGCTAGGATGGCTCCAGAAGCCGAATGGCGGGGGTTCTATATGCCCCAACTATCATCATATCATGTTAGCGGCTTTGGAACAAAATAAGAATTTTGCACCTGCTCCGCGAGAGGCGAGCTGGAAATGTCATCCGAAGTGAAAACCCGAAGGTTCCATGTCTATAACTCATTTCTATTCGTGTTTTGCGGATTATAAATTGTAATCTAACATGGCCGATGGTAATATGAAATAAATATTTTGTTGGCTTTTGGATTTTAAAGTTTTTCCTACTAAATTACGAAAGGTTGCGCGGGAATGAAATCGAATGGATTGCCCCCACAGCAGGGACTGTACGACCCACGGTTTGAGCACGATGCTTGCGGAATTGGCTTCGTGGCAAGCATTAAGGGTAGTCCGTCCCACACCATCGTCCGACAGGCCCTTCAGGTGCTTTGCAATCTGGATCACCGCGGCGGCCAAGGCAGTGAATCGAACACCGGCGACGGAGCCGGCATCTTAATACAAATTCCGCACACCTACCTGGCGAAGGCTGTCGCCGCGCAAGGAATCACGCTCCCGGAACCCGGTCATTACGGGGTTGGCATGGTCTTCCTGCCGCAAGACGAAGCGGCACGCGCTGTGTGCAAGCACATGGTCGAGGCGATTGTAGCCGAAGAAGGGCAGACGCTCCTCGGCTGGAGAACGGTGCCTACGGACCATGCAACGTTAGGCGATTCCGCAAAAGAGAGAGAGCCGCATGTCGAGCAGCTCCTCATCGGCGCGAACGTACCGGATGCCCAGGATGAGCTCGCCTTCGAGCGCAAGCTGTTCGTGATCCGCAAGCGCTCCGAGCATGCGGCCCGCAAACTGGAAGGGGCCGACAGCTTGTACTACGCGAGCCTGTCCAGCCGTACCATTGTCTACAAAGGAATGCTCACTCCGGAACAAGTCTACCTATATTATACGGAGCTGGGAGATCCAGAGCTTACGTCGGCTCTTGCGCTCGTGCATTCCCGGTTCAGCACCAACACCTTCCCGAGCTGGGAGCGCGCTCACCCCTACCGATTCATGATCCACAACGGGGAAATCAACACGCTGCGCGGCAACGTCAACTGGATGCGCGCCCGCCAAGCGCTGTGCGATACCGACCTGTTCGGGGAAGATTTCAAAAAGCTGCTTCCTCTCATGGAGGAAGACGGCAGCGACTCGCAAATCTTTGACAACGTGCTCGAATTCCTCTCGCTTACCGGCCGGAGCTTGCCGCATGCTGCGATGATGATGATTCCGGAGCCGTGGTCGAAGCATGAGACGATGGACCCGGCCAAGCGCGCCTTCTACCAATACCACAGCTGCCTCATGGAGCCGTGGGACGGACCGGCTGCCATCTCCTTTACGGATGGACGTGTAATCGGCGCGTTGCTGGATCGTAACGGACTGCGCCCCGCTCGTTATTACGTGACGACGGACGACATCATCGTACTCGCCTCCGAAGTCGGCGTCGTCGATCTTCCGCAGGATCAGATCGCGTTCAAGGATCGCCTTCAGCCCGGTCGGATGCTTCTGGTGGATACGAAGGAAGGCCGGATCGTGTCGGATGAGGAGATCAAGGAGCGGATCGTATCGGAGAAGCCGTATCAGGATTGGCTTGCCGAGCATCTGATTTCGCTGGATGACTTGCCGGAATCGAAGGAGACTCCGGTTGAGCAAGAGCCGCTCAAGAAGCGCCAGCTCACGTTCGGCTATACCTTTGAAGCGCTGCGCAAGTTCCTGGAACCGATGGCGAAGAACGGCGTTGACCCGATCGGCTCGATGGGCAACGACGCCCCGCTCGCGGTGCTGTCCGACAAGCCACAGCTCTTGTATCATTACTTCAAGCAATTGTTCGCACAGGTGACAAACCCGCCGATCGATGCGAACTTTGAGGAGATCATCACCGCTCAGGAGACCACGATCGGTGCGGAAGGCAACCTGATCGCTCCGACGCCCGAAAGCTGTCGACAGATTCGGATCAAGTCGCCAATTCTGACCAACAAGGAAATGGCCAAATTGCGTTCCGCCGACTCCAAGGGCTTTAAGACGGTAACGCTTCGCACGACTTACCATCCGCAGGAAGGAGCCGCTGGCCTGGAGGCCCGCCTGACGGAGCTGTTTGCGGAAGCGGATCGTGCCATCGCGGACGGCGCCTCGCTTCTCGTCCTCTCGGACCGCGGAGTGGATGCGGAGCATGCTCCCATTCCCGCCCTGCTCGCGACCTCCGGTCTGCACCATCACCTGATCCGCGAAGGGACCCGCACGAAGGTTGGCCTGGTGGTGGAATCCGGCGAACCGCGCGAGGTGCACCACTTCGCTCTGCTGATCGGATACGGCGCGGGGGCCATTCATCCGTATCTCGTGTACGAGACGCTGGATGATATGATCGCCGATGACTTCCTGACGGGAGTGGACAGCGCGAAGGCGCACTACAACTACAGCAAGGCGGTCACGAAGGGCGTGGTCAAGGTTCTCGCCCGGATGGGCATCTCGACCATCCAAAGTTACCGCGGCGCCCAAATCTTCGAGGCGATCGGCTTGAAGCGATCCCTCGTCGACAAGTATTTCACCTGGACGCCCTCCCGCGTCGAGGGGATCGGAATCGACATTGTCGCCCGCGAGGTGGAGCTGCGTCATGAACGGGCCTACTCCGAGCTGGAAGGCAAGGATGTGGCGCTCGACGCCGGCGGCGACCTGCAATACCGCGCGAGCGGAGAGGAGCACCTGTACTCGCCGGAAGCGATTCATGCGCTGCAAACGGCAGTGCGCACCAACAATTACGCCCAATACAAGAACTATGTGAAGCATATTAACCGCGATTCGGAGAAGCAGTTCCACCTGCGCGGCCTGCTCGAATTCCAGCAGGGGCGCCGTCCGGTTCCGCTGGACGAAGTAGAACCGATCGAATCGATCTTCAAGCGCTTCAAGACCGGCGCCATGTCCTTTGGCTCCATCAGCCAGGAAGCACATGAAGCGCTCGCCATCGCCATGAACCGCATCGGCGGCAAGAGCAACACCGGCGAGGGCGGCGAGCACCCGAACCGGTTCACACCGGATGCAAACGGAGACTCCCGCCGCAGTGCGATCAAGCAGGTGGCTTCCGGACGCTTCGGCGTCACGAGCCATTACCTGGTCAATGCGGATGAAATCCAGATCAAGATGGCCCAAGGCGCCAAGCCAGGCGAAGGCGGCCAGCTCCCGGGACGCAAGGTGTACCCGTGGGTAGCCGAAGTGCGCGGCGTTACACCGGGCGTAGGCCTGATCTCGCCGCCGCCGCACCATGACATTTACTCCATCGAGGATTTGGCGGAGCTGATTCACGATCTGAAGAATGCGAACCCGAGTGCTCGCATCAGCGTCAAGCTGGTGTCCGAGGTCGGTGTCGGCACGATTGCAGCCGGCGTGGCCAAGGGCAAGGCTGACGTCGTCCTCATCAGCGGATACGAGGGCGGTACGGGCGCTTCGCCGCAGACGAGTATCCGTCATGCGGGACTTCCGTGGGAGCTCGGCCTTGCCGAAGCGCACCAGACGCTCATCCTGAACAACCTGCGCAGCCGCATTGTCGTCGAGACCGACGGCAAGCTCCTGACCGGCCGCGACGTTGTCGTCGCTGCCCTGCTTGGCGCAGAGGAGTTCGGCTTCGCGACGACGCCGCTCATCAGCCTCGGCTGTGTGATGATGCGCGTCTGTCACCTGGACACCTGCCCGGTCGGCGTCGCGACGCAAAACCCGGAGCTGCGCAAGCGGTTTGCGGGAGACCCGGACCATGTCGTGAACCTGATGGTCTTCATTGCCCAAGAGGTGCGCGAGATCATGGCAGAGCTCGGCTTCCGCACCATCGCCGAGATGGTCGGTCGCACGGATGCGCTAGAGCCGAAGAAAGCTGTCACGCACTGGAAGGCGAAGGGCGTTGACCTGTCTGCGCTCCTGTATCAGCCGGATGTGCCGGAATCGGTCGGCCGTTCCTGCACCGAGACGCAGGACCATGGCCTTGATCGCTCCCTCGACGTCACGAAGCTGCTCGCCGTCTGCAAGCCGGCGCTCGACAACCGGGAGCACGTTCATGCGATCATGCCGATCAAGAACGTCAACCGCGTGGTGGGCACGGTGCTCGGTAGCGAGGTAACCCGCCGTTACGGAGCGGAGGGCTTGCCGAACGACACGATCCGCCTGCATTTCAACGGTTCGGCGGGGCAAAGTTTCGGCGCCTTCGTGCCGAAGGGCATTACGCTCTCGCTGGAAGGCGACGCCAATGACTATGTCGGCAAGGGGCTGTCCGGCGGCAAGATCGTCATCTTCCCGTCGAAGCTGTCCGCGTTCGTTCCGGAGGAGAACATCATCCTCGGCAACGTCGCCCTGTACGGGGCCACGGATGGAGAAGCCTACTTCCGCGGTCGTGCCGGTGAACGCTTCTGCGTTCGGAACAGCGGCGTGCGCGCCGTCGTCGAAGGCGTAGGCGACCATGGCTGCGAGTACATGACGGGAGGCCGCGTCGCCGTGCTCGGCAAGACCGGTCGGAACTTCGCTGCCGGGATGTCCGGCGGGGTCGCTTATGTCTACAACAAGGAAGGCGACTTCGATTCGAAGGTCAACAAAGAAATGATCCTGCTCGAGCAAGTCAGCGAGCATTATGAAGTCAACGAACTGCGGACGATGATTCGCAACCATCATAAATTTACCGGCAGCACGGTTGCCCAACGCATTTTGGAGAACTGGGATGAGGAAGTGTTCCACTTCGTCAAGGTCATTCCCAAGGACTACAAGCGGATGTTCGAAGCCATCGAGAATGGCAAGAACTCCGGACTGTCCAACGAGGAAGCCATCATGGCCGCCTTCGAGGAAAACATGCGCGACGCAAGCCGTGTGAGCGGAAACTGACGAGAGGAGGAGTACACGATGGGAAAGCCAACCGGATTTCTGGAATATACACGCGAAGTCCCGAAAGATGACGCCCCGTTGTCCCGCATCCTCCACTACAACGAGTTCCACGAGGAGCTGCCGGTGGAGAAGCTGCAGGTGCAAGGCGCCCGCTGCATGGATTGCGGCGTCCCGTTTTGCCACTCGGGCAAGCTGATCAGCGGCATGGCCTCCGGCTGTCCGGTGAACAACCTCATTCCCGAATGGAACGACCTCGTCTACCGGAACCGCTGGGAGGAGGCGCTGGAGCGCCTCCACAAGACGAACAATTTCCCCGAATTCACCGGGCGGGTCTGCCCCGCCCCCTGTGAGGGGTCTTGCACCGTCGGCCTTCACGGCGATCCGGTGACGATCAAGTCGATCGAACGCGCCATTGTCGATCGCGGCTTCGAAGAGGGGTGGATTCGCCCTGAACCGCCGAAGGCTCGCACCGGCAAGAAGGTAGCGGTCATTGGCTCCGGCCCGTCCGGACTCGCTGCCGCCGCCCAGCTCAACAAGGCCGGGCACAGTGTGACGGTTTATGAGCGCGCTGACCGTGCAGGCGGCCTGCTCATGTACGGCATTCCGAACATGAAGCTGGAGAAGACGGTCGTTCAACGCCGGGTGGATCTGCTCGCTGAGGAAGGCGTGCGCTTCATCACCGGTACGGAGATTGGCAAGGACATTCCGGCGGACCAGTTGAAGGCTGAGTACGACGCTGTCGTTCTGTGCGGAGGGGCTACCCAAGGCCGCGACCTGAAGATCGAAGGGCGCGAGCTGTCAGGCATCCATCTGGCGATGGAGTTCCTCAGCAAGAACACGCAGAGCTTGCTCGATTCGAACCTCGAGGATGACGCTTATCTTTCCGCCGAAGGCAAGGATGTCGTCGTCATCGGCGGCGGCGACACCGGTACCGACTGCGTAGCGACTTCTCTTCGCCACGGTTGCCGGAGTGTCATCCAGCTGGAGATCAACCCGATGCCGCCCCTTTCGCGGGCATCGAACAACCCTTGGCCGGAATGGCCGAAGGTGTACAAGATGGACTACGGCCAAGAGGAAGCCGCCGCTCAGTACGGCGCTGACCCCCGCCGCTACCTCGTCTCCTCGAAGAAATTCATCGCAGACGAGAACGGTCAGGTGAGCGGAGTGCTCACCGTCCAGGTCGAATGGAAGAAGGACGAGAACGGCCGCATTATCCCGGTGGAAGTGCCGGGCAGTGAGAAGGTTCTCCCCGCTCAGCTCGTTCTCCTCGCCATGGGCTTCACGGGACCGGAGAATCCGGTGCTCGACCAGCTTGGCGTTGAACGAGACGAACGCACCAATGCCAAAGCCGAATACGGCAAGTTCGCGACGAACGTGCCGGGCGTTTTTGCCGCCGGCGACATGCGTCGCGGGCAAAGCCTGGTCGTCTGGGCGATCAACGAGGGCCGTGCCGCTGCTCGTGAGGTCGACCGCTTCCTGATGGGCGGAACGAACCTGCCGTAAGTACACCTTATCGACAAACCTACTCACCGCTCCCCTGTGTGATGAACACAGAGGAGCGGTTTTTTTCCTCGCAAGCGAGACTCACGGTATTTCGCTGCCCTCGCTCGCGTAAGCCCTCGCAGCTCGCTCGTGCAAGCCCCTTACCACTCGCTTGCGGAAGCTCCTCGTCATGCGCTAGTGTAAACTCCTCGTCGTTCAAGCGCGTTTACTCTGTGAGATAGAGAAGCGGATTGGGGGGCCTCACCCTCTCCTCGAAGAGGCGGCTCGACTTTGAGAGAGAGCCCCTTTCGATCACAAACAGTCTGATTCAGGCGGCTGTTTTCCTAACATTAATGAGGCGTGTGCTGCATACACAATCCCTTGATACACGGCGTATCTACCTTCAGCAAGATTCGTCAATCGTTGCGAAATCTTTCTTTTTTTCGGAGAGGAATTCATGCTTTGGAGGGGAAGTAGGTAGAAAGCAGGATAAGCAGAAGCGGCGATTTCTTTGGCCTTTCGGTCTGTTCTCGCTCTGCGCTCGTATATTTAAAGTAAAGGTGATGCCCCATGATCATGCATATCGGACTTGACGTCGGATCCACGACTGCCAAGATGGTAGCAGTCGACCCCTCCGGCACCATCGTCTATCATTCCTATCGGAGGCACCTATCCGATGTAAAACGAACGGCCCAGGCTCTGCTGTCCGAGGTAAGCGAGCGTTATCCGAACGCTCGGGCCACCTTGAGCATCAGCGGCTCATCGGGTCTTTCCTTGTCTAAGCACATGGAAGTTTCCTTTATCCAGGAAGTAATCGCCTGCACGCAGGCGGTGGAACGATACATACCCGAGACCGATGTCGTCATCGAGCTCGGCGGCGAAGACGCCAAAATCATCTATTTCCGCGGCGGCATCGAGCAGCGGATGAATTCGGCCTGCGCCGGGGGCACCGGTGCTTTTATCGACCAGATCGCCTCTTTGCTGAAGACTGACGCCGAAGGGTTAAACGAACTCGCCAAGGGGCAGGAGACGATCTATCCGATCGCCTCCCGCTGCGGCGTGTTCGCGAAGACGGACGTTCAGCCGCTCCTGAACGAAGGAGCCCGGCGGGAGGACATCGCCGCATCCATCTTCCAGAGCGTCGTGAACCAGACGATCGGCGGACTCGCCTGCGGGCGTCCGATTCGCGGCAGGGTCGCCTTTCTCGGCGGACCGCTCACCTTCCTCTCCGAGCTGCGCCAGCGCTTCGTGATCACGCTCGGCCTGCAGCCGGATGAGGCCGTCTTCCCTGAGAACGCGCAATACTTCGTCGCCCTCGGGGCGGCGTTCCATAGCGGCGCCACCTTCTTCAGCGAGCAGGAACAAGCGCTCCCGGTCGACGAGTGGGCGCGCCGCCTAGCGCGGGTGAGCTGGCTGGCGGAGGGGCGCGAGTCCGATCCGCTCCCGCCGTTGTTCGCGAGCGCCGAGGAGCTTGAATCGTTCCGGGCGCGCCATGCGGCAGCAACCGCTCCTCGCGGCGAGCTGTCCCGCTACGCCGGGCCGGCATACCTTGGCATTGATGCCGGCTCGACGACGACCAAGGTTGTCCTGATGGGGCAAGACGACGAGATCCTATTTACCGACTACGCGAGCAATCAGGGCAACCCGCTTCTGTCGGTGAAGGAGGCGCTGAAGCGGCTCTACGCTGTTCTCCCTGCTGAGGCTTATATCGCCAAGTCAGCGGTTACCGGCTACGGCGAAGGGCTCGTCAAAGCCGCCTTGCGCGTGGACATAGGCGAGATTGAAACCGTCGCGCACTACAAGGCAGCGGTGAAATTCCGCCCGGATGCCGACCTCATCCTCGACATCGGCGGGCAGGACATGAAGTGCATGAAGATCAAGAACGGTACCATCGACAGCCTGCTGCTGAACGAAGCCTGCTCGGCTGGCTGCGGTTCGTTCCTCGAAAGCTTCGCCGGGGCGCTTCACCTGCCCATCCAGGAATTTGCGGAGCAGGCGCTCACCTCCGATCACCCTGTCGATCTGGGCTCTCGCTGCACGGTCTTCATGAACTCGAAGGTGAAGCAGGTGCAGAAGGAAGGAGCGACCGTTGCCGATCTGTCGGCCGGTCTCTCCTATTCCGTCGTCAAGAATGCCCTGCAAAAGGTCATCAAGCTGCGCAACCCGGAGGACCTTGGCGAACGGGTGGTCGTTCAGGGAGGGACCTTCCTGAACGAAGCGGTGCTGCGCGCCTTTGAGCTGCTGACGGGCAAGGAGGCGGTGCGCCCGGACACGGCCGGCATCATGGGAGCGTATGGAGCCGCCCTAATCGCCAAGGAGCGGGCGGAAGGCGCAGCAGCAGAGGCAACCGAGCCCAAAACGGTATTCATTCCGGGGCAAGCGGTATGTGGAGGGAAGGATCAGGAGCGCGAGACCGCGTGTGCGAGCGGGCTTGTCCATGCCCCCCAGCCCGGGCAAGAACGCAACACCGTAAGCGCTGTTCTCCCCTTGGAAGCGCTGGACTCCTTCACGTATTCCGTCAGCCGCCGCCGCTGCGGGCTGTGCAATAACCACTGCCTGTTGACCGTCAACCGGTTCCCGGATCGCAGCCTGCACATCACCGGTAACCGCTGCGAGCGCGGCGCCGGTATTCGGCGCAAGGAAGAGTCGCTGCCCAATCTATATGATTACAAATACAAGCGGATCTTCGCCTATGAATCCCTGTCGCCGGAAGAGGCGAGCCGCGGGATGATCGGCATTCCGCGCGCGCTCAACTTGTATGAGAATTATCCGTTTTGGCATACCTTTTTTACAACGCTTCGCTATCGGGTCGTCTTGTCGGGCCGTTCCTCCAAGGAGCTCTACGAGAAGGGAATGGAAACCATTCCTTCGGACTCCGTATGCTACCCGGCAAAGCTCGTGCACGGGCACATGGTGAGCTTGGCCGAGCAGGGGTGCCGCCTCATTTTCTATCCCTCGGTGATGTATGAGGAGCAGGAAGCGCCGGAGGCGACCAACCACTTCAACTGCCCGGTGGTCACCTCGTACCCTGAGGTCATCCAGACCAATATGGACCTGATGCGGAATGGAGAAGTCCAGCTTTTGCGTCCCTTCCTCACCCTGGATGACAAATCGGCTTTGACAAAGTCGCTCGTGCAGAGCTTCCCGGACATTCCGGCAAAGGAAATCCGTCAGGCGGTAGAGCTGGCTTGGTTGGAAAAGGACCGGGCGCGGGAGGATATCCGCCGGCAGGGCGAGGAGACGCTTGCCTATTTAACGCGTACCGGCCAGAAGGGCATCGTCTTGTGCGGCCGCCCTTATCATGTCGATCCCGAGATTCACCATGGCATTCCTGACCTCATCGTGAGCCTTGGGATGGCCGTTCTTACGGAAGACTCTGTGGCTCATCTCGCTCTGATAGAAGGCCCTCTGCGGGTCGTCAATCAGTGGAAGTATCATTCCCGCCTGTATCGTGCAGCGAGCTTCGTAAGCGAACGAGAAGAGCTTGAGCTGGTGCAGCTCACCTCCTTTGGCTGCGGTCTGGACGCCGTTACGGCCGACATGGTGCAGGAGATTCTCGAGAACCGCAACAACATGTACACCTTGCTCAAGATCGACGAGATCAACAACCTCGGGGCGGCGCGCATCCGACTGCGCTCTCTCAAGGCGGCGATGGAGGAGCGGGAACGCCAGGGTGTCACCGCCCGTAAGGTGAGGGAGATCGCGCCGCCTGTTATGTTTATAAAAGAGATGCGTGAAGCGTACACCATCATCGGGCCGCAGATGTCCCCGATCCACTTTGAACTCATCGCCGAAGCGGCGGCCAGTGAGGGATACCGGCTCAAGGTACTGGAAGGCACCGGCCGCAAGGAGATCGACGAAGGGCTAACCTACGTCAACAATGATGCCTGCTATCCGGCGATCGTCACCATTGGGCAGATCATGGCCGCCCTGAAGAGCGGGGAGTATGACCTGAACCGGACGGCCGTCATGATGACGCAGACGGGCGGAGGCTGCCGTGCCACCAACTACATTGCCCTTCTGCGGAAGGCGCTTAGCGATGCCGGCATGGAGCAGGTTCCCGTCGTGGCGGTCAGCGCCTCCGGAATCGAGAAGCATCCCGGCTTTTCCCCAACGCCGGGACTGATTCGCAAGATTGTAGCGGCGACCTGCTACGGGGACTTGCTGAATCGCGTTCTGTACCGAGTTCGTCCTTACGAGTCCGTAACGGGCAGCGCGGAAGCGTTGCAGCGAGAGTGGATCGAGCGCTGCAGGGAATCGCTCCTCCGTTTCCGCATGCGGGAATATGGCTCCCTGCTGCGGCGAATCGTCGAGGATTTCGAGAAGCTTCCCATCACCGGCCTGCGTAAACCTCGCGTCGGGGTGGTCGGGGAAATCCTCGTGAAGTTCCATCCGGTCGCCAATAACAAGCTGGTGGAGCAGATTGAGGCGGAAGGTGGAGAGGCCGTGGTTCCCGACCTGCTCGACTTCTTCCTCTACTGCTCCTATAATCCGACCTACAAGAGCAAGCATATGGGGAAGAGCAAGCTGGCCGGGCTCACCGGGCATGCTGTCATCGCCTTCCTCGAGTACATGCGCAAGCCCATGAAGGCTGCCCTCGCGTCAAGCGGGCGCTTTGGGGTGCCGCATACGGTCTATGAGCTGGCGGAAAAAGCCTCGCGCTTGCTGTCCGTCGGGCACCAAACGGGGGAAGGCTGGTTCCTCACGGCGGAAATGATGGAGCTTCTGGATGACGGAGTGCCAAATATCGTCTGTGCCCAGCCGTTTGCCTGCTTGCCGAACCATGTCGTCGGCCGAGGGATGATCAAGGGACTCAAGGAGCTCTATCCGGAGGCCAACATTGCGGCAATGGATTATGACGCCGGCTCCAGCTCCGTTAATCAGGTGAACCGCCTTAAGCTCATGATGTCCGTTGCCTGGAAGCAGCTAGAGGAGGCGGGCGGCGAAGCCCTCTCGGCGCCTGCAGCCTTCCCGCTTGCCTCGGTTCTCTCGGAGCGCAAGGATGCGCCGGGCTTCCTAGGATAGCCATCAACGAACGAGGGGCGCTCCATGCCCCTCTTCCCAACGCCTCTGGCCTGACTGTTTCAGGCAAGGGGCGTTGTCGTTTGAAGACAGTCTACTTAGAGAGTACGGAGAGCATTCCTTTGCTGCGATCCCCGACTAAGGTCGCGGGGAAGTCTGGACTGGGACCGGGTTTCGAACCCAGGTGCTTCTTGGTAGGATAGGAGTAGGGAAAAAAGCTCTGAAAAAGAGATCCGAAAAAGAGAAGCGTATCGTGAAAGAGGTGCTGGGGTTATGAAGAGGCCGTTTTGGATTGTCGGTCTGCTGCTGGTCTGTGCGGGGCTTGTGCTGTTCGGCATTCTGATGTACCGCTCCATTTTTACCGATAAAGAGGACATGCAAGTCATCGGGGAGCAAAAAACGTTTTCTGCTGCGGAGCTGAAGTCCATTCAAATCAACTCGGTATCCGCGGATATTGAAGCGACGAGCTATGACGGGGACCAAGTTCAGGTGGAGCTGAAGGGCAAGGCGAACCGCCATGTTACGCTTTGGACGGAAGAAAAGGGCTCTTCTCTTCGAATCGAGGTCAAGGAAAAGAGTCGATCGTTCCTGAGCTTCTTCAACTTCAGTGGGGAAGGGTTAACCCTCATCGTGAAAATACCGGAGAGAAGCTTTGAAAGCCTGAGCATTGAGAGTGTATCGGGGGAACAATTACTATCCGGGCTGTATGCAGACGAAGTGAAGGTGGAGACGGTCTCCGGAGACATCGATCTGGAAAAGAGCACGGGTGTGCTCACGATCAAGTCTGTATCCGGGGAACAGCATCTTGCGGCGCTGCAAGGCGACAGCCTGAGTGCAGAGACCACCTCGGGTGACGTCGAACTAAGCGGCTCCGAGCTGGCCAAAGGCAAAGTGAAGACCGTATCAGGAGAAGTGAAGCTCAAAGAGGTAACGGGAGAATTCCAGGTGAAGACCACATCCGGGGACGTGAATCTCGGCCTGCTCGCTATGAATCCCGCTAAGGTGGAGACCGTATCAGGCGAGATTGAAATCCGCATTCCGAAGGAGTCTTCCTTTGAGGTGCAGGGAGAAACGGTGACCGGCTCTATTCACGTCAAGACCGAGAACTTCCAGTTTGAGGATTCCTCCAAGGGGAACTACAAGGGGAAGGCGGGAAATGGGGACGCCCTCTTGAAGCTGGCAACGGTGTCGGGAGACATTCAGGTGTCCGAGTAGTTGCCTGCCGATTCATCGCTCCAATAGAAAAGGCTTCAATCTCTTTGAAGAGATCGAAGCCTTTTGTTTTAACCGAGCGTTCGCCGAGGCCCTTAGACCAGGTGACAAGCGACACAGTGGCCGCCGCCCACGTCGCGAAGCTGCGGAATTTCGTGGCGGCACCGTTCCATGGCAACCGGGCAGCGGGTATGGAATTTGCAGCCGGACGGCGGGTTGGCTGGGCTGGGGATATCCCCGGTCAGCACGATCCGTTCGCGGCGTATGGTCGGGTCCGGAACCGGAACAGCCGACAACAGCGCCTTCGTGTAAGGATGCAGCGGGTTGCGGAACAATTCGTCCTTGTCCGCCGTCTCGGCCATGGAACCGAGATACATGACGCCGATTGTGGAGCACAAATGCTCGACAACGGACAAGTCATGGGAGATGAAGAGGTAGGTTAAGCTTCTTTTTTCCTGCAGGTCGCTGAACAGATTGATGATCTGCGCCTGGATCGACACGTCGAGAGCGGAGATCGGTTCATCGGCAACCATGAAGTCCGGGTTCAGGATAAGCGCCCGGGCAATCCCGATCCGTTGACGCTGACCGCCGGAGAACTCATGCGGATAGCGGTCGATGTAGTGCGGAGACAGTCCGCACAGGTTCATCGTTTCCTTGACGAGGTCGCGCAGCTCCTTCTTTGGAACAAGACCGTGGTCGAGCATCGCTTCTCCGATGGCATCGCCCACCTTGATCCGCGGGTTGAGAGAGCTGTAGGGATCCTGGAATACCAGCTGCAGCTTGGGACGCAGCTTGCGCATCTCTTGCTTGCTCAGGCTATGAATGTCTTGGCCTTTGTAGAGGACCTTGCCGTCTGTCTTGGGCGCCAGGCGCAAAATGCTGCGTCCTGTCGTGCTCTTGCCGCAGCCGGATTCCCCTACGAGGCCGAAGGTTTCGCCTCTTTTGATGGAAAAGGATACTCCGTCGACTGCTTTTACATGCCCGACCGTGGTGCGGAAAACCCCGCCCTTGATCGGGTAATAGGTCTTGAGGTTCTCAACGGAAAGCAAAGGTTGTTCCGTCATGGCTTCATCCCTTCTTTCTCATAGAGCCAGCAAGCCGCTTTGTGGCCGTCTTCGTATTCCTTGAGCGGAGGGTATTCCGTCCGGCAGATGTCCATGCAGAACTCGCAGCGATCGGCGAAGAAGCAGTGGTTGCCGAGGCTTGCCGGGTTTGGGACCTGACCAGGAATGGTATACAGCCGCTCCTGGCGTTGATTGATGACAGGCTTCGCTTTCAGGAGGCCTTTTGTATAGGGGTGCTTCGGATTTTTGAACAGCTCCAGCACGGTCGTTTCTTCCACGACTCGCCCTGCATACATGACCACGACATAGTCCGCCATTTCGGCGACGACGCCAAGGTCATGGGTGATGAGCATGATCGACATGTTGAACTTCTCGATCAGTTCCTTCATGAGCTCGAGAATTTGCGCTTGAATCGTCACGTCGAGTGCGGTCGTCGGCTCGTCGGCGATGAGAAGCTTGGGCTCGCAGCCGAGGGCGATCGCGATCATGATCCGTTGGCGCATCCCACCCGACAATTCATGCGGGTAGGATTCAAAGATGGCTTCTGGACGGGGAATGCCGACCAGGCTGATGAGCTCAATGGCTCGCTTCTTGGCGTCCTTCTTGGAGATGATCTGGTGGGCCAGAATCGGTTCCATGATCTGCTCGCCAATCTTCAGTACCGGGTTAAGCGAGGACATCGGCTCCTGGAAGATCATCGACATCTTATTGCCGCGCAGCTTCCGCATATCGCGGTTGCTGGCTTTCAGAATGTCCTTGCCTTCGAACAGGATTTCGCCGCCCTCGATCTTGCCCGGAAGGGAAACAAGGCGCATGAGGGAGAGGGCGGTTACGCTTTTGCCGCAGCCGGATTCGCCTACGACACAGACGATTTCCCCTTCTCGGATGTTAAAGCTGACGTCATTCACGGCTTTGACAGTGCCGCTTTCCGTATGGAAGGAGGTCCGCAGGTTGCGAAACTCCACAAGTTCTTTGGCCATAGGTGCCACTCCTATTTCTTCATTTTCGGGTCGAAGGCGTCCCGCAGTCCGTCACCGAGCGTGTTGATGGCGATTACGGTAAGGAAGATGGCTACGCCGGGCGGAACCCAGAGCCAAGGACGCTTTTGCAGCACGATGATGTTGTTCGCTTCGCTGATCAGGTTGCCCCACGAAGGAGTCGGAGGGATCACGCCGAGACCTAAGTAACTGAGAACTGTTTCGCTCAAGACGGAGCTCGCCACGGTAAGGGTAGCCACGACGATAATGGTCGGGAGCGTATTCGGCAGCAGATGACGGAAGATTTTCCGCTTGTCGCGAAGACCGAGCGCTTCAGCGGCTTGCATGTATTCCAGTTCGCGCAGCGACAGCACCTGACCGCGCACGAGACGCGCGAGTCCCGGCCAGCTGAGCAAGCCGATCAGGAGCATGACATAGTAGATCCGGGTGCTCGGGGGAATCTTGAGGTCGCCGAGAATACTGCCCAAGATAATCAGAAGCGGAAGCGTCGGGATGCACATTAGGATATCAGTAAAGCGCATCATGATGGTATCTACCCATTTGCCGTAATAACCGGCTACAGCACCGAAGATACTTCCGATCGTAACGGAGACGAGCATGGCCACGATCCCTACGGAGAGGGAGATCCGTCCGGCCAGCATGACACGGGTAAAGATGTCCCGTCCCAACTTGTCCGTTCCGAGCCAGTTGGTAGCATTGGGCGGCTTATTGCCGCGGGCAACGTTGCTCATATCGTTGACGTGGCTAGAGAAATAAGGGCCGACAAAACAAAGCAAGATCATGAAGACGAGAACAAACAGGCCGCCCATAGCGAGCTTGTTTTTGAACAGCCGGCGGAGTGAAAGCCTCCAGGGTGACATGGGTTTAGGTACTTTCTTGGTGGGCATGGTTTCAGTCGTCATCTCAACAGACATCTGGGGGTCCTCCTAATCCAACCGGATTCTCGGGTCAGCCGCCGCATAGAAGACGTCTGCGAGCAGGTTGCCGATAATCGTCAGTACGGCGAGAAACATGGTGAATCCCATGAGCAGCGGATAGTCCCGCACACCGATGGCATCCAGGTTAATGCGGCCGATCCCCGGCCACGCGAAAATCTTCTCCAGAATGATGGCGCCGGCGAACAGCCCCGGAAGCTCCAGACCGAGAAGAGTGATGACAGGCAGCAAAGCGTTGCGGAGGGCATGCTTGAAGATGACCACGCGTTCCTTGAGCCCTTTGGCGCGAGCGGTGCGAACGTAATCCTGACGGACTACCTCGATCATACTCGTCCGGAAATACCGGGTGAGGGAACCCACGCTGAGCATGGTCAGAACCGTTGCAGGCAGTACCATGTGCTTGGCGACATCCATCACATGCTTGAGGCCGGTGTAGTTGGAACCGGTCGTCGTCATGCCTCCGACGGGCAGCAGCTTCAGATCAATGGAGAACCATTTGATCATGAGCAGTCCTATAAAGAATGAGGGTAGCGACATGGCGGCCAGGACCAGGACCGTCACGATGCTGTCAAACCATGAATACTGCTTGGTGGCGGATAAAACCCCTACGATGAGAGCGATCACGTAGCTGAAGAAGAGAGCCACGAGAGCGAGGTAGAAGGAATTCCACATATACGTTTTAATGACCGTGGTTACTGGGGCTTTGTGCTTCATGGAATCCCCGAGATCACCTTTGGCGATGTTCTTAACCCACGTCCAATAATATTCGGGAATTGGTTTGTTCAAGCCGTATAGCTCACGAAGCTCTGCCTTGCGTTCGTCCGTGAGTTTCATGTTAGCCGAAAGAAAATCCCCGGGCGCCATACGGAACACGAGGGTGATGATGATCGATACCCCGATGATCGTCGGGATCGTCTGCAGGAGTCTGCGCACGATAAACTGCCACATTGCTTGGGCCTCCTAAATCCAACAAGCTCAGCCCCGAGGGCTGAGCTTGTCGGGTTATACTTGGATTTTTATTTGATAGAGATATTCGTCAGATCGAGGTAGAAATCCTTGTACGGAGAGATATCAAATCCTTGGATACGGGAGTTGATGGCCCACATGTCTCTTCTTTGGTACATAAAGATGTAAGGCAGGTCTTCATTGATGACTTGGTACAGCTCTTGGTAAACCGGTTTGCGCTTCTCAGGATCAACTTCCGTCAGACCCTTAGCCAGCAGTTCGTCAACCTTCGTGTTGGAGTAGCCCACTTCGTTTTGGGTACCCTTCGTTCCGAAGATGTTCGTCGAGTCTGGGTCCGGAGTCAAGCCCCAAGCCATGAACAGCATATCGAAGTCGCCGGCTTTACGCTTTTCCAGAACCTTGTTGAATTCCATTTGGTCCGGTACGAAGTCGATGCCGAGTTCCTTGTAGTTTTCCTTCGCGATCGGGATGATGGCGTCGTTAACCGGGTTCGGGCTGGATGCTACAAAGTTGATGGTGAATTTCTTGCCGTCTTTCTCACGGATGCCGTCAGCTCCGACTTTCCAGCCGGCTTCGTCCAGCAGAGCCTTTGCTTTTTCGAGATCGAAGTCGTACGAGTTGGTGCCTTCAGCATAAGCCCAAGATACTTTGGATTGCGGAACGTTGATAACGTCGGCGTAGCCTTGGTAGACAGCGTCAACAATATCTTTACGATTCAGGCCGTAAGCGAGAGCTTGACGAACCTTAGCGTCCTTGAATTGCTCATGTTTATGGTTGAACGTGATGTAGCCGTAGCCGTTCGTCGGGAAGATGTTCAGGTTCAGGAACCCGTAGCTCTTCAGCTCGTCGACGTTGTCTTGGTTAACCGTAACCATGTCCATGTCGATTTCGCCGGATTGCAGCATTTGCATTCTCGTTTCTTCCGTCGTCACCTTGTAGATCAGCTTGGCGATGGAAGGTTTCTTGCCGCCATAGCTTTCGTTGATCTTCAGGTCAACTTCTTGGCCGGCAACGTACTTCTCAAGAGCGTACGGACCATTGCCCAAAGGCTTTTGGTGCAGGTCCTTCATGTACTCCAGGCTTCCTTGCTTGTAGTCCTTGCCGTAGTAAGCCTTGGAGAGGACCGGTCCGCCCAGAACCGTGATCGCCTTCGGCGATACTTGGGTCGTGGTGAATTCGATCGTGTTGGCGTCGACAACCTTGATGCCTTCGATGCTGGTTGCTTTGCCTTCGCGGTAAGCGTCAGCGCCCTTCAGGTAGGAGAGGGTAGCATCGATCGGGCCGTCATAGGATTTGTCGTTGATGACCGTTTGGGTGAAGGCCACGTCGTCAGCGGTTACCGGCGTACCGTCGCTGAACTTGGCATTCGGATCAAGGTGGAAGGTGTAAACCAGGTTGTCAGGCGATACGTCCCAGCTCGTGGCGAGCCAAGGAGCATAGGAACCGTCTTTTGCAACTTGGATGAGGTCGTTGAACATCGAGTACGTTACGTATTGGTCATAAGCAGACTCCATGTAAATCGGGTTGAACACGCCGTCTGGTGCATCTACGCCGACGATGATCGTGTCTTTGCGGTCCGTAGCGGTTGCGGGGTTCTTGGAAGGATCGGAGGCTTCGATGACGCCTTCAGATACGAAACCTTCCGGTGCTGCGCTCGGGGCAACCGATGCGCTCGGTGCCGTAGAGGCCGCGGTTGTGGGTGCCGTAGAGGCAGATGGCGATTCACTGGTTTTTTCTTTCGCGCAGCCGGCAAGCACCAAGGAGCTGACCATCACCACGCTCAAAACGGATGAAAAAATCTTCTTCATTTACAACCCTCCACATAATGATCTTTTTATTTATAAAAGCTCCCCCCAAAATGATGTGGGAGATTTTATTACACATGAAGATTTGTTTTCAGGCTGATTTTTTTATTTTATTGGTTTTTTCCTGCTAGGCTCTAAAGGTTAGTCAAAAATATACCCTAAAAGACTCGGTTTGTAAACAGAAAATTATGAATCTCGTGAAGAGTGTGTAATGTATTGTGACATTCAGAAGAAAAATATGTCGATAAATGTCGAATATTGTCGAACGTATCGGTAGAGGGGTTTCCAGTGGTTATTGGAAGGCGTACAAGGGGCTGTTCACGGGTGGGCTGGCTTCTGCTCCGAGAAAGCTCTATTATATAGGGAGAATCGGGGGAGCATGAAGAAAGGTGCTTCCTGCTGGAAGGTGGTGATGCCCGTGGAGTCCGACAAGTCGTTGGTTTCTCGTGAAGAGCTGGATGAGCTTTTGCGAGAAGTCCCGATCCCGGAGGAAGAAGCGGAGGAGAAGACGGTCGCCTTTCTGCCGCTTGCAGAGGGCGAAGACGTGCGCGAAGCAGAGGATCCGTCGGAAGAAGAGATCATGACGCTTCGAGATACGGTTCGTCAATTGCAAATTCGGCTTGAGTTCCTCGAGGGGTTGTTCCGGGAGCACGTTCGGACATGCGGGGGACCCGACGCAGGGGACGGGATTCGTCAAACAAGTGATAGGCCTCGTTCGCAAGAGCGCAGGGAGACCCATCCGCCCAAACTTCCTCCCGAAACGTTTCCTCCGCGGAAGGAGCGTCACAAGCGGAGATGAGCACCGTATGAGATTCCATTATAATATGAAGAAATCGAACAAGCCCGACCGGCAAAAGTGAGGCTATATGAGCGAAACGAATCAAGTTATCACCCGTCTGATCGAGAATGAACTGCTGACTCAGGCTGTCCTGAGCAACCTTCGCCGCAAGGAAGAGGGAGCGCCTTCGAAGGTAAAGGTCAAGCCCGTTCATCTGAAAGGAAGCCTGTCCTACCAATTCACCTATACCGTCGGTCCGAAGGAGCGTCACGAGAATGTGAGCCCACAGGATGCCATCGGAAAGCTGGCGGAGCTTATGGAGAGCCTATTTCGGCAGGGGCTTCTGCAGGCGAAGGACGGCGATTATCAGATTCTGGTGAGCAAGAAGGGCAAGGCATCCATTCTGCAAAAGAAAGCGACAAAACCGGAAACGGATTTGGCCCACAATCGGACCAAATCCTACCTTCTAAAGGAAGGGGAGCCGGTGCCCTACCTCATCGAGCTTGGGGTGATGAATCGCGAAGGCAAGGTGCTCGCCGCCAAGTACGACAAATTCAAGCAGATCAATCGGTTCCTGGAGATGGTGGAGGATGTGTTCGCTCTGCTGCCGGAAGGAAAGACCCTTCGGATCATTGACTTTGGCTGCGGCAAATCCTATCTGACCTTCGCCCTTTATCATTACTTGGTCTTTCTTCAGAAGCGGCAGGTCGAGATAACGGGCCTGGACTTGAAGGAGGACGTCATTCGCGATTGTCAGGCGTTAGCGGATAAGCTTGCCTGCACCGGACTGGAATTCCTGCGTGGGGATATTGCGGATTACGAAGGGACGCAGCAAGCCGATATGGTCGTGACCCTGCATGCCTGCGATACGGCTACAGACGCCGCCTTGGAGAAGGCGGTCCGTTGGAACGCCCGCGTCATCCTATCGGTTCCCTGCTGCCAGCACGAGCTCTACAGCCAAGTGGAGTCCCCGCTTCTGGAGCCGATGCTCTCGCATGGGATCATTCGGGAACGCTTCGCGGCGCTCGCAACGGATTCGGCTCGCGCTCGCTTGCTGGAGCTGGTGGGCTACCGCGCCCAAATTCTGGAGTTCATCGACCTGGAGCATACGCCGAAAAATCTGCTCATCCGGGCCGTTCGGCAGGACGAGCCGGACTCTGAGCGAATCGCCAAGCTGGCGGCGTCCTACCTGGACTTCAAGCGAACTCTCTCGATCGATCCATACTTGGAGAGGGCGCTCCAGGACCGACTTGCCCCTGTCTTGTCTTGATCGGCGCAGCTCGAAGCTACATAAATTCACAACCTCGTTAAGCATCGCTTCGGCCCCGATCTTCGGGGACCGAGGCGTTTTTGTTTTGATATCCTCTGTTTCGGTAGAAGCTTGTCGAAAATGTCCTTGTCAAAAGGTTCGGAAATGGTATGCTAAAACGGATATCTGTGGAAACTTATTTCTGCAAAAGGGGGACATTTGTTGGACAAGCCAACGGTTGTCATCAAGGGATTAACGAAAAAGATCGGGTCCCGGCTCATCATCGATGACCTGAACTTCGAGGTGCCGAAGGGAGAGGTGTTTGGATTTCTCGGGCCGAACGGAGCGGGGAAGACGACGACCATTCGTATGATGGTCGGCCTGATGAAGCCTACCTTCGGCGATGTATGGATCGAAGGCAAGAGCATTCGCCATGAATTTGAGCAAGCTATCCGTCATGTAGGAGCGATTGTCGAAAATCCGGAGATGTACAAGTATTTGAGCGGGTACAAAAATCTGATTCATTACGCTCGTATGATTCCTGGCATTTCGATGCAGCGGATCGATGAGGTCGTTCGCCTTGTCGGCCTTGATCAGCGTATCCACGACAAGGTGAAGTCCTATTCTCTCGGTATGAGGCAGCGCTTAGGTGTCGCTCAGGCGCTCCTGCACAAGCCGAACTTGCTCATTTTGGATGAGCCTACGAATGGACTTGATCCCGCCGGAATTCGGGAGCTTCGTGATTATTTGCGCCAGTTGGCTCGGGAAGAGGGAATCTCCATCGTCGTATCCAGCCACTTGCTGGCGGAGATGGAGCTGATGTGCGACCGCATAGGCATTATTCAAAAAGGGAAGCTCGTCGATGTTCAGCTTATTCAGGATTTTGTTACGGAAGGGGAAGAGGAGCGGTATTGGTTCCGGATCTCTTCACCGGATGAAGCGGCCTTGGTCATCGAGGGGATGGGGATAACGGCTGTCCGCAGAGAGCAGGGGCTTGAGCTTGCGGTTACCGGGGAACAGGCTGCTGATGTGAACGAGCAACTGGTCAAGGCAGGCATTCGCGTATACGGCTTCCATCCTGTCAAGAAGAGCCTGGAGGATAAATTCTTGGAAATGACAGGGGGCGAAACCCATGTATAACCTGGTCCGCAACGAAAATATGAAAATTTATAACCGGGTCCGTACCTGGGTTCTTGTTGGATTACTTGTTTTGGCTTCGATTTTGTTTACAATAGCTTTTTATGCGGTCAACGATTATTCCTCAAGCGGCGATTGGCGGGAAAGGACCCAGAAGGATATCGAGACGTATCACCAAACCATGGCAAGCACGAGCGGAATGGTGGAGGATCAGGTATCCCGTATGATAAAAATTTCCGAATATCGGCTTGAACATGATATTCCGCCGCAAAACAATTCGATCTGGGGCGGGACGATCGCGGGCTCCGGTCTCGTCTTCCTGGTCAGCATCTTCACGGTCATTATCGCGGCTGATATCGTTGCGGGTGAGTTTGCAGCGGGCACGATCAAGCTTCTGCTTATTCGCCCGGCCAGTCGAGCGAAGGTGCTTTTGTCGAAGTACCTGGCAACGCTGCAGTTCAGCCTGCTCCTGTTGGTCGTTCTCTTCCTCGTTTCCTTTGTAGCGAGCGGCCTGCTATTCGGCTTCAAGGGAGTCGGCTCTCCCTATCTGTACCTGGGAGGCGACGGATTCGTTCATGAGCGATCCATGATCCAACACGCTTTCTCCACGTATGGACTGAAGTGTGTGAATCTGATCATGATCGTGACGATGGCCTTCATGATCTCCTCCGTATTCCGCAGCAGTGCGCTCTCAATCGCTCTTTCCATCGTTGCTCTTCTCATGGGGGATCTGCTTGTTGTCCTTCTCGGCAAGTACGAGTGGATGCGGTTTTATCTCTTTTCGAATACCGACCTTACCCAGTACTTGGAGGGGGTTCCTCCTTTCGAAGGGATGACAATGGGCTTCTCCATCTGTGTCCTCATCGGGTACTTCCTTCTTTTCAACGGCTTGTCCTGGCTGCTCTTCACCAAGCGGGACGTCCGTTCCTGAGCTTTTGGAACCTTTTGAAGATCGAGACGGCTTACGAATCGATTCATGATCCGCTTCCTCCCCGGTTAAGCTAAGGCTTAGCTGCGGAGGAAGCTTTTTTTCTACCCGCAAGATGCGCTTGAAGGAGGGATAGCCATGACGTTCGTTTCGATACTCCTCGTCTTGATCGCGCTAATCTGGGCGCAGGTAGGGGTGATTTTGCTGCTGGAAGCCCGTTATCCCGCTCGGTGCGCGGCTTGGGTGCTTGTCCAGCTTCCGTTGCCCGTTCTGGGGCTGCTCGTTTATGCCGGCTTTGGCCGCCGGATGCCAAGCACTTCGGAAGCGAGGAAGCCTCGGATTCCAGATCCAATCCCCGAACATGCGAATCCGGATCAGTTGGAACGACTGCTAACCCTGGCCCCGTCTTATCCGATTCAAGAGGAGCAAGAACCGGTGCTCATCAATCGGGTAGACGAGACATTTGAGCGCATTCTCGCCGATATGGCGAAAGCCCGCCGCACGATCGATTTTCTCCTGTACATTTACCGGGATGACGAGATCGGAACGATCTTTACCGAGCAACTGGAGAAGAAGGCTCGGGAAGGGCTGCAGGTTCGGCTTCTGCTCGACGGGTCGGGCAGCCGGGAGCTGCCTGCGGCTTTCCTTACCCGATTGAAGGAAGCCGGGGTGCAGGTGGCCAAGCACAATCCGTTGGTCCGTGCTCTTTTCAAGGGAAAGCTGAACTTTCGGAACCACCGCAAGCTGTTTTTGATCGACGAGCAGATTGGCTACGTCGGGGGTCTAAATGTGGGGGATGAGTATCTGGGTGGGAATGCTCACCTCGGGTACTGGCGGGATTCCACCATACGACTGGAAGGAGAACCGCTCCTTTTCCTGACCCGGTTGTTTCAGCAAGATTGGGTGCGCGCTCATGGTCAGGAGTCTCCGGAGGCTGTGCGGGAGCTGGTTTCGCCAGTAGATGATGAAGGGGTAGGGTCGGCGCATGACGAGGAGGGTTCTGGACGCATCTTCCTGTTGGCAGGAAGTCCCGAGTTCACGCTGTCGCCGCTCTATCAGCTGTTCTTGGCGTCACTCGCCTCCGCCCGCAAGCGGATTTATATTGCATCTCCTTATTTTGTCCCCGATGAAGCGGTCTGGACGGCGCTTGCAACCGCAGCCGCCGCGGGGGTGGAGGTTCGCGTTCTTTTACCCGAGATCGCCGATTACAAGATCATCCACTACGCCGGCTTGTCCTATGCGGCAGAGCTGGCGGCACAAGGGGTTCAGTTCCACCTGTACCAAAAGGGATTCCTTCATCAGAAGACGCTTCTTATCGATGACAGGCTCGCCGGAATCGGAACCTTTAACCTGGATCAGCAGAGCTTTTACCAGAATTATGATCTCCATGTCTTTCTCACGGGAAAACAGGCTGTCGCCCGAATGGAGCAGGCCTTCGAGAAGGATTTGATGGAATGCCGCGACTTCGACCTGGCCGCTTATCTGTCCGATCGACCGCTAGGGAAGCGGCTGCTGGAAACAGGATGCCGCTTGCTGGGTCCACTCTTATAAAGGCCTTCGCGTGCTTCCACAAACGGGGAAGTCTAGACGAAGGCCAGCACGTGATCAAGCGATTGGGGTGCAAGCTTCGTGAGCAAATCCCCATGCTGGTCGAGTCTCTCCTTCAGGTTACGAAGTGTGAACTCGCGCGGGTCCACGCCCGCCTCTACCTCCGACCAGTACAGCGGAGTGGACACGGAGGCAGCCGCCCTCGCACGAGGCGTATAAGGAGCGGAGAGCGTCTTTCCATGCCAATGCTGCAAATAATCGATATAGATGCGATCCCCGCGCTGCTTCTTGAGGCGCTCGATCGTAAAGAGCTTCGGGTATTGCTCGGTCAGGTAGCGCCCCACAAACTCTCCGGCCCGCCGAAGCTCGGCAAAGGTATACCCGCGTTTGATGGGGACGATGAGCTGAACGCCGGTAGCTCCCGATGTTTTGGGAACCGCTTGAATACGCATGCGGTCGAGCGCCTCTCCGATGAGGGATACGGCGTTCATGATTCGCGGCTCCACGTCCAGAGACGGGTCAATGTCGAGTACCCATTCCGCAGGCAGCTCGTCATCCACGTGGTGAAAGGAAGCGTGGAATTCCAGGCACGCCAAATTTCCCAGCCAGAGAAGAGTGGGCAACGAATCCAGCACGACATAACGGATGCCGTTTAGCTCTGCCGTTCGGACGAAGGAGGGGACGGGCTCGGGGGCGTTTTTTTGGTAGAAGGATTTGTCATGGATGCCGTGCGGATAGCGGATGGTGGTTAAATAGCGATCCTGGCAATGAGCCAGAAGAAACGGGGACAGCTCCATCAAATGCTGCAAATATTCCAGCTTGGTTATGCCCAGCTCGGGCCAGAGAGGCTTGCTCGGATTGGTGATGACCAGCTCTTGGCCATCTACCACGATGGTCCCCTTGTCGGCTTGCTTCATGGGGTGGTTCCTCCTGTCTCCTCCAACGGCCAGAGGCACGAAGCAGCCGGTACATCAACAAAAGCCTGGATCGTCGGATGGCGAAGGGTGCCGTGTCTCGTCCACTCCAGGTAGCGCAGCTTGACCGTAAAGAAAGGGGCGAGCCAGATCGCGTCCCGGCTGCGGGCGGGAAGATTCGCGAACGGGCAACGCGGCTGGCGATAGCCTGCGGCTCGCTTCGTGAATTCGCCCCAATCCGCTCCTGTCAATCGTCCCGCACCGGCATGGCCGATGTAGAGAAACCGCCCCTTGGCATCAAACAAGCCGAGCAGAAGGGCGTTTGCGGTTGGACCGCGCAGCGTCATGCCGCCAACGGCGGCAATGAGGTCGCGGTCATGCTTGATCTTGACCCAGCGGCCATCCTTTGCACCGGGGGCATAGGTGCTGGTTCGCTGCTTGCTTACCACCCCCTCCATTCCTCGCTCCGAAACCGCCTGAAACAAGGCAGCCCCTTCCGTCACGCTGGGTACCAACTGGAGATGGGGGCCGGGGATGATGTGGCGCGTCAGCAGCTCCTGCCGCCGTTCTAACGGCTCCCCGGTTACCCAATGCCCATTCAAATAGAGGAGATCGAACACCATATACACCACTGGAACGGTTCTGGCCGCTGTTTCCACTCGTTCCTGAACGCGAACGCCATCCCGGCGCATCACTTGATGAAAGGAGGGGAGCCCATCCTCCAGGGCGATGATCTCTCCATCCAGAATCACGCTGTCCGCCTCGCAGTATTGCCTAAGCTCAAGAAACTCCGGATATTGCGCAGTGCGCTCATTCTTCTTTCGGTTGAAGAGACGGACTTCCTCCGTTGTTCCGTAGATAAGCATACGCACGCCGTCCCACTTGATCTGCGTAATCCAATCAGGCCCTTCCGGTACATGCTCCGCCAGCTTGGGTTCAAAGGGATGAAGGGGGGCGGGCAGCATATCAGGCTCCTCCTGAATCGGAAGGAGTGGAGGGAGCGGGCTCCAACTTGGCTCGTCTGGCTTCCCTAGCCGAGGAGTATACGGCAATGAGGAGGCATAGGTGGAAGCCGATGGTACAGAAGGTTGCCGCGTCCTGGTAGTCCATCCCGAGGACAAAGCCGATGGCGACAAAGGCGAGAGCAAGCCCGATCAGCACGTTGGTGAAGCGGGTCCAGGTTCGATGGGACCAGCCCTTCATCGGGGGTTTAGTGGAAGGAGGCGGGTCATCCGTTTGTTTCTCGTGCTGTGCATGGGATTCCCTCTCCGGTCCGGCTCCCTCAGGATTTGCTGCTGTGGCTTGGACGGAACCAGGGGGTTCTGAATCGGTGATGTACTCGGACGCCATGCGCTTCTCCCGATGCTGCTTGATTAAGAATCCGGTTAACACCGTCAGGATGGCAAGCGGTTCAATCAGGATGACGAAGAACGGCAGCCCATAGTTGGCGAAAATGTTCAGGTCGATGGCTCCCCGGAAGCCGAGAAGGGAGGCCAACAGAACAAGCAGCCCAAATGGGCGATTGAAGCGGGTGTAATCACGGCTTCGGGTAATCGTGCCGATCCCGATCAGCATGGCAATAAACATGATCGCCGTGTTGATGAAGAAGACGGGAAAGTACACCGCAAGGAAGGGGAATTCCAGCCGGTCAAGGAAGTCGGTCAACAGAAGCTGCATGGCGAGCGAGTAGTTGGGATAGACCTGATGGGCGGTCATATTGGCGCCAAAAACCATGACCATCAGCACCAAAGACAACGCCATGATAAAGCTGGACACGATCACGCCAAACCGGAACGCCGACTTCATCTGCACCTTGCTGGACAGCATCTGCAGGAAGGCCCCCATGACGAAGATGTCCCCGAACCACGTGCAGCCGATAATCCCGGCCATGCCCACGTTCTGCGGGGGTTGGACGAAATAGGGATCCGCCGAGTAGAAGGAGTACTGATTGATCAGGAGGAGTGGAAGAATCAATTGGGACAGGAGGAGCAGCGGGTAGAACAGCTCATTGACCCGTGCAGAGACCTCCAGGGTGGTTGACCCGTAATAAAACAGCACGATGAAGAATAGCAGCAGCAGAATCTCCGTGGGGGTGCGCGGCAGCAGGACCACCTTCGTAAAAAAGTTAAACAGCCGGATATCCCGAAGCACGACAAACCCGATGCGCAGCAGCAGCAGAACATTAATGAAGGTACCGAAAATCCGACCGAAGATGATCTCGTGGATTTCAAACAGATTTTTCCTGGGGTAACGACGGGACAGCATCACCATGTAGGCTGCCATCAGCAAGCCGTACAGGAGCATGAAGATCACGGAAAAGGCTGCATCCGCCCCGCTCAGCTCGATCAGAACGTGGGGAAGGTTGATGAGGGAGGCGGTGGACAGCAGGGAAATGACGAGAAAGGCGAATTGCCGCTCGCTGATCACGGTTTTTTGCATTAGGCAAGCATCTCCTTTATCCACTCGTACAGGGTTAATCCGATGGGATCGATGAAGGGGCGGGTCGGCATGCCGACTTTGACTCCTGCCATCCATAGCCCGAACAGGAGCAGGGTTAGGGCACTGATCGAGAGGGATACCACGACGGAGGTTTCCCGTTTTTGCCGGTTGAGGAACCGAATATCGGATGCGATGCTGATGAACAGGATGCAGAGGAACAGGATGACGAAGAGGGAGTTTTTCATTTGACGTCCTTCTCCTCCTTGGCCAGGTTGTCGGAGATTAGCCCTGTGTGCGAAACATGGGACTCGACACGAACGATCAGCTCGGCTTCCTTCAACCCCTTGTCCCGCCAGTCCGCTTCCAGCCTCTCCTTCCAAATGCGCGGGTATTTTCGAAATAGCCGGCTTCCAAGAGCTACGGAATCTGTTCCGTCCTTCTGCATCTGCTCAAAGCACTTTTGCATGTCCCGCTCGATGGCTTTGCCGATCTCCTTCTTGACCAGCTGAACATTGTGAAGGTCGTTGAAGTCGAGCTCCCCAAAGTCCTCCAAGATGAAAAAGGTGTTGTTTACGGTTGCATGAAAGGTCACCTTGTTATTCGAGCCGATGGTGGGTCGAATCCGCGTGCTTCCTTCAAAGATATAAACCGTTAGGAATTGGCCGCTCGGAAGCGCGACGGTCATCTCGTGAGGAGTAATTTGGCCGTTCAACCAGTGGATCCCGTTCATGGCTCCGTCTTGATAGATCCCGATCATCTTATCTTCGCGAAATTGGGCATACCCCAGCAGTTGAATCTGGTTTTTCCCGTTCTCCTTCGTTTCCATCGTGCCCATGTAGATGACAATCGGATCGCGCCCGTTCAGGCTGAGGGCTTGCGCGACATTTTTCATGTTGTTGACGGTTCGGCCCCTCCCTCGGACGATCTCCCGAAGCGCTTCCCAGCTGAACTCGTCTACGGGCGTTTTGCCCTTGAGCAGCTCGCTGGCTTTGCCTTTGGCGATGACCAGGA
This sequence comes from Gorillibacterium sp. CAU 1737, assembly GCF_039888655.1. Classification (NCBI taxonomy): domain Bacteria; kingdom Bacillati; phylum Bacillota; class Bacilli; order Caryophanales; family Paenibacillaceae; genus Gorillibacterium; species Gorillibacterium sp. CAU 1737. Next base: position 345,653 of record NZ_JBDQQO010000003.1, read on the forward strand.
TGCCGTTCAGGCGGTTTTCGGGAACGCGGGAGAAATTATCGAAGAGCGGGCGAATGCCTTTTTTGGCAAGCTCCTCTCCGATGATCATGACGCGGCGGTGCGAGCTGGAGACACGTCGAGACATCCGCGTCGACTGGAGCTGAGTGGCATTGCGCATGGTGGCGGCCTCGGTCGAGACGACTACATAAGGATCGCCGGCCCCTGCATTTTTCCCCAGCTTGGCCGGGATGGGAACCTCGACGGTCACGATCATCCGGTTATCCGGTGCTGCATCCACCGCGGTTGCCAGAGTAAACGCCATGTCGTTTAGTTCCGTTCGATCCCAGCAACCCGGCAGAAGAAGCAGGGCGAGTAGGGAGGCGGAGAGCCTCCAGAGTTTATTCGGCTTCGCCACGTGTTAGGGCCTCCCTTCCTTCTTCTCGTGCGCCGTCCTTCTTCTCCTTCTCCTCGGGGTTTGCTGAGTCCGTTGCCTCCGACCTTCCAGAGGATGTTGACTCTGTTTTCGACGACCCCGTGGTAGCTGATTCTGCGGATTCTTCTTTCGTTTCACCTTCCGTAGAGCTGCCGTTCGTTCCTTTGTTTTCCCTTATATCCTGTTTAACTTCCGGGCTGCGGCGCACCGGGTCTTGCGGATGGAGGTAGCTTGGACGGTTGACCGAAGCCCAATGAGGCATGCGGATGAGGGTCATCTTCTCATCTCCCAGCGAAGCAGGCGCAAGCGGAGACAAGTAAGGGATTCCAAACGAGCGAAGGTTCGCCATATGCCCGATGAGCAGCATCCCGCCGAGCATGATCCCATAGAACCCCAAGATGGAGGCAAGGATGATGAGGGGGAACCGTAGCAGGCGCAAGGCAACCGCTCCGTTATATTGAGGCAGGGTGAAAGAAGCGATCCCGGTGATCGAGACGACGATAACGACAGGAGCGGATACGATGCCCGCCTCCACAGCTGCCTGCCCGATGATGAGGGCCCCCAGGATGCTGAGAGCGGAGCCGATCTGTTTGGGCAAGCGGATTCCGGCCTCTCGCAGCGCCTCGAAGATGATCTCCATAATGAGCACCTCAATCACTGCGGGAAAAGGAATGAGCTCCCGTGCAGCGCAGACGCTGAGCAGAAGGCTGGTTGGAATCATCTCGGGATGGAATGTCGTCGCGGCAACGAACCAGGCAGGGACGAATAGCGAGAGAACGAGAAACGCATAGCGGAGCCACCGGAGAAAGGTGGAGAATTGGAAGCGTTCGTAATGATCCTCAACGGTCAAGAGGAAGTTAATGAACACCGTGGGAACGACCATAACCATCGGCGTCCCGTCGACAAGGATAGCAATTCTTCCGTTCATCAAGGCAGCAGCCACAGCATCCGGTCGTTCTGAGATTTGCACCTGGGGAAAAGGAGAGTACGTGCTGTCCTGGATGTATTCTTCCAACTGCCCTGTCTCAAAAATGGCATCCACGTCGATGCGTTCCAGGCGGGCGAGCACCTCTGTCACCAACGGAGGATCGACGATACCCTCCACGTAGGCAACCGCTACGTTGGTGCGGGACTGCCGCCCGAGCTGCAGAGGCTTCATCTTCAAGTTCGGCGTTTTGATCCGTCGGCGGATAAGGGAGGTGTTCGTGCGAATGCCTTCGATGAATCCTTCCTGCGGCCCGCGCACGATCTCTTCCGTGGAGGGCTTGCTGATCGAGCGCATGTTGGGGCCGCGGAGCTCCAGGAGCAGCGCCTGGTCGTTGCCTTCCAGCAAGAGAGCGGTGTCCCCGCTGAGGACGCCCTCGAGCATGTCCTCGTAGGTGGAGACCAGCTTGACCTGGGAGGCGGGAATGACCCGCTCCATCAGGGTTTTGAGATCGTCGGGCTCCTCCTGCCAATAGGTCATAAGCATCTCCAGGCTGCGTTGAACGAGCGTGGAGTTGACGAGTCCGTCGACCAGAACGGCTAATGCTTTCAGCTCGGGATCGGCTTCAAAGGGACGAAGCACGACATCCGAGCAATCCTTAAACAGTGCTCGGAGATAGGCTTCGTTTTCATCAAGGGAGCGGGAGACGGCAACCTCCTTCAGGTCGTGGAGGTTGGAATAGTGAAGCGGGCCCAGAGAGTCCGGGGCCGCCTTTGCCTTAGCCTGGTTGCGCATGCGGGTCACCTGCCTGTTATCCGGAGCCTTACAGCCCCTGTCGAGTCCTGGAGCGAATCTTTCGAGTGAATAGCCTAGGTACGCTCTACTTGGAGTGTTTGCGTCCCATGGAAAAACTATGTATGGAAGGGGGGAGGAGGAAGCTAGCTCCCGGTCCTCTTCCTCCCTCGTCCGCGGGGCGTTGTCGGCTCCGGAGGTTCTCCCGACGCCTTTTTGGCTCCGCGGGTTGTCTTTGCTGCTTGCCGAGAGGCGGGTTTTTCCGCTGCGGCGGGCTTTGCTGCATCCAGGCTCGCCTGAAGAGCGGCCATGAGGTCGATGACGTTGGCGCGCTCCGGCTGCGGAGCGGCGTGCACCTCTTGGCCTGCGATCTTCTGCTGGATCGCCTGCATGACGGATTCTCGGTACGTGTCCTTGTATTTCTCTGGCTCAAACGCCGAAGAGAGCTGCTCGATCAGGAGCTTGGCCATGGTCAGCTCCTTCTCGTTCACCTGGCCAGCTTCGGGCAGGTTGGGCACCTGCAGCACCGCGCGGATCTCATCGGGATAGAAGATCGTTTCCATCGCCAGGCAGCGGTCGATCACCCGAATGGCTGCGAGGCTGCTCTTGGAGCGGAGGGTAACGGTGGCGATGCCGATTTTCCCCGTATCCTGGATGGCTTTGAGCAGAAGGCTGTATGCTCCCGCTCCGGTGTCTCCCGGGCCAAGGTAGTAGGTCTTCTGAAAGTACACCGGGTCAATCTCGGTCAGATCGACGAAATCGAGAATTTTGATCTCTCGGTTGGCTTCTCCGCCGAGCGCATCCAGCTCGTCCTTCTCAAAGAGAACGAACCGCCCGGGCTCGTATTCATAGCCGCGGGCAATCTCCTCCCAGCCCACCTCCTTCTCGCACGTGGGACAGGAGCGGACATATTGAAGAGGGGTGGAGCAGACTTTGTGAAGGTAGCGCATCGAGATATCGCGATCTTCGGTCGCGGCGTACATGCGCACCGGTACGTGAACAAGCCCGAAGCTGACGGCGCCTTTCCAGATCGTATGCATGCGGATTCCTCCTAAAGCGTGGTTTGGCAGAACGATGACGAATGTCCGCTGCCGGGGCCTATGCCTTTGACCCGGAGGGAGACTCGCTTGGAACTCTCCCCCAGTTTGCCCCGAGCGCTTCGTTTGCACTCGCGCCGGCTTCAAGTCTCTTAGGAGACGAAGGGGACTGCTTCTTGATAGCGGAAGGGAGCAGGGATATAATAAAGTGCATTGATTCCCCCTAAAGGAGCTGGAGCATGAACGGGAAACGCACTTATGGATACCGGTCTCACAGCTTGCAGGATACGGCCCTTCTTGCCCAGGAGCTGGCAGATCGGCTGGGGCCTGGAGCGGTGATCGGTCTGGACGGCGACCTCGGGGCGGGCAAGACGGCTTTCTCGCAGGCACTTGGGGCCGCGCTCGGCGTAGAGGAGCTGGTGAACAGCCCGACCTTCACCATTATCAAAGAGTACGAGGGCAGGAGCCTGCCCTTCTATCATATGGATGTCTATCGGCTGTCCCTGGACGAAGCGTCGGAGCTGGGTCTGGATGATTACTTTCATGGCGAAGGCGTGACGCTCGTCGAGTGGGCGCAGCTGATCGAGGAACTGCTCCCGGAGGAAGCCTTAAGGGTCCATATCGCGTACGCAGGTCCGCAGGAGCGTGTATTCCGACTTTCTCCTGATGGAGCGCGTTACACGGCATGGTGCGAGGATCTGAAGAAGAACGGAGTTTTGCATGATGAGTGAGTCACTAGAGCTGCAACAAGGCAGCGAACAAGCGGGGGAGCTGCTGCTGGCCCTCGATACATCGAGCGCGTCCATGACGGCTGCGCTTTTGAAAGGGCGAGAGCTTGTTGCCGAGCGCCTGCTGCATGCCGAGCGGAACCATTCCATTCGGCTGTTGCCGCTGATCGAAGAGATGCTTCACACCGCAGGAGCGAAGCCGGCGGATTTGGGAGCACTGGCGACAGGCGTCGGTCCCGGCTCCTACACCGGCGTGCGAATCGGCGTGACGGTGGCGAAGACGATGGCATGGGCGCAACAGTTGCCCGTTGCGGGGATATCCAGCCTGGCGACCCTTGCGCTCGGCGCGTTGCTGCCGGAGGGGGAGGAGGCCCCACTTGTCTCCGCCGTTGATGCGAGGAAGGGGCTCATCTGGGTGGTTCCGCTGTTTGGGGCCAGAAGGGGACAGGCGTACACGGCTCTCTTCCAGATCGGCGAAGAGGGAATCCCAATGGAGGGTATCTATCCCGGAGCGAATGCTCCGGTTGCCTATGCTTCGGCCTGGGAATCGGGCCTGGGCTGGCAGATGAGCCGCACTCAGGCCGACAGCATCCGCCTCGCGGCGGATTGGCTGGAACAACTTGCATCCTGGGAAGAGGAGAAGGAGCCGCCGGAGCGCCCATCGCAGGTTGTATTTGTGGGAGAGACTGCTGAGTTCCTTCCACTTCTTGAGGAGTACGCCGAACGAAGGGGAGGCTCCACGCTCATCCGGGAAGGCCATTTGCGCGGTTATGCGACAGGGCTGCTCGCCGTGCCGATGCTCGAGGCTAAGGCAACAGAGGACCCGCATCTCCTGCTGCCGAACTATACGCAATTGTCAGAGGCGGAGGCGAAGCTGCTCGCTCGCCGAAGAGAGGGGGCGAGCTCGTGATCGAACGACGGAATGTGGAAGGCCTGCCCCTGCATTTTCGGAGGATGAAGCTGGATGACATCGATGCGATCTGTGCAATCGAGAAGGAAGCTTTCACGACCCCCTGGTCGGCGGGGGCCTTCTATAACGAGCTGACCAATAATCATTTCGCTCACTATATGGTGATGGATGCCGGGCTCACGGTAGCCGGCTATGCCGGCATGTGGCTCATCATGGATGAAGCCCACATCACCAACATTGCCGTGAAGAAAGAATTTCGCGGCATGAAGCTGGGCGAACGCCTCATGAGCGAGCTGATGAAGACGGCCAGCTTCATGGGCGCCTCCCGCATCACGCTGGAGGTCCGCGTAACCAATGAAATTGCCCAGAACCTGTACCGCAAGATGGGCTTTGAAGCGGCCGGGGTTCGCAAGGGCTACTATACCGATAACCAGGAGGATGCTCTTATCATGTGGGCGAACCTGGAGCCGTATGTGGGCAAATGAAGGAGAATGCAAGCATGAACCGTACAACCCGAGATGGCAAGTCTCCGTGCTACATCCTCGCGGTAGAAACCAGCTGTGACGATACGTCGGCGGCCGTCATTCAGGACGGCCGGACGATTCTGTCCAATGTCGTGTCGAGTCAGATTGAAACCCACCAGCAATTTGGCGGGGTCGTTCCCGAGGTAGCTTCCCGCAAGCACGTGGAATCGATCACCGTCATGATCGAGGCGGCCGTTCGCGAGTCCGGCGTGGCGATGACCGACTTGTCGGCCATCGCCGTCACGCAGGGACCGGGCCTTGTCGGCTCGCTGCTCGTCGGACTGGTAGCGGCCAAGGCGCTCAGCTACTCGCTGCAGGTGCCGCTCCTCTCCGTGCACCACATCGCCGGGCACATCTACGCGAACGCGCTCGTTCACGAGCTGGAGTACCCGGCGATGGCGCTTGTCGTCTCCGGCGGGCATACCGAGCTCGTGCTCGTGGAAGCGCCGGGCCGCTTCCGCATCATCGGGCGCACCCGGGATGACGCCGTGGGCGAAGCGTACGACAAGGTCGCCCGCGCCCTCGGCATGCCTTATCCGGGCGGTCCGCATGTCGACCGCATGGCGCACGAGGCGAAGACCGCGCTGCCGCTGCCGCGCGCCTGGCTGGAGCCGGATTCGTACGACTTCAGCTTCAGCGGGCTGAAGTCGGCCGTCCTCGCGGCGATCAACCAGGCGAAGATGAAGAACCTGCCGCTCGACCCGGCGGAGGTCGCGCGCGGCTTTCAAGAATCCGTCAGCGAGGTGCTGACGGAGAAGGCCCTCCGCGCCGTGAAGGCATACGGCGCGAAGCAGCTCCTGCTCGCGGGCGGCGTCGCGGCCAACCGCGGCTTGCGCGAGAGCCTCGCGCCGCGCTGCGAGGCCGCGGGCATCCCGCTGCTCGCGCCGCCGATTGGCCTCTGCACGGACAATGCCGCGATGATCGGGGCGGCGGCCTTCCTCAAGTGGGAGGAGGGGCAGTTTGCCCCCCTCGACTTGAAGGCCGAACCGCTGCTCTCCCTCGAGGGCTGGTCCGTGCAGTAAGCTTGCGCCGTAAAACCGAAGACTCCACCCTCACGCGTTGTGAGGTGTGGAGTCTTCTTTGCCTGTCTAAAGTTGCCTGCCTGCGTTACTTGGTTGGTCAAGGAGCGGCTTTCCCATTTCCCAAGCTGGCTTTACGGGAAGGAAGCCGGCCAGGCTTTTATTGGGTCTGTGCATAGGGTCTGTACACGCGGGATGTGGACAAAGTTATCCACATCATCTGTGAATAGTGGGGATAACTTGCAGAATGTCAGATGGGGCGCGGGGTTTGGATGTTGATAAAATTTGCGGCACATTCTCCACATTTCCAATGAAGGTGTTGTGGATATCGGGGATAATTCGGAGGATAAGTTAAAAAAGCTTTACCGAACGGGGACTGAAGGCTAGACGGGCTTGTGGGCAACTCTGTGAATAAAGCCAACCGCCTCTTATCCACATGTGAATAAGAGGCGGTTGGCTTCTGTAAAGGAATCGATAGATGGATCAATAGAGATTCGCTACGACAACAACTCTTCCCACTCCGAGTAGATCGGCTCCAGCTCCTTGCGCCGAGCGTCGATCGCCTCGTTCTTTTCCTGCACGAGCATGTAGTCGTTGTACACGTTCGGCTGGGTGAGCTCTTCCTCCAGCCCGGCGATCTCCCCCTCGAGGCGGGCAATCTCCTTCTCGAGCTGCTCGACGCGCCGCTGCCGGCTGCGTTCTTCCCGGCGGGCTTGCTTATCCGCCTCATAGTCTCCGGTGCGGCCGGGTTGCCCGGAGCCGGCTGCGGCAGGAGCCGCACGATCCGGCTCCCGGGCGGCCGGCGCCTCGGCCGTGCCCCGTCCGCCTGCAAAGGCGCCGGGACTCTTCGCCGCACCTTTGCGCTCTTCGGCCAGCTCTCCTTCGAACTCGGCCAGCTCGCGTTTTTTCTCCAGGTAGTCATCATAGTTGCCCAGGTAATTATCGGCGCCATTCGGATGAAGCTCCAGAATGCGTTCGGCCATCTTGTTCAGGAAGTATCGGTCATGGGAAATAAACAGGAGCGTTCCTTCGTAGTCCATGAGGGAAGCTTCCAGTACTTCCTTGCTGTACAGGTCCAGATGGTTGGTCGGTTCGTCGAGAATGAGGACGTTGGCGTTTTGCAGCATCAACTTGGCCAGGGAGACGCGGGCCTTTTCGCCGCCGCTGAGGGCAGCGACCTTCTTGAAGACATCCTCGCCGCTGAAGAGAAAGTTGCCCAGTACGGTACGAATCCGTGCTTCTTCTAAGTGAGGATAAATGCTCCACAGCTCTTCCAGCACCGTATTGGTCGGGTTGAGGTTCTTCTGTTCCTGGTCGTAATAGCCGATGCGGACATTCGTGCCCCATTCATACAAGCCCGCCTGCGCAGTCCGGTCTCCGGTCAACACCTTGAGCAGGGTGGACTTGCCGATGCCGTTCGGTCCGATCAACGCCACCGTCTCACCGCGGTTCAGGTGGAAGCTGACGTTTCGGAACAAGGGCGGGTCATTCTGGAAGGCAACGGCGAGGCGATCGGCCCGCAGGACATCTTTTCCGGACAGGATATCGACCTCGAACGAGAACGCGGCCCGCTTTAATTCCCCAAGCGGCTTATCCATCCGATCCATCTTCTCCAGCGCCTTGCGACGGCTTTGGGCGCGCTTTGTGGTGGAGGCTCGCACGATGTTCTTCTGGATAAAGTCCTCCATCCGGGCGATCTCATCCTGCTGCTTCTCATAGAGCTTCATCTGCGATTCGTATTCGGCGGCTTTGATCTCGATATATTTCGAGTAATTGCCGGTATAGCGTTTGGACGTGTGCCGTTCAATTTCATAGATGGTGCCGACGAGTGCGTCCAGGAAGTACCGGTCATGGGAAACGACGACTATGGCGCCCGGGTACCCGCGCAAGTAATCTTCCAGCCAGGTCAGCGTGTCGATGTCCAGGTGGTTGGTCGGTTCGTCGAGCAGGAGCAGATCGGGCTCGCGAAGAAGCATCTTGGCGAGAGCCAACCGTGTCTTCTGCCCCCCGCTGAGCGTGTCGATGACCGTCTCGCCTGGAAAGTCGCCGAAGCCCATTCCACTCAGGATTCCGCGAATCTTCGCTTCGATGCTGTATCCGCCTTTTTCTCGGAAATAATCGGAGCGGGCCGCATAGCGATTCAGAATATCTTCGTACCGTTTGCTGTCGTGCGGCAGATTGGGGTCAGCCATCTCTGCTTCCAAGTCGCGGAGCTCCCGCTCTACGGCAAGGAGGGGCTCGAATACCTCCAGCATTTCCTGGCGGATCGTGCTGGCCGAGTCCAGGCCGCTGTTTTGCGCCAGATAGCCGATAGTCGTTTCCTTCGCTTTGAAGATATCCCCGCTGTCATAGGACATTTCCCCGGCAATAATCTGCAAAAAGGTCGATTTTCCGGCGCCGTTCACGCCGACGAGCCCGATTTTTTCTCGTTCGTTGACGAGCATCGTTATATGGGAAAGGACGGGACGAACCCCGTAGCTTTTGCTGATGTTGACCGCTTGAAGCAGCATGATGCACCAAATCCTCCACATCTACTCATATATTGGGTGTAAATCTAGTTTACCTGAAACCCGTCAAAAGCAGAAGCGCCCCTTCGATTTGAATCAAAAAATCCGAAAACGTGACGGGTTTCGCAGAATGGGTCCACTCCGTGATTGCGGGGGCGGCTTTTTTATGCTTGTCTGCATATGGTACAATAGAGTCACCCGAACGGGCAAATCGCTCGGTACGGAAAGGAAAGGCTGGAGCCCGATGCAGACGGATCTGAGAGAGGCGAAGAAATCGCTGCGGGAGCAAGTGTTAAAGCTTCGCTCGGCATGTTCCGAGGAAGAGCGAAAGGAACGATCTGCTCGATTGGTTGCTCAGTTGAAGAAGGAGTTTTCCAGGAGATGGACCGAGTGGTCCCTGCCGGATCATGCTCCGGCTCCGGTGCTCATCTACTTTCCGTTTGGAACGGAGGCGGATCTCCTGCCTGCGATTGAGTGGCTGTGGAAGGAAGGAATTCCAACCGCCGCGCCGCGCACTCTGCGGGACCCGCGTCAGCTGGTCTGGTACCGGGTGGGAAGCCTCGATGATGTCGAGCCCGGCACATGGGGGATTCTTGAGCCCAAGCGCTCCTGCGAGAAAGTGCCTGAGGAAGAGCTGCAGCGAACGCCGCTTGTCCTCCTGCCGGGAGTGGCCTTTGATTCTCATGGGGGCCGGCTCGGCTATGGGGCCGGGTATTATGACCGCTTTCTCGATCGCATGGCAGCGCCTGACCTTACAGAACGGCTTGTTGCGGCGGCTTACGAGCTTCAGGTGCGGCCGGAGGTACCAACGGAGAGGCACGATGTTCGCATCGGCACCTTGGTGACCGAGAGCCGTACGCTTCGATTTTGCTGATGCGGCTTGGAGCAGGTCCCCGATATGATCTTCAACAACCTTGTACATAGAAATAGAAGCTTGCTGAATGGAGAAAGCGAGGAGAGAACATGAGCTGGAAGGTAGGCATCCTGACGGCCAGCGACAAAGGCTCGCGCGGAGAGCGCGAGGACACGAGCGCCCAGGTGATCCGCGAGATCGTGGAGGAGGAGCTGGGCGGGGAGATCGTGGAGCATCGCGTCGTTCCGGACGAGAAGAACGAAATCATTGCATCCTTAATCGAGCTGTCCGATTATTACCGGGCGAATCTGATTTTGACCACGGGCGGGATCGGCATGGCGGAGCGAGACGTCACCCCGGAGGCGACGCGGGAGGTGACCGACCGGCTCGTTCCGGGCATTCCGGAGGTGATGCGGTACCGGGCGATGCAGCGGACTCCCTATGCGATGCTGTCGCGATCGGTGGCCGGGGTACGCGGCCAGTCGCTCATCATCAACCTGCCAGCTGACCCGAAGGGGGTTCATGAGAGCCTGGCAGCGATTCTGGATGTGCTTCCGCATGCATTACGCATCTTAACGGGACATTCGGCACCGTTTAACGAGTATTTCTAAATGGAGCATGTTCAGGCGTTTTCAGGAGGAAGCGGGATTCCACGAGCTTCGCATGAATCGCGCCCCTATAGCGGTTTTTGACGAAATGCGGCCCTTGCGGCCGCTTTTTTGTGTACCGTTGTCGTTTAAGAAATTGACGGGACTTAGAACGGGGACGAAATTCATTTTTTGCGGGCGAGCCACTTGCATTGAGAATCCAAAACCCGTATTATAGATAGTGTTGTTAGCACTAAGCATGCTTGAGTGCTAATACATCATCCGTTACATAAAATCAAAGGAGGCCGTTTTTCCATGATCAAACCTTTGGGCGATCGCGTAATTATCGAAGCTGTGGCGAAGGAGGAAACGACGAAGAGCGGAATCGTGTTGCCGGATACGGCGAAAGAAAAGCCGCAAGAAGGCAAAGTCGTTGCCGTCGGCAGCGGAGCCCTCAAGGACGGTGAACGGATCGCGCTGGAAGTGAAGGAAGGCGATCGCGTGATCTTCTCGAAGTATGCGGGAACCGAAGTGAAATTCGAAGGCCGCGAGCTGCTGATCATGCGCGAAAGCGATATTCTTGCCGTCCTCGAATAGTCCGAACTCGATTTCGAACCGATCGGCGCTTGACGCCGCACCATAAAAACCAATAGTAACCGGGAGGTATATTCGTCATGGCAAAAGACATTCAATTCGGCGAAGACGCGCGCCGCGGAATGCTGCGCGGGGTTGACGCTCTGGCTAACGCAGTGAAGGTAACCTTGGGTCCGAAGGGCCGCAACGTGGTCCTCGAGAAGAAATTTGGAAGCCCGCTCATCACGAATGACGGCGTAACCATCGCCAAGGAAATTGAACTGGAAGACGCCTTCGAGAACATGGGCGCTCAACTGGTTAAAGAAGTTGCAACCAAAACCAACGATGTAGCCGGTGACGGCACGACGACCGCTACCGTTCTTGCTCAAGCGATGATTCGCGAAGGCCTGAAGAACGTGACGGCCGGCGCTAACCCGATGGTCATTCGCCGCGGGATCGAAAAGGCGGTTAAGGCTGCTGTGGAAGAGCTCGCCCGTATCGCGAAGCCGATCGAAGGCAAGAAATCCATCGCACAAGTTGCATCCATCTCGGCTGCTGACGAAGAGCTCGGTCAACTGATCGCGGAAGCGATGGAGAAGGTCGGCAACGACGGCGTCGTAACTGTAGAAGAATCCAAGGGCTTCACCACGGAGCTGGAAGTCGTGGAAGGGATGCAATTCGACCGCGGCTACATCTCTCCGTACATGATCACCGACACGGACAAGATGGAAGCCGTTCTGGACGATCCGTTCATCCTGATCACCGACAAGAAGATCTCCAACATTCAAGAGATCCTGCCGATTCTGGAAAAGGTCGTTCAACAAGGCCGACCGCTGATCATCATCGCAGAAGACGTAGAAGGCGAAGCGCAAGCGACGCTGATCGTCAATAAGCTGCGCGGAACGTTCACCTGCGTAGCCGTGAAGGCTCCGGGCTTCGGCGACCGCCGCAAAGCGATGCTGCAAGACATCGCCGCTCTGACCGGCGCTCAAGTGATCACCGAAGAGCTGGGTCTTGACCTGAAGAGCACGACGATCGACCAACTCGGCCGTGCCCGTCAAGTTCGCGTCACCAAGGAAAACACCATCATCGTCGATGGCAATGGCGACAAGAAGGACATCGGCGCTCGCATCTCCCAAATCAAAGCCCAACTCGAAGAAACCACTTCCGAGTTCGATAAAGAAAAGCTCCAAGAGCGCCTTGCTAAGCTCGCCGGCGGCGTAGCCGTCATCAAGGTCGGCGCTGCTACCGAAACCGAGCTGAAGGAACGCAAGCTCCGCATTGAAGACGCCCTGAACTCCACCCGCGCTGCGGTTGAAGAAGGCATCGTCTCCGGCGGTGGCACGGCTCTCGTCAACGTTTACGGCGCAGTTGCTGCCGTTGAAGCAACGGGCGACGAGAAGACCGGTGTGAACATCGTGCTTCGCGCTCTGGAAGAGCCGATCCGCACCATCGCTACGAACGCCGGCCAAGAAGGCTCTGTCGTGGTTCAACGCCTGAAGAGCGAAGAAGTGGGCATCGGCTACAACGCCGCTACCGACGAATGGGTAAACATGTTCAACGCCGGTATTGTTGACCCGGCCAAGGTTACCCGCTCCGCGCTGCAAAACGCGGCTTCCGTTGCGGCTATGTTCCTGACCACGGAAGCGGTCATCGCCGACAAGCCGGAAAAAGATAAGCCTGCTATGCCGGATATGGGCGGCATGGGCATGGGCGGCATGATGTAAGCTAGGCTGAAAAGTCTGAGGCATCAAGGGTTCTCCTTGAGAATCGCTGCACATCATAAAATAGAAAGAGACTTCTCACTTGCTGAGAGGTCTCTTTCTATTTAGGGCTCCAACCTCATTGAATTCCTTCTTTAAGTCTGCAAGCAGCAACCTTTTTCCCATCCGAGTCATCTTATTAATAGTGGGCTTGGAGACCGAACTCACTTCTTGTTCCCGTTGCTCTGTTGCGATAAATGGAGTAGAGATCCAGGTGGGGGTTGTCATCGCGATGAAAATGATAAATCCGATTGAGGGGGGATAAGGATGCAAAAGCATGATGTTTATCTGTATGGCATGACGCTGGTCACGACCATGCACTTGCTAAAAGGCGATTTTCCGGAAGCAGATGAGTACCGCGAGATCCGGGAGAGCCACGTTTTCCCCGGGGGTGAAACCGGGAGCTGCTCGATCGTATTGGCATCACTGGGATGCTCTGTCAAGGTGGACGGGAACCATCAGGGGAGGAAGACGACGGAGTTGCTGCAAAAGCATCTCGTTGAACGATTCGAGGTGGATATGACACGGGTTTATGATGATCCGACGTTCGACGGCGTAGAGGATATGGTGATCATCGCCGGGCATACAAGAAACGGCTTTGGTGCATTTGGCGCTTACTATTCCGACTCCGTAAAAAGGTGGAATGCACCGGTTAGAGAAGATATCGCGAATGCGGATGTCGTGGGACTTGACCCCTTTTTTATGGAGCAATCCGAACTCGTCGCTCGAATCTGTCATGAGCTTAGGAAGAAATACGTGACCATCGATTGCCGCCCCGAAACCGTTATGCACCAGTACTGCGAGGTAAATATTGTATCAGGCGAGTTTCTGAGAAGGACATACCCCGATCAAAATGTGGACGATCTGTTCAAAACGTATACGGACAGTACGGACGGGCTTGTGATCTTCACCTTCGGTTCAAGAGAAATCATGTACGGCCGAAAAAACGAACCCATCCGCCGCATCACGCCCTACAAGGTAAAGGTGGAAAGCACGCTGGGAGCAGGGGACAGCTTCAAGGCCGGAGCTATATACGGTGTTTTCAAGAAAATGCCTGATGAAGAGATTGTGAAATTCGCGGCAGCGACGGCAGCGACGGTGTGCAGCCGCTTTCCGCTTGCCTTGAATCCTCCTACCTTAAATAGGATAGCCGAGGTCATGAACCAGGCTTGATTTGCCGCTCTTCGTATTGCTTAATGTCATATTGTGACATAGAATAACAGGAGGCCCTTACGCAAGGGCACTAAGATGTCGAAGGAGTTCCGCCATGAGCAGCACAAAAAAGAACCGGCCCCAGAACGCGTTGCGGAAGGCCGGGGAGCACATCGAGCACTCGATTCTTTATTGGGCGCTCTTGTTGTTTACAATGGGCTTTCTGTTTATCGCCCCGTTCTCCAAAGGACTGTTTCAGTCCGGCCACAATGAGTTCAACTATTCGATTGGGATAAAATTCCTGGACCCTGCCAATACCGCACTGACCTTTACCTTTATCGCTCTTTTACTCTTGGCTTTCTTCTATTACTTCTTCTTTGAAATTCGGGAGAAATCCGATTACTTGCTTCTTGCCGTCTGGCTGATTCCCCTTTGCTACTTGATCGGACTGTTTCAAGGGGTGTCTTTCTTTACTTCGCTGCAAGGCCTGTATGTGCAGCTTATGCTTGCCGCTTTCTTCTTGTTTGGGGCAGTACTGGTTCGCTCCAAAAGAGGTGCCGATTGGCTTGCCCATGGGACTCTCCTGTCCGCTTATGCGGTCATCATCTTCGGGTTCATGACCTGGCTGGGTAATGTCCCGAACAAGGGCTACGTTATCATAGACGGGACGGGGACCCGTCTTAGCTCCGTGTTTACCTACGCCAATACATACGCAGGCTTCCTGATCGCCTTGCTGCTGGCTGGGCTTTACTTAAGCGCCACCTCGACGAAGCGTTGGGTCGTCTTCCTGCATGCTTTGTTCCTCGTTCCCGCATTGGTTTCTCTTTTGCTGACGTTGTCTCGCGGCGGTTGGGTTCTGCTTCCCGTTCTTTTCCTTGTTCTGCTGCCGTTCGTGAAAGCAACCGTTCAACTGATGATGACGGCGCAATTGTTCGTAGCGGGGATTGTTGCCTTGCTCATTACGTCATCGGTAACCGATAACGGGATTAAGCTGCTGCAAGTTGCTGAACAAGGGCTCATGCTCAAAACATGGTCCATTCTAATCGTAGCATCTGTCGTATGTGCGGGGCTTGCTGTCCTGCTTCGATGGGCTGCGGATCGATGGCCTGCGTTCGGAAAGCTGGACACCCGTTTCCGCTACTCGAATTTATGGTTTCCCGTTGCCGTCATCGTCGCAGGCGGACTGCTGCTCGTGGTTCTCATCGCTACTCCGCTCAGCAACCTTCTTCCGGAATCCTTGCAGCAGCGGCTAGGAAACATCAACTTCAACCAGCACAGCGTACTGGAAAGAGGCTATTTCTATAAAGATTCCTGGGAGATCGCGAAGGACCACCTCTTCTTCGGAACAGGGGGCGGCGGTTGGTCCCATCTGTACCATATGTATCAAAGCTACCCGTATACGAGCCGACAAGCGCATAATTTCTTCTTCCAAGTGTTGATCGACATCGGGCTGTTCGGACTCCTCATCACGTTTCTTTTCATCGCAGCGGTTTTCCTGTTCTACATCCGCCGCCACCGCAACATGATGCAGGCATCGCCCAGCACCTTCGTCTTCTTTATCATCGCATTTGGGCTGCTTGCTCACAGCTTGATCGATTTTGATATGAGTTATGCCTTTATTGGAGTGCTGCTCTATCTGTGCCTTGGCGCAATGTTGGGAACCGCTAGCCAAAAGAAGGTTGAGGAAGCCCCGCGAACCCCCACTTTTATGGAGCGTTATCGGTGGGCATACCCGGCCGTCCTTGGGACCCTATCTCTTGTGATGATCTTCTTGTCATTCAGGGCCAGCCTCGCCAGCAACAAAGGGACAGCGGCTATTGCAAACATGGCAAGCGGTCAGGTAGATTTAGCGCAGACGGTTGGTTTATTGGATGGCGCGATCAAGTATCAAGGATCCAACATTGATTACCAGCTTCTGAAGGTTGATCTCTATAATAATGCCTTCGCCCAAACCAAAGAGGCGAAGTACAAGGATGAGGGAGAAGCCGTACTAAAGCAGTTGGACAAGCGAGAGCCCAATCTTATCGAGCCTTTCGAATACCGGTTCGCCTGGGCGATGCAGGATGGGAAGTCAACGGAAGCCCTGCCGATCGCGGAAGAGATGCTCAGACGAAACCCTTGGAATACGGTTTATTACGAGCGAGTGCTCGGACTCTATCACCAAACTGGCGAGGCTAATTGGGATAAGGCAATGCAAACGTACCAGCAGCTTCAGGAGCGTATAGCTCAAATGAATGAAGTGCCCAAAGCCATCGCCATCGGAATTCCTCTTCAAGTCAGCAAAGGCGTGGCGCTTCCGATTGGACAGATCCATTACGAACGAGGCGATTATGCCGACACCATCCAACTGCTTTATCCTTATCTCAACGACGATTTAAATGATGTTCAAAATCTGCTCATTGCCCGTTACTATGCAGCCGCTCAGGAAAAGCTGGGGATTCCTGACCAAGGTTGGAAGGGTAAGCTGATCGCAAAAGATCCAAACGAAAAGACAGTTTTGGAGCAATTGGTTCAGGGCAGCAGCAAGTAGATAGGAACGAACTTCACCATGAGGGCCTCATCTCCGCAAGGAGTGAGGCCCTTGTGCTTGTTTTTAGAAATAAGAAAGAGGGGATCCCTCCGTCATCTACACGATGACGGGGGATTCCCTCTTATGTGAGAACTAGTGATTAATTCGTGAAACCGGTCGTATCAAGAAGACGTTTGATCAGGGTAACAGCTTCTGCGCGGGTTGCGTTCAGTTGGCCCTTGATCGTGGTAGGCGTAAAGCCTTTGACCAAGCCCAGCTTAATGGCGGAAGCTACTTCGTCCTTCGCCCAAGCGGATACTTTGCTTGCATCCGTATAAGGTTTCAGAGCGGTAGCTTTGTCCGCAGCGGATACCGTCACGTCCTTGCCCGTGTAGGCGAGGGCGCGAAGTACCAGAGCGGCCACTTCTTCCCGGCTGATCTTGTCATTCGGTTTGAAGGTGCCATCTCCATTACCCTTCACAAGGCCGGCTTGAGCAGCCGTGTTGATGACGTCGGCATACCACATCGTGCTGGCTACGTCTTTGAAGCCAGCTGACTTAGCGCCGCTTGTCGTCAAGCCGAGTGCACGAACCACAATCGCCGTAAACTCAGCGCGAGTGATATCGTTTTGCGGCAGGAAGCGGTTGTTATACCCTTCCACGACAAGCTTGTTCGCCAGGTTTTGAATGTCTACCTTAGCCCAGTGGGAACCGATATCCGTAAAGGATTTCTTCGTTTCTACTGCAGCATAGATGGAGTTACCCACGCGCCAAATGGCGACCTCGGACTTATCTCCAACTGCAGCGAAGGAAGAAGGAACGAAGAGGATGGATTTGCCGGCTGCATCATACAGGACGCCGGTAGAGGCGATCGTGTTGATCTTGCCGAAGGCGGTGTCCAGCTTAACCGTACGTTTCACATAGGTTTTGCCGAAATCCACATCCAGAGCCGTCTTGCCCGCAGCTTCGGTTTGAACCTTGAAATCGATGACATTGCTGATCACGGTTGCTTGCTCCGCATATGCCGCTTTCGTCACGTCAGCAAGGGTTGCTTCCGAAACCTTGGCAATGGAAACGCGGATGTAAAGGTCCTTCAGTTCTACGCCAACCTTCTTAGCGAGAGCTTCTGCATCCAGCTTTGTCAACGGAAGCGAGTAAGTTCCGAAGTCATTCTCTACCGTCAGCAGCTTGCCTTTCGACAGGACCCACGCAGGCAGAAGAACGAAATCACCGGTGAATTTCAAACGGGCATTTTCGTTCTTTTCCAAGAGAGCCGCGAGTTGATCGGCATTGGCTTTGCCGTCAGCACCGATGGTTACTTCGCCAGAAGTCGGAGGGAAGTAGATTCCGCCGCCACCGGAATAAATAGCTCGGCTCTGCGTATCGTAAGTGGCTTGGTTAACGCCATAGACATACTTCACTACTGCCGGATTGTAGGTGCTTTCCAGCGCGGTGAAGTTGAAGATGTAACGGTAACCCGTTGTGTACGTGGTGTCGTATGTAGCCTGCACCACTTTCCAATGAGTGTTAGTGGAGTCATAGACAGTTACGTAAACAGTACTTCCAACATAAGTATCTTCGTAAACTGAGCCTGTCAAGTTACCGTTGTAATCGTAGTTGTCGATCTTGATCGAGGCGGCGAACGCAAGTGCTGGGATCATGATCGATAGGATCAGTAAGCTGGCCAAGAGGCCAGAAACCTTCTTTTTCATGGATGATTTCAAGAAACGGGCACTCCTTTCCTTGCGTTTAGATGTGTTTAAGAAGTCTTTACTGGTTGTCATGTGCAATTTCACCTCCTTTCTCGACTCGATAGCCCCTTTTCGAAAGAAAAATGAAGATATTTGCTGCATTTTGGAAAAAGGCTTTAATTATTATAGCAACTTACTGGATCATAATCCAGTTACTATAAACAGAGGGATAATGATACATGAGAAATTGTGGATATGGTGGGTTCACTTAGTAGACGCCAGCAAGATGGGGAAGGTTGCGCTGCGTTCATAATTATTTCATACCCCAAACTCTCCATGTGAAACCAGATGTAGGAAAGAAAAATGCCCAAGCCTATATCTCGCAAAGGAGAGCATCGGCTTGGGCATGTGTAAAAGGCTTCGTGATCTACGAAATCAATAAGGGAAATCAACAGCAGCATCCCTAAGCAAGGGAGCCGCTTCGTCCTTTGCCGAGAGAATGGGGGGAACATGGAGCGGCCACTCTACGGCGATCGTGGGGTCGTTCCAGCGGATGCCTCCGTCACATTCGGGTGCATACAGCTCATCGCATTTGTATTGGACTTCCACATCGTCAGTTAGCGTCATAAATCCATGAGCGAAGCCTTTCGGAATCAACAGCTGCTTTTTGTTCTCGGCAGTGAGCTCGATGCCAAACCAATTCCCATAGGTTGGGCTTCCGCTGCGAATATCAACAGCTACATCGAAGATCGAGCCGCGGGTGCAACGGACGAGCTTGGTTTGAGCTTTTGGGTCTCGTTGAAAGTGCAGCCCGCGAAGGGTTCCTTTTTCAGCTGAATAGGACTGATTGTCCTGCACGAACTTCTGTATGATCCCCAACTCGTGGAACTTGGCCTCATTGTATGACTCCATGAACCAACCACGGTGATCGCCGAATACAGCCGGTTCAATGACAAGGACGCCGGGGAGAGGCGTTCGGATTACGTTCAAGTTATTCACTCATTTCTGTTAGTAGATGACCTTACCTGTAGCAACCTTGATCAAGTATTGACCATAGCCGGTCTTGCCTAGCTTTTGCCCGCATTCGAGCAGATGCTCCTTGGTAATCCAGCCGTTTATGTATGCAATTTCTTCAGGAGCGGAGATTTTGATGCCTTGATGGTCTTCAATCGTTCGGACAAAGTTGGTAGCGTCGACAAGGCTTTCATGAGTGCCTGTGTCCAACCAGGTAAATCCGCGTCCTAAAAGTTCTACGTCAAGCTCGCCCAAATTCAGGTAGGCTTCATTGATGGAGGTGATTTCCAGCTCTCCGCGCGCAGAAGGCTGAACCGCCTTGGCAATGGATACGACGCGATTGTCATAGAAATAGAGTCCCGTAACGGCATAATGCGATTTAGGCTGAGCGGGCTTTTCCTCAATGCTTAAAACTTTTCCTTCTTTGTCGAATTCGACTACACCAAAGCGAGTGGGATCGGGAACATGGTAACCAAATACGGTGGCACCGCTTGATTTGGAGGCGGCCCGTCTCAAGATCTGAGTCATTCCGTTGCCATAGTAGATGTTGTCTCCCAAAACCATTGCTACCGAATCGTTTCCAATGAAGGATTCACCTAATAGAAAGGCCTGGGCTAACCCGTCTGGGCTTGGCTGAACGGTGTATTGAAGAGATAGCCCGAACTCAGAACCGTCACCCAGCAAACTTTGGAATCTTGGCGTATCCTCAGGAGTTGATATAATGAGAATGTCTCGAATTCCAGCCAGCATGAGGGTAGACAAAGGGTAATAAATCATGGGTTTGTCGTAAATGGGCAAAAGTTGCTTGCTTGTGACCATCGTTAGCGGATAGAGACGAGTCCCGCTGCCTCCGGCAAGAATGATACCTTTCATAGTTTTTATCCAACTTTCCTTTGTGTTTTCATTAAGATCGTTTAGTTATTGTTATATAACATTACCAAGAGGAAGTCTATTTGATACGGTGGTTTATACTATCTTGTGTTTTCGTTGTTCAATAAGTACAAAAATAGCCCCTCCTTTGAACATTTTAGGAAAAGGGGCATTCACACTACTGTTGAGAGGTGTCTTGCCGTTCGACAGAAAGAATGTCATCGGGGTTTTTCTTTATCTCTTTCAATAGAGCGACCTCTTGAGTTAGTCTAGTCATTTTAAGGTCTAGCTTCGTAATGACAGTGGTCAAGTGCAGGATGAACACTAGAGCGAAGAGGAACCCGATAAAAAAGAGAAAAGAGGTTCCGTATACGATTCCGAGTGAAGACGAGATTCCGTTCAGCAGCTTGGGAAACAGGCTGAAGATGAGCATGATAAAGCCGAGGATGAACCACAGAAGCGAGTATCGCTCCGATATTTTACGCCGCCGGATCATCTCGATGACCGAGCCGAGGAAGAGCAAGCAGAATACTACCGAGACAACAAAGATATTCATGGCTTTAATTCACGTTCCTTATCCGTGTCATGATAACGGCAAGCGACACTTTGATCATGTAGTACATCGACTTAAAGGGGGTAATGGACGATTTTCCCGCTGCCCGTACATGCATCTGAACGGAGGCTTCCTTGACGGAATACCCCATCCGCTCGAGCAGAACGACCGCTTCCACCTCCGGATAGTCGTCGGGGTAGTAATTGGCAAACACCTCGATCACCTCGCGGTTCACGGCGCGGAAGCCGGAGGTTGGATCGGTAATGCGCTTGCCGACCGTCCACTTGATCATGCGGGAGAAAAAGGTTATCCCGATCCCACGGAACAGACTCGGTGTATAATCAGTCTCCTCGACAAAGCGGGAGCCGACACAGCAGGCCGCTTCTCCTCTTGCCACCACGCCGATGACCTTCTCAAGATCGGCCGGGTCGTGCTGACCGTCTGCGTCGATCTGAATGGCGATATCGTAGCCGTTGCGGAACGCAAACAGATAGCCAGTCTGAACGGCACCGCCGATGCCAAGGTTTACCGGCAGGTCGACCACATGGGCGAGTCCGGTCGCCTTCGCGACCCGGCTTGTATCGTCCTTGGACCCGTCATTCACGACAACAATGTCGACTTCGGGGTGCCACTTCTTGACGGAATGAATGACGGCTTTTATGCTATTTTCTTCATTATAGGCCGGGATGATAACCAGTGATCTCATGCAGTAAAAACTCCTCTACTCGAATCCGAGTGGATTTAGACACTCAACTTTATAGTATACCGTCGAAAATTGAGAAAACAAGGATATGTGTCATTAATTCATTAACCGAGCGAATAAGGTGGAATGTGTAAGAAGGTCCAAATTGTAAGAGGGAGTTTAACAAGTGGGATTTAACGCTTACTGGTGAAACTACATAGTGGTTTGCTAGAATTCTGTTTGACATTTCCAGAGAAGTGATAGTTGTGCTAATATGAATGTCAGTGAAAACGTGAGGGTAAAAGGTGCAGAAAAGAGGTTTGTATAGTGATGGAGCCATGGACTTTCACAGGCACACCTATTGAAGGATTGATGGGCATTAGGCGATGATTACAATCTTGATGGCTACCTTTAACGGCGAGGCTTTTATAAGAAAGCAACTGGATTCCATTCTGCAACAAAATGTACAGGAATGGAATCTAATTATTCAGGATGATTGTTCTACGGATCAAACCGTAGTCATCGCAAGAGAATATGAAGTTTTGTACCCGGATAAAATTAAAGTGATCATTAGAGAAGAGCCATCTGGTTCGGCAAAAAGCAATTTTTATAGCATGCTGAGCCTATTTGATTCGGACTACATGATGACTTGTGATCAAGATGATATTTGGCTCCCGCATAAGATAGAGGCTACGCTCTCAAAAATGAAAGAAGTAGAGGCTCGGGTTGGAGTTAATACGCCAGTATTAGTGCATACGGATTTAAAAGTAGTGGATCAAAATGAAAAAATCTTATCGAATTCCATTTTTAAGAGGCAAAGGCTTTCAGCGACGAAATGCAGTTTAAATCATTTATTGGTCCAAAATATTGTCACAGGCTGTTCCATGATGGTAAACCGAGCGCTTATTCAAAAGGTGAGCCCAGTGCCATCTCATTCGATTATGCACGATTGGTGGTTTGCATTGATCGCTTCTGCGTTTGGCCAAATAGGCTTTGTTGACGAACCGACATTACTTTACCGACAACATGGGTACAATGAAGTGGGATCGAAGGATGCGGGAAGTTTGGCGTATACGTTCCGCAGGCTTTTTGAAGGGGCTGAAATCAAAGATTCGATTTCAAAAACGTTCCAGCAAGCAGAAGAGTTTCAAAGCCGATTTGGGAGTGAATTAAGCGTACAAGCATTAGAGACCCTTACGGCTTACATAACACTAAGGGAACAAAATAAGCTTTTACGCTTAAAAACCATTTGTACTTTTGGATTTTGGAAAACTGGAGTGTTTCGAAAATGTGGTCAATTGTTGCATATGTAGCCACTATTTTTAAATGAGGTGTAAGGATGAAAGTGATTGTTACCGGCGGCGCCGGCTTTATCGGAGGCAATTTTATACACTACATGCTGGAGAACTATAAGGATTACGAGATTTGCTGCTTCGATTTCTTGACCTATGCTGGGAATGTAGAAACCTTGGCACCTATTAAGGACAACAAGAACTTTTCTCTCGTTGTTGGCGATATCGCGGATCGGGATGCCGTTTACTCCTTATTTGAGGAGCAGAAGCCAGATGTTGTGGTCAATTTTGCTGCGGAAAGCCATGTGGACCGATCCATCCTCGACCCGGGTATTTTCCTGCGAACAAATGTTATCGGGACAGGGGTACTGCTTGATGCCTGCCGCAAATACGGAATTGATCGCTTCCATCAGGTGTCGACGGATGAGGTTTACGGAGACCTGCCTATTGATCGGCCGGATCTGTTTTTTACTGAAACGACTCCTCTGCATGCTTCTAGTCCTTACTCTGCTTCGAAAGCCTCAGCCGATCTCCTTGTTCAGGCTTATTATCGGACATACAACCTGCCCGTTACTTTATCTAGGTGTTCAAACAATTATGGTCCCTACCACTTCCCTGAGAAGATGATCCCATTGATGATTCAGCGAGCGAAGAACAATCAATCCTTGCCCGTTTATGGGGATGGGAGTAATGTGAGAGATTGGCTTTATGTAAAGGACCATTGTGAAGCGATCGATCTCATCCTGCACAAGGGGAAGGTTGGCGAGGTTTATAATGTCGGTGGGCATAATGAGCGATCCAATATTGAAGTCGTCAAGCAAATCCTTCGACACCTTGGCAAGGACGAGAGCCTCATCGAATACGTGGCCGATCGTCCGGGACACGATCGCCGTTATGCGATTGATCCAACCAAGATTACGACGGAACTAGGCTGGACTCCAAAAACAGGATTTGATGAAGGGATCGCTCAAACGATAAACTGGTATTTGGATAACGAAGACTGGACGGATCATATCTTGAGTGGCGATTATCAACGGTACTACGAAGAAAACTATAAAAATCGAGCGCAAATCAACAAATGAGGTGCCGTTGTGAATAAATATGTTGCGAACTTCCGAAAATATAAGCCTCTACTAGGAAACCTTATTCTGCGAGACTTGAAGGTAAAGTATAGGAGATCGATTCTTGGGGTATTGTGGAGTGTTTTAAATCCCTTGCTTATGATGCTGGTCATGACGTCGATCTTCTCAACTTTGTTTAAAATCGATATTCCAAATTTCCCTGTTTATTACTTAACAGGTTCTATTCTCTTTTCCTTTTTCTCAGAGGCAACCAGTGCAGCGATGGTGTCGGTTGTCTATTCGGGTCCCCTCATTAAAAAGGTCTACATTCCAAAGTATATTTTTCCGGTAGAGAAAATCTTGTTTTCCTTTGTCAATCTGCTGTTTTCATTGGTTGCCCTCGTCTTCATCATTGTTTTGACCTCTACCAAAGTGACCTGGAGTGTGCTCCTGTTCCCCATTCCCTTATTATATGCCTTATGTTTTTCGTTGGGGTTGGGTTTAATTCTATCTGTTCTAGCTGTGTTTTTTCGCGATATTCTCCACTTATATTCCGTTCTGCTTACCGCCTGGACCTATTTTACGCCTATTTTCTATCCAGAATCGATTATTCCCGAGAAGTTCCGAACGGTCCTGACTTTGAACCCTCTTTATCACTTCATTAATTATTTTCGGGACCTTGTCCTTCATGGAACGATTCCGGGAATTTCCGAAAACCTTCTATGCATGAGCATTTCAGTAATCACGCTCCTGATTGGACTGATTGTCTTTAAGATGAACCAGGACAAGTTTGTTCTTTATGTGTAGTTCATTCAAGTACGTATGGGAGAGTTGGCGTGATGTCTGAATACGCAATTGATGCGAAAAACATTTACATGAGATTCAATCTGTCGAAGGAAAAAGTCGACAACATGAAGGAGTTCTTCATCAAGCTAGTCAAGCGGCAACTGATGTTTGATGAATTTATCGCTCTTTATGATGTATCGCTTTCCGTAAAAAAAGGAGAAGTGCTGGGGATCGTTGGATTAAACGGATCGGGAAAAAGCACTTTTCTTAAAATCGTCTCAGGGATCTATAAACCCTCCCTTGGAACCGTTCAAGTAAATGGAAGCATTGCACCGCTCATTGAACTGGGGACAGGTTTTGATATGGATTTAACGGCCAGAGAAAACATTTTCTTAAATGGAGCCATACTTGGGCATTCAACTAAAGAAATCCGAGAGAAGTTTGACGAGATTGTCAAGTTCTCTGAACTTCATGAGTTTCTTGATGTGCCATTAAAGAATTTCTCATCCGGGATGGTTGCACGATTAGGTTTCGCTATGGCGACGATAACCAAGCCGGATATCCTTATTGTGGATGAAATTCTTTCCGTAGGCGATTTCCTTTTTCAAGAGAAATGTGAGAGAAGGATCAGTGAGATGATGAACAACGGGACGACCGTTATCATCGTGTCGCACTCCATCGATCAAATAGAACGATTGTGTAATCGGGTGCTTTGGCTGGAGAAGGGGAAAACAAGAATGCTAGGAGAGACAGAAGAGGTTTGCAAGGCTTACAAAACCACCACATCCAAATTCTAAAGGAGATGGGGAGTCATGAGTAATGAGCTTCAGCAATGCAGGGAAGAGCTCAGTCGGAAGGAAGCTCAAATCCAAGAATTGCTTCAATGGCAGGCGCACTTGGAGAAAGACATCCATCAATTAAAGGCTGTTCTTGCTGATAAGGAAGAACAGATTACAAAGCTTCTGGATTGGCAGGAACATATGCAAGGAGATGTGGAGCGACTTCAGAAGGCTCAGACGGGTCGTGAAGAAGCAGGGAAAGCTCAACGTGATTACATTCATAAGCTTGAAGAAGATGTATCCGACCTTCAAAAGCGTCTTTTGGAAGTGGAAACAGCGGAAAGTGAGCAGAAAGCGGAATCTCAGTCCATCATCAGGCGTTTAGAGGAAGCAAACCAAGCCTTATCACGAAAAGTTGATCTTGCTCAACTGAATGAGGAAAAGCTTAAGAAGCGAGAAGCCGAACTTGATGAGCTTGAAACGTTCAAAGCAAAGTACGTTTTACTCGTAAATGAGATAAAAAACCAAAAGTTTAATCATTTAATGAAGGTCTTCTTTACAAAGGACTACAACTGAAATTTGGTGAAATGATGAAAATGGATTTGGTTTTTGTCTTATATAACTCTTCGAAGTGGATAGACCGTTGTCTTCAGGCGCTTCTTCAACTGGAAGGTTCCCGTGATGAGCTTTCGCTTATCTTTGTAGACAATGGGTCAACGGACGATTCCGTTGACAGGTTGATGGGCTATAAGGAAAAAGCATTGGGAGCTGGGTTCCGGAATTACCTTGTTCATGAGGGGAAGGAAAATGTAGGGTTTGGCAATGCCAATAATGTAGGGGCACGTTTAGGGCAGTCTCCATACATTTTGTTTCTCAATATGGATACGGAGATTTATCCGGATGCCGTTAACGTTCTGACAAAGGAAATCGGGAGCTCTCCTCCGTCGATTGCAGCGTGGGAGCTCAGACAATTCCCTTACGAGCATCCAAAGGTATATGATCCGCTCACAGGAGAAACCGACTGGACGTCAGGAGCAGCATTCCTTGTTCGACGCGATGTTTTTGAACAAGTTCAAGGATTTGACAAGCATATTTTTATGTATGCTGAAGATGTAGATCTAAGTTGGAGAATTCGACTCCAGGGGTATAAGATCCGGTATGTGCCCAAGGCATGCATCATCCATCATTCCTATGAAGGGACTACTGTCAAGCCGAACCAATACATCAACAGCCTGCTTAACAACCTCTTATTACGATATAAGTTTGGAAATGCCAAACACATTCTGTTTGGAAATTTGAAATATCTCTATGCGATCCGCAGCTGTAAGGATAGTCGAATTCGAAGGAGTTTGATTCTGAATTACCTGAAAGTCTTTTATCGGGTTTGGCCATTTCTTTCTTTTCGGTTGTTCCATTCCAAACGAAATAAAGAATTTCGGCCCGTTTTTCATAATTGGGATTATTCGCTTTCCCGAGAAGGGGCTTTCTATACAGCTTCCCGCGCGATATCCACCTCAACGGTATCAATACTGATTCGAACTTGTAATCGCCCGCATCTTTTGAGGGAAGCCTTAACAAGTGTACGTAATCAAACCTATTCGAATCTAGATGTCGTTGTAATGGAGGATGGGCCGCCAGTATCGTGGGAAATGATCCAAAATGAGTTCCACGACATGTCGATCCAATACTATGCCACGGGGGATAAAGTAGGGCGTTCTCATGCTGCTAATCTGGCCTTGGATAAGGCAAAAGGGAAGTACATTACCTTTCTGGACGATGATGATCTGCTCTATGCGGACCATATCGAGACCTTACTAAACGAAATTGAAGAAGGTCACCATTCGGTTGTTTACACCAACGCATTTGAAGTTCCTACTGCATTTAATGGCGAACAAAAGGTGGAAAAAGGGTATTCAATTATCTACAATCAGCCTTTTAATCGAGTAAAGCTTTTTTATCAAAATTATCTCCCCATCCAAGCCGTTATGGTTCGGAAAGATGAACTTGAGGGCATTCGGTTTGATCCTCATCTAGACGTCCTGGAAGATTGGGATTTCTGGATTCAGGTGGCGCTTCGGGCACCTTTCCACTATGTTAAAAAAACAACTTCTCTTTATCGTGTACCCGCTGATCGAACACTATATCGAAGCAGACAGGTAGGGTTAGAAGCCGCCTTGAAGGCAGTTAGAATAAAACAAGAAGGCTATGTCCTGAGTATTTCTGCAAGGGAGATTAGTGAAAATGTGGAGGAGCTGCTGTCGCTGACGAGATTTGCACGACTTAAGAGGAAGCTTCCCCATTTATATCGAATCTACCATAAAGTAAAAAATGGAGGTCTTTTTCGAAATGGTTAAATCGTGCCTGATCACAGGGGGGGCCGGATTTATTGGCTGTGAAGTGAGTAAGTTGCTGGAAGACGAGTTTGACGAAATTCTTGTCTTGGATAACTTCCACCCACAAGTCCACCCAAATCAAGAACGACCTCTTTTTTTGTCCAAAAAGGCAACAATTATTATCGGAGATGTGTGCAAGGAAGAAGATTGGAATGCCTTCTTTGGGCGCTATCATCCGAATGTTATCTTACATTTGGCAGCAGAAACAGGAACAGGGCAGTCGCTGACCGAGTCTTATCGCCATACAAATGTGAATGTGAGCGGTCTTGCCCAGATGTTGGATGGGATTGTTCGGCACAATCGCTTTCCAGAAAAAATTGTGTTAGCCAGCAGTAGAGCGGTTTACGGAGAAGGTTGTTGGAAAAGAAAAGACGGAACAACGTTCTATCCTTCTGTACGTTCGCGGGCTCAGCTTGATGGAGGAAAGTGGGAGTTTGAAGATTCTGTTTATCTTCCCTCCGTTAGTGAATACACGATCCCTCATCCTGTAAACGTTTATGGTGTAACCAAGCATACGCAAGAGATGCTTCTTGAAACTTGGTGTAGGGCATTCTCTGTTAAATATGGTATAGTCAGGTTGCAAAATGTTTATGGACCTGGCCAATCACTGAAAAATTCCTACACAGGAATCGTTGCTCTTTTTGGCAGAATTGCCAAGTCTGGCGGCAGTATCCCCCTATTTGAGGATGGGCTTATGCTGCGAGATTTTGTTTATATCTCGGATGTGGCTGACGCTATACATAAGGTTATAAAAAGTCCCCATGTACATAATGCAATCTATGATGTGAGTTCAGGGCAGTCGACCACAATTCAGAATATAGCAACGATCATTTCAAACCTATACCAAGCTCCCAAGCCCCATGTCAATGGAAGTTACCGTCTAGGTGATGTACGGCATGCTGCCTGTACAGGGGATGCAATAAAAGTGGAATTGGCGTGGGAACCTCGAATAGGCTTAAATGAAGGGCTAACGCGCTTATGTGGCTGGATCGATAATCAGTTGGGATGACAGGAGGTAACACGAGGAATGAATCATTCCCTTATTTCTTTACAAGTTCAATCGGTTCTGTATCATACAGAACCGGAAAATGTAAAACGATCTCTGCAAAGCATTGCAGAAGCAGCAAATTACGCATTAACCCATAAGACATTTACAAAAGTATCCGTTTGCTACGGTGATTGTTCCTCGATCCCTGTATTCACTGATGTTGAGATTGATGAACTGAGCGAACGATATAGGGGGATTCTTGAACTTCAATACATTTTCTGGGGTGAGAATCACGGAACGGCAAAGGGCCACAATCTGTTGGCGAAACAATGCCATAGTGATTATATCCTTGTGCAAAATCCGGATATCGTAACGGCATACGATGCCATTTGCTTGCTTTTTGAGCCGTTCCGGATGTCAAAATCAGCTGTGGGGATGAGTGAAGCAAGGCAAATGCCCATTGAGCATCCCAAATACTATGACTCGGAAACAGGAGAAACAAGTTGGAGTTCGACAGCTTGCACCATGTTTCCCAAAAAGGTTTTCGACGAAGTTGGGGGATTTGACGAAGGTACGTTTTTTTTATACTGTGACGATGTCGATTTTTCATGGATGGTGCGATTAAAGGGCTACAAAATAATCTATCAACCGGCAGCTGTTGTTTTTCACGATAAATCCTTGTCACAAAGTGCAGAGTGGGAACCCACATCAGCTGAGAAGTATTTCTCGGCGGAAGCAGGCTTGCTGCTTCCTTATAAGTGGTCGCGAAAGGACTTAACCGATAAGATCCTGTCCTTCTTTAAGAAGTCTTCCGAGCCTCATTTCCTAAAAGCAGCAGCAGAGTTTGAAAGACGCAAGGCTGAGGGACGATTGCCAAAACAAGTGGATAAACTTCATAAGGTCTCTGAGTTCATTGACGGAAACTATGGGAAGATGAGGTTTACATTGTGACGAATAAAACAGAATTGGTTATTCAACGTGTTGGTCAGTTATTGGCCGCGAAAGCTACAGGGGAATCGGGTGGGTCCGTACTTGTAGTGGGCTGTCTTGATCCGCATCAGGTTCAATTGTTCGAAAGTCATTTGTCCAGCCCCATTCTTACTCTGATAGTGGCTCGAAATGCAGGAGAGCAAGGAACAGAGGGTGGATTGGAGGCCCAACTCATCGAACGGATGAGGGATCAGGATATCCAAGCCATCGTCATCCACGAGGTTCTAGAACATTGTGATGGCCCGGAGGGATTCCTGCGTTGCATTCGTAAGGTAATGGAAGAGTTCAACCCCAACATTTCCTTGGTGGTTACGGTAAAAAACTATGTTCGATCTGAAGTGGCAACCAATCTGTTGTTTGGCCGCGTTGATCAGGTTCAACTGGATGTTTCTCGAAATGTCTATGACGAAGGAAAGCTCATGGACCTGTTTCAATCATCCGGTTTTGAATTCGCGGAGGCCATGGACCTGCTTGACGACGAGACAGAAGCCAGTAAAACCAGTGTTGCGCGGTTGATCGAGGGAATGTCCTCAGCCAAATCGTGGAACACGTACTGCTTTATTCGAGAACTTCATTATCAACCAAACTTCACCCGTCAGCCTGAAAGCGAAGGACCTTTTCTCACGGTGGTCACTCGTACAATAGGGAACCGACCGCAGGAGCTAAAGGAGGTCTTATTGTGTTTAAGTACACAAACCTCTCAGGACTTCGAAGTCATTATCGTAGGGCATAATGTGAAGCGTACGGATGAGCAGAATGTATTGGATGTTATTGAACATTCCCCCACCTGGATCCGAAATAAGATACGCTATATTCCGATCTTTGGCGGGGGAAGGTCAAGGCCGCTGAATGTAGGGTTTGCAGCAGCAAGAGGTTCCTATGTATCCATTCTGGATGATGACGATATTGTCTTGGCGAATTGGGTCAAAACGTTCCAGGATCTCTCAGAGACGGGCTTTGGGAAAATCCTCAAAAGCGTATCGGTTAGGCAAGAATATGAAAGAATGGAGACTAGCTATAGTTCTCTGACTTCTGCAGCTGTTTCAGGATTTATTAGAGATTATCCTGCTGAAGTAGATTTTTTGCAAATGCTACATCATAATCAATGCCCTGGACTCTGCTTGGCCTTTCCAACGGCTGTTTATCAAAAGCTGGGATACCATTTCGATGAGAGTTTGAATACGACGGAAGATTGGGACTTTATCCTACGGGTCTATTCTATTTGTGGAATCGAGTCAAGTCCGGAGGTAACGAATATCTACCGTTGGTGGAGAAAAGGGAGCAGTTCGGCTACCATTCATCAGCAGAATGAATGGGAGAAAAATTATGACTATGTCTTGTCCAAGATAGATGATGCTCATCTTATTCTTCCCCCTGGGAATATCAAACGGATCGTTTTCTTAATCAATTATTATAATGCCAACAGCAGAGAGGCTTATCGTTCGGAACTTGTGCAAGAGTTTAGCATGGCAACAGAAGAGAAACGTGTGTTGGTGAGGGAAATTCTTAGGTCAAAATCGTGGAGGGTTACAGCCCCAGTACGTGTACTACAAGGATTTCTTGGCAAGAAGACGGTCATTCCCGATTATGAAACAGCATCTGATGAGCAACTGACTATTTTAGTAGAAAATCTACTGAATACTAAGAGTTGGCGTTATACCAGATGGCTAAGGGACTTCAGACGAAGAAGAAACGCAAAAAAAGTTGGTTGAGCAAGGGAGTGAGAAGCGCAGGATGGAGAAAAAGAAGATTGTGATTACGGGAGCGGGTGGTTATATTGGCCGCCATGTGGTGGATAGCTTGCTTGCTAGGGACAACATCCATGTTATAGCGGTTGACACTTCAGAAAAGGGGATTAACTCACAAGCCGAGTTTGTCTCACTGGACATCTTTTCCTCAAATGATCTTTATCAAGAACTGGGGTCCCCAGATGCTTGCTTGCATCTAGCGTGGAGGGATGGTTTTAACCATAACAGCCCTTATCATTTGGAGGCATTCTCAGATCATTTTTCTTTCCTGAAGCAATTGGTGGATGGAGGAATCAAACAGATTGCAGTCATGGGGACCATGCATGAGGTAGGCTACTATGAAGGTGCTGTTAATGAGAACACGCTATGTAATCCAACTTCCTTTTACGGGATATCCAAAAATGCTTTACGACAAGCTATGCAACTATATACGAAGGACAAGAAGATCATTTTTCAGTGGCTCCGTGCATTCTATATATACGGGGATGACTTGAAAAACAATTCTGTCTTTACAAAGCTGATCCAGGCGGAGAAAGAAGGGAAAGAAGTGTTTCCTTTTACGACTGGGAGCAACAAGTATGATTTCATCTCTGTACAAGAATTAGCCGAACAGCTTGGAGCATGCGTTGCTCAGGACCAAGTGGCTGGGATTATCAATTGTTGTTCGGGGGAGGGAGTTTCTCTAAAAGACAAAGTAGAGGCCTTTATCCAAGAACAGCAACTAAAGATTAAATTGAAATACGGTGCATTCCCGGATCGGCCTTATGATTCACCCGGAATATGGGGCGATAGTTCAAAGATTCAACAGGTAATGCTGCATACGCGAAATAACATTGGAGAGGGTATACCAAATGGGAGCATCAAGTAGTATTTTCGAGGAGAAAATTCCAAGTCATCGAGAGAACAATCTAAATCTCTTGCGTTTTCTTGCAGCACTTATGGTTATTATCGGTCATATGTACCATATTCTCGGGCTGCCAGTTCTTACACTGGGTGGGCAAGCAGTTTCCACCATCGGTGTCGAAATCTTTTTCTTAATTAGCGGCTATTTAATAACGGAAAGCTTCATGCGAGATTCAAACATCATTCGATACGGATTGAGAAGATTTTTTAGAATCATCCCAGGGTTAACGGCCCTCATCCTCATCACGGTCTTTGTTATGGGGCCATTGGTTACAACACTGGGTGTTAAAGAGTATTTGTTGAATTCCAACACGCTCTTTTATTTGAGGAACATTATTTTGTTCCCTGTCTATTCTCTTCCAGGGGTTTTTGCAGATAATCTCTATCCTAATGCAGTGAATGGATCCTTATGGACACTTATTGTTGAAGTGCTTATGTACATTCTCCTACCCGTGGTTCTTTTTCTTGGTTCTCTTTTAAAAAGGCGGAAACTGATTATTGTACTGTTTACTTTGGCTCTTGTTGTTACTCGAGTGGTTCTCATGGAGTTCTATCCAACCCTACGCATCATTTTTTATGGGACATCCTTATTTGATGTTTTTACATTAGCTCCTTATTTTTTTGTTGGTGTACTCTTTACCTTCCCTGAAGTTAAAAAAATACTGAACATTCAAATCGCATCTATCCTTTTACTATCACTGTTCGTTATTCAGATTTCTTATGTTAAAACAGAGATGCTCATGTTGTTGGTGCTCTCATACTTTGTTTTTTCGTTCGCGTTTTCACCAAAGCCTGCTTTCAGAAAGTGGTTCTTCAAGAATGACTACTCCTACGGAATGTATTTATATGCTTTTCCTGTTCAACAACTTCTTGCCTCAAACCATGCATCGTTCCAATTTACCTTTAATGTGTACTTGATGTTGACTATAGGAATTACATTTGTCTGTGCCTATTTATCGTGGCATGTTGTGGAGAAACCCGCTCAAGTATTAGGGAAATGGATAAATAAAAGCCAATGGATTCCCAATACAAAATTATTATTTGCCAAAGGTGATTAAATGACTATTTGCCTTTTTCTCTTAACGACTTTTTGTCTATTTATTGGGTTGATTATGGTCTTTTCAAACAAGATTCAAAAAAAGTTAGATATGTTTATCATAATCATGGCGTTGTACCTTTCATACAACTCAATATTGAGTGTAGTGCTCGATATTGTCCATCTACCATTTAACGGAATTAGTGCATCTTTGCTTAATATCCTGTTGTCCTTCATTCTTTTTTTGGTCATAAAGAAAGAGAGAATAGACATTAAAAAAATTAGGCTAAATGTTAGCATTGTGGATGTGTACGCAGTATGCCTTTCATTAGCAGCTCCGGTAGTATTATTTTTGACTATGTATTCTGGCGACTTTAATATTAAGTTCTTGACAACGGA
The DNA here is from genome assembly GCF_039888655.1 of Gorillibacterium sp. CAU 1737. Taxonomy (NCBI): domain Bacteria; kingdom Bacillati; phylum Bacillota; class Bacilli; order Caryophanales; family Paenibacillaceae; genus Gorillibacterium; species Gorillibacterium sp. CAU 1737. Next base: position 379,128 of record NZ_JBDQQO010000003.1, read on the forward strand.
TCCTTCCGTTCATTATTTATTTGCAGACTACTTTTCCAAAACAGGAGAGCTTTTACTGACCCATAATGATCTGGCCCCTTACGCACATATGTCAAGTTATCCGTTTTTGACTTATGTTAACATGGGGTTGCTCATGAGCATGGTTCATTCAGGAGCGGCTAAAGTTGGGATTTATCTTGTTGGGAATTTGATTGTTTATTTCCTAATTATCCTCTCTGTTTATACGCTATTTAGATATTATTCGAAGAACACTTCGTTTCTACCGGCTACAATTGTCGTTGCTGCTACTGCTATAGGTTACAATATGAATAGCGTAATCTTTGGTTTTTCCAGCCAAATGACGGGGATTTTTTTGATACTTGTACTGATCCTATTAGTCGAAAGCATAGAAGAAGGTCCACTCAAGATAATAGCTAGTACTGTAGTAATGATTGGGATTTTTTATGCCTATTATTACTTCATTCCCGCAACTGTTATGGCTTTTGTCGGCTTGTCAATCATTCAAAATAAACAGAAAATCAGCTTTATTAAAAAGCTGTTTTCACCTGGGATTATCTGGGTCGTTCTATCAGCAGGCATATTTGGCTCGTTATATCTATTTGTGTTAAACCATACGGTTAAGTCAGGGGATGTAGATTCAATAGCGTACGAAGGGTTTATTTACCGAGATTTCTATTCTGTATTTCTTCCTTATTTGCTCTTTGCGTTTGTAGCGATTTGGATGATGTGGAAGCAAAAAATGGGAAAAGGAATCATAATTTATTCGGGCATGTACCTATTGTTCACAGTCTGCATATTAATATTAGGAATGAATCAAAAGGCCTCCTCCTACTACTTTTTTAAGAACTATTACTTACTAGAGAACCTCATAATCGTTCTCTTTGGTGTTGGACTCGCTTACGTAAAATCTCACTTTAAACCCGTTTATCTCAGTTATTTGGGTTTGCTCGCGTTTCTGTTCGTGAATTCTGCGTTCGTGGATAAATATATCCAGGATAAAAATAATTTGTTTAATCCTGAAATACAAACAAACATTACAAAGATTCATAAGTTTAATTTTCAAATGCAGCAAAAGGGAAATATGAACATAACCTATACTAAGGATCAAAGAGGATTCATGGACTATGTGGTTAGTAACAGATCGATTTTTATCGGGGATAAGGGGTATATCCCAGTCGTTGGGGATTTGCTGCAACAATTATGGTTTTACTCATATACTCAGATCTGGCCCAAATATGGGAATAACAGATTAGCAGCTATGTATGAGGCTAATCTTTTCGACTATGACGGATGGCAGCAAAATGCTGATAAAAACCCGTACTTGATTATTATGGAAAATCCAGATACTCAGAAGTGGATCAAAGATGCAGGATTTGATTCGTCTATCTTTGATGTAGTGTATCAAGTGAAGGGAGCATCCTTATTGAAGCTTAAGGGTGCAAGATAGGCATTGCCAACAGGGGGCATTTTTAATGTTGGTATGGTCTTGTGCTATACTAATCTTACAAGTTTTTTACAGGTGATGAATGTGGATATTAGTATAATCATCGTGAACTATAAAACCCCAAAAATTACCATGGAAGCGATCGATTCCGTATACGATTCAAATACATCCTATCGATTTGAAGTCATTCTCATTGACAATGCATCTAACGATGGAATACTGGAGGAAGTAAAGCGCCGCTATCCTGATGTCCAATGCATTGGAAATGAACAAAATCTTGGCTTTGCCCGAGCTAATAATCAGGGGATTAATCAAGCTGTAGGTCGTTATATCCTCTTGCTAAACTCGGACACGAGGGTTGAATCAAATACGGTAGATGAAATGCTGTCCTTCATGGATAATCATCCTTCCATTGGAGCCAGCGGGTGTAAAGTGATGCTCCCTGATGGGAGCTTGGACAAAGCCTGCAAACGTGGCTTTCCTACCCCTTCGGCTTCCTTTTACTATATGTTTGGATTTCCCAAGCTTTTTCCCAATAGTCCTAGGTTTAATGGTTACCAGCTTGGGCACCTAGACCCGAACGCATCCCAACCAATGGATTGTTTGGTTGGAGCCTTCATGTTGGTGCGGCGTGAAACCCTTACGCAGGTGGGGGGACTCGACGAGGAGTTCTTTATGTACGGAGAGGATATCGATTGGTGCTATCGAATCAAGCAGGCAGGCTGGTCCATCTGGTATCATCCTCTCGTGAAGATCACGCATTACAAAGGGGCAAGCAGTCGTCGCAAGCCCTTCAAGATAGTCTATGAGTTTCATCGTGCGATGATCCTCTTTCACCGAAAGCACTATGCGGCAAATTATTCCTGGCTCACAAACCTGGCTGTCTATGCCGGGGTTGGACTCAAGCTCGGCATTGCACTTGGCCGAAATCAATGGAAGCGAATGGGGGGAGACTGATGATTCGAAGGTATCAGAGCTGGTTGTCGCAGCTTTATGCGCTGTGTGATGTACTGGTTATTCAGGTCTTCTTCATCGCGGCCTGGTGGCTGAAGTTTGAGTCGCCGTGGAAGGAAATGGATGGCTATTTGCCAATGGGCCGCTACTATCAATGGGTGCTGCTATACTCGGGACTCATTCTGCTGACGGGGACCTTTCTACATTTTTATTCTCCAAAAAGGAAAAAGACGTTCGCTTACGAGACATGGAAGACTCTCCAAATTCACTTGATTGGCTTCCTCCTCATGGTAGCATTGATGTTCGTTTACAAAGAGATTGATATTTCGCGGGAATTTCTTGCGATTTTCCTCACCTTGAATATTTTTGGTACTTGTCTCTACCGGTTGTGGGTCAAGTTTTTTTTACGAAGCATGCGACGCAAGGGATACAACAAGCAATTTGTCCTTATTCTCGGGGCGGGTTCGCTCGGCCGGAGGTTTTATAAAAACCTTCAGCAGCAGCCGGAGCTTGGGTTTGAGGTTGTGGGATTTCTGGATGATTTCGTGATGGAGCACGAAGCTCCTTACGGCGATTACAAACCGATTTTAGGGAAGACGACGGAATTGGCCGATATCCTAGAGCGCGTAATTGTGGATGAGGTTGTCATTGCCCTGCCCTTGCATGCCTATACCAAGTATGGGGCGTTGATTAATGCCTGCGAAAAGGCTGGCGTTCGCACGATGATTATTCCCGATTTCTTTACCTATTTGCCTGCTCGTCCAAGCTTTGATAATTTCGCAGGCATTCCACTTATTAATGTGAGAGACATCCCTCTTGATAGCTTGGGCAATCGTTTTCTAAAGCGAGCTTTTGATCTGGTTTTTGCGATCTTTGCGATCACACTAACGGCACCTGTCATGCTAATCATCGCGATCGGAATCAAACTAACTTCTCGGGGTACGATTATTTTTAAGCAAGAGAGGGTGGGCTATAATCGACGTACCTTCTGGATGTATAAATTTCGGTCTATGCGTGTTTCAGATTCTGGAAATGGGAACCAAGAATGGACTGTAAAAAATGATCCGAGAAGGACTCGGTTTGGCTCCTTTCTCCGCCGTACTAGTTTGGATGAGTTACCGCAATTTTTCAATGTACTACTGGGACACATGAGTGTGGTTGGTCCGCGGCCCGAGAGACCCTATTTTGTTGAACAGTTTAAGGAAGAAGTTCCGAAATATATGGTGAAACACCATGTCCGACCAGGTATGACGGGTTGGGCTCAGAGCAATGGGCTCCGAGGAGACACCTCAATTCCTGACCGAATCTCTTATGATATTTATTATATGGAAAACTGGTCCTTTTTCTTCGATCTTCGCATCATTGTACAAACTCTATGGAACGGTTTTGTGAACAAGAATGCGTATTAAAGGTCTTTCTAATGGATAAATTGGACAAACTGTATTCAGAGCCAATATCTATTAGGAGGACTTTTGGTATGGTTGAAAAACATAACGAAGGAAGCGAAGATGCTAAAAAAGGTATTTTTATTGGAATTCTATTAGGTTTTGTAATCTGGGTATGCATCATTTATTTATTCATTTAAGTCGAAAAGCCTCTAAAAAGGCTTTTTTTTGTAGAATTATCTGACAAAATTCGATAAACTATTAAATATACATAAATAAAGTAGCCAATAAAGGAGATAAGTGATGGATTTTAAAAAAGTATTTATTAGTTTGCTTTGCCTTCTCTTGATCTTGCCTGGTAATCTTCAAGCGGCCCAAACAGTCAAAAATGCGTATGCGGGCCATTGGGCATCAACTGTTTTGGATAATTGGAGTGAGGAAGGCCTACTTAAAACAGCAGAGAATAAAGAAATTTTACCAAATCAGTACATAACTCGTGGCCAATTTGCAGCTTTGATCAATAATGTGATGGGGTACGAAGCAAGAACGACCACATCATTTATAGATGTTCTCAATGATGTGTGGTACCGAGAGGATCTGGAAAAGGCTTTAGCTGCCGGTTATATGCAAGGATCCAAGAACACCGAAGGAAAATGGGTTGCTCGGGGAGAACAGGCGCTGTCTCGTGAAGAAGCAGTCACCATCCTAGGGAGAGTACTTCATTACAAACCTGAGGAAGGTTCAACTTATCAAAAATTAGTAAAGTTTTCTGATGTTGCATTTATTTCAGATTATGCATATCCCTACTTCGGATACTTATCCGATAAAGGGTATCTATCTGGATACCCTGATCAAACGATTCGGCCAAAGAGTAAGTTGACTTATGCAGAATCTGTTACATTGCTTGAGTCCATCTTTGGAACAATCTTGCGAGAAAATGGAACTTACTCCGGGAAGTACGACAGAAATGTTTTAATTAGCTCTCCTTCCGCTACTATTCAAAATTCCATTATTGCTGGCGACCTTATCCTTAGTGAAGGAGTAGGAAACGGCACGATTCGTTTAAATAATGTAAAGGTTGGTGGAAATGTTTACGTTTGGGGAGGAGGAGAGAATAGCGTAATTTTCGAGGACTCTTCCATTTCTAAAAACCTTATAGTTTTCAAAACAGACGGGAATATTAAGGTTGCAGTTAAGGGAACTTCTCTGGTTCCATTTGCTCTTTTTGAAAGTGGAGGCGAGATTCAGAACCTTGGGTCAGCCAATTCTGACATGAACATTATTTTTTCCGTTCAGCAGAAGGGACAAAGCAACACTGTGTCGGGAGCGATTTCGAAGATCAGCTTGAATAGCAATACAAATCTCGAACTCAAATCCGCCACTGTTAACGAGCTGATGGTAAGTGAACAACCTGAGAATCAAGGACAGAAGCCCTCGTTAATCAGACTCCTTGAAGGTACTAAGTTAGAAAAGGCATCACTTTACGCACCTGTTCGGGTTGAAAGCGCTGATGCAATTGCGAATCTCAATGTGTATGTAAATGGAGTTGTGTTGGATAAGAGGCCACAGTCCATATCCATTTCAGAGAATCTTACACTTACCATTGACGGCAAGGAAGAAACATCTAAAACTTTGGCCAACAGCAGCTCGTGGGCTCCGATCATCACCTTCCCACAACCCAATCCCTCAGCTGAGCCAACGCCGAGTGCTAAACCTACACCAACTGTTGAGCCAACGCCTAGCGCTGAACCTACACCAACTGTTGCTCCTAGTGTTGAACCTACACCTTCTGTTGAACCTACACCTTCTGTTGAACCTACACCAACTGTTGAGCCGACCCCCTCTCCTGAAGACCTTTTGGCGGTTCACGAGGCGATTGCGCAACTCGATATCGGGGACATGTCTTCTGTAACGGCTAATGTTTACCTTCCAGGAACCGGACTTCATAACAGCATTATCATTTGGGAAAGCAGTAATGAAAAAGTTTTAAGCTCCACAGGGGTTGTGAGTCGCCCTAGCTACGGGAGTCGGGATGTGTCAATAGAATTGAAGGCAGTCATTCGGGTAGGAACAGCTCGTGGGACCAAAGAATTTTCAGCAAAAGTGTTGTCCTACAAGACACTACTCTCCAAATTTGCTTTTCAGGATTATGCTGCACAAATTGATCATGAAAAAAATCGAATTACCCTATTCATACCAAATAGCGTTAACTTAGACAACGGCAAGTTGAAGTTGGCAGCTAACGCGGAGGCAATAGAGTTAAATGATGTAGCCATCCTTACCGAGACAGATCTATCCCTTTATGCGGGTGAGCATTCGGTCCGATTAATAAATTCTGGTAGTAATGATCGTACTTATTCTTTAATCATTCGAGTTATTGAGACTGGATTACCAACGGTAATCATTTGGACAGAAGAACCGGATGCTATCATTACGAAAGAGCAAAAGCTCTCGGCTTCTATGGTACTAGAGGATGGCTCGACAAATTCGTATCAATCGGGACTTTACGCAGGTGACATTCAGATAAAAGGAAGAGGTAATTCTTCTTGGAATATGCCCAAAAAATCCTATGCAGTTGAGACTTCAAAGAAAGTCTCTCTTCTCGATATGCCTAAGGAAGAAGAATGGGTACTTATAGCAAATTATGCAGATAAAACCCTTTTGCGCAATTACCTGGCGTACCAATTAAGTGAAATGACAGGGATGTCTTATACACCACGTATGAGATTTGTAGAATTCTTCTTAAATGGTGAGTATTTAGGTAATTATCTGCTGGGTGAAAAAATAAAGATATCAGAAAATCGGCTGAATATAAACAAATTGAAGGCAAGTGACACAGCAGAGTCCGATATCACAGGGGGTTACTTAATTGAGAAAGACTGGATAGATCGTCTGGATGATGGGGATAATTACTTTCAAACGACACAGGTAAAAAGTAGAGATGTTTTCGCAATTAAACAACCTAAGGCAAAGAATATTAATGAGCAACAACTGGAATATATTCGCTCCTATTTTCAAGAAGCGGAAAATGCCTTATACAGCAATACCTTTGCTGACCCTGATGAAGGATATCAAAAGTATTTCAATGTGGACAGTATCATTCAATGGTACTTGGTAAATGAAGTATATAAAAATGTTGATGCAGCGTTTGGAACCAGCGTGTATCTGTACAAGGATGCTAACGACAAGATTTCGATGGGACCTGTTTGGGATTTTGATTTAGGTATGGGCAACGGTTATTATGATGACATCTTTAACCCAGAAGGTTTCCACGTTAAAAATGGACTTTGGATCTCGAGATTTTTTGAAGATCCGGCATTTGTTGCGAAGGTAAAAGCGGCCTGGGAGAAAATGAAGAACAATGAATTGCCCGAGATGCTTCATACTATGGATGACATGGCCGAGCGTTTACAAACCAGTGTACTGTACAATTTTGAGAAGTGGCCTATTCTTGGAGTTTACGTGTGGCCAAATCCGGATGGAGCCAATGAACGAACGACATACGAATCGGAGCTCCAATTTTTTAAAGACTATTTATCAAAAAGAGTCGAGTGGCTAGATGCAGCATTCGACGCACTTTAAACAATGAAGAGGCGGATATTCCGCCTCTTATTTTGATGGTTTTTGATATGACTCAAAAACTTTGCTATTCTGAATAAAGAGTAGTGGTTGAAGATGGAAGCTTTGAGGGAGGATGGCAAGATGAACACTCGGGCCGAGACCCGTTATGGAACCGTGCAAGGAACGGTTCAAGAAGGCATCCGCGTCTGGCGCGGAATTCCGTTTGCTGCACCGCCGGTAGGATCGCTGCGTTTTCGAGCCCCGCAGGAGCCGGAACACTGGGAGGGTGTGCGGGAGGCCGTGGAGGCGGGACCCATTGCCATGCAGCCTGTGGTGAAGGAAGCAGGGCGGATGAGTTCGCAAGCAAGTGCCGAAGTTCGTTCTGAAGATTGTCTTTATCTGAATATATGGTCGCCTGCGGAAGGACAAGGGGAAACAGCGGCACGAGGGCTTCCGGTCATGTTGTGGATTCACGGCGGGGCCTTCGTCTCCGGTGCCGGGAGTCTTGCCCTCTATGACGGCGCGCCTTTTGTCTCTTCCGGTGAAATGGTACTCGTCACCATTAATTATCGGCTTGGTCCGTTTGGCTTCCTGCACCTGGCTTCACTTGGCGGAGAGCTGGAGAGCAACCTGGGGCTGCTCGACCAGGTGGCGGCGCTCCGCTGGGTGCGCGACAACATCGCGGCCTTCGGCGGCGACCCCGAACGCGTGACCGTGTTCGGTGAATCGGCGGGGTCGATGTCGATCGCCGCGCTGCTCGCCATGCCGGCCGCGAAGGGACTCTTCCAGCGGGCGATCCTGCAGAGCGGCGCCGCACAGGTGATGCAGCCGGGCGAGGCCGCCCAGATCGCCCGCGGCGTGCTGGCCGAGCTTGCGGCCCTGTCGGGAAGCTCGCTCGCGGAAGCGAGCGCTCCCGGCTGGCTGGAAAGCCGCTCGGCCGAGGATATCCTGGAGGCGGGAGAACGCCTCAAGGCGAAGCTGAGCCAGGGGGGCATCGCGCCGCTGTTGTTCCAGCCCGTGCTTGAGCCGGCGACGCTTCCGCTCGAGCCGGACGAGGCCGTACGGGAGGGCAGCGCCGCTGGCGTGGAGCTGTTGATCGGGACGAACCATGACGAAGGGGCGTATTTCATTCGTCAGGGAGCTCCTGTGCTGCAACGAGAGCAGGTGGTGCAGCTGCTCGGCCAGTTTGGCTTCGCTGACCCCGCGGTGCTGGCCGACGCGTATGAAGTATCCAATGAGGGACAAGCGGAGCTTGTCACGGATCTGATCTTCTGGGAGCCCTCCCTCCGCCTGGCAGAAGCCCAACTGCCTCATGCCAAGGTGTGGATGTACCGCTTCGATTGGTGCCTTGAGGGTCATCCTCACCCGTTCGTCAGCAAATCGGTTCACGCCCTGGAGATCCCCTTCGTCTTCCGCAACCTCTTCTTCCTCGAAGGAATGATCGGTTCGCTGGAGCCTCAGGCAGAGGAACTGGCCCAGCGGATGCAGAAGGCGTGGATTCGCTTTGCCACGACACGCGAGACGGATTCCTTGGCCGATTGGGATGCCTATGAGACCGAGCGGCGCACTACCTGGGTGTTCAATCGGGAGGACAAGCTCGTAACCGATCCCGACCGGGAGAAGCGGCTTTTGTTGACCGAAGCGGCGGTAGAAAAACAATAAGGTCGTTATATAAAAAGCAGGTTTGTTCGCGAAGAAGCGAACGACCTGCTTTTTCTTTTTGCTGGAGATTGTCCAAATGAAAAACGAAAACGAATACAATTGTCATATATATTTACACATAAGGTTAGTTTGGGTATGATGAGGATAAGAAATCTCAGCATCCTCACCGGAATCCGTCTCGTTTAAGCGAAGATGGAACCGAGTGACGAGAGGAAACAGTTGATTGCGGTATAAAACCTGACAAGAAGTGACGAAAGGGGCGGCCTCCATGTCGGAAAAGACCTCCGATTCGGTTCAAACTCATTACGCGATAACCGGGGATTACGACGAGATGTATTCCGATTCGGCGGCCCCGCGTGCACACTACGAGGCCATTCACCGACTGTTCAGCCGGTTTAGGCCCGAGGAGCTGCTGGCACGGCAGAAGCTGGCCGAGAGGAGGATGGTGGAGGAGGGGATCACCTTCACCCTATACAGCTCGGATGCTGGAAAAGAACGGGAGCGGACGATTCCGTTTGACGTCATTCCTCGCATCATTCCGGCGGAAGAATGGAGCGTGCTGGAGGCAGGCCTTGGCCAACGTGTACGGGCGTTAAATCGGTTCGTCCATGATCTGTACCACGAGCAAGCCATCGTGAAAGATGGGGTCATCCCGCGGCAAATGATTATGGCGAACCGGTATTTCCGCCCGGAGATGGCTCGCCTGCAGGTTCCGGGAGGAACGTATATCTCAGTGGCGGGCATCGACCTCATCCGGCATAAGGATGGTCGCTATTATGTGCTGGAGGATAATCTGCGATGCCCTTCCGGATTCTCCTACCTGTTCAAGAGCCGCTCGCTGATGAATCAGCTCTTCCCGGAGCTCGCCTTCGCGAGCCGAATCCGGGATGTGGAGCACAGCCTGAACGGCTTTCTCTCCACCCTGCGAAGCTTGAGCCCCACGCGCAGCCGGGAGCCGGTCGTCGCTCTGCTTACACCGGGCGAGCATAACTCCGCTTATTACGAGCATGCCTTCCTCGCCCAGCAGATGGGGCTGCATCTCGTGGAGGGGCAGGACCTCGTTGCTCGCAATCATCGCATCTACATTCGGCAGATGAAGGGCTATCAGCAGGTCGATGTGCTGTACCGAAGAATCGACGACGACTTCCTCGATCCGCTTGCATTTCGCCCGGACTCCGTGCTGGGCGTAGCCGGCATCATGAATGCGTATCGGGCGGGCAACCTTGCGCTCGCCAACGCTCCCGGCACGGGAGTGGCCGATGACAAGGCGATGTATGTCTACGTGCCGGAGATGATCCGCTACTATTTGAAGGAGGAGCCCATCCTGCGCAACGTCGACACTTACTTGCTGTCCCGGCCCGAGGAGAGAGAATACGTGCTCGCTCGCCTTCCGGAGATGGTCGTGAAGGAGACGTCGCTCTCCGGCGGCTATGGGATGCTGATCGGCCCGGAAGCATCGGAAGCGGAGCTTACCGCTTTCCGCGAGAAGATTCTGCGCCGCCCCGGCGATTATATCGCTCAGCCGGTGATGCGGCTGTCGAGAAGCCCGGTGCTTGTAGATGGGAAGCTGTCTCCCCGCCATGTGGACCTGCGGGCCTTCGTGTTGACCGGAGCGGACGGTAAGCCGCAAGTAATCCCAGGCGGTCTTACGCGGGTGGCGATGAAGGAAGGAACGCTCGTGGTCAACTCCTCCCAGGGCGGGGGAGTCAAGGATACCTGGGTGGTTGGATAACGGAGAGGTTCGACTTGGATAATCATAATCCCGTAAACGAGAGGAGCGAGGGAATGATGATGAGCCGAAATGCGGAGGCGTTGTTCTGGATCGGACGTTACGTGGAGAGAGCGGAGAACCACGCCCGGTTGATCGATGTTCACTACCACATCCAGACGGACGGCGACTATGGCGAGGAAGGGCGCAAATGGCTGCGGCTCGTATCGGCGTTGGGTGCCCAGGACGCTTATGCCGAGCGGTACGAGCGGTTGACGGAGGAGGGCGTGCTCACCTTCCTGACGCTCGATCGCGACCACGGCAACTCCATCTCCTCGTGCGTCCATCAAGCGCGGGGAAACCTTCGCCAGCTCCGGCAGAAGCTGCCGAGCGAGCTGTGGGACGCCTTAAACGGCTTCGACCTGTGGCTCGGAGAACAGGGGGTGAAGGACATCCTGGATGGCCCGCATCAATTCTACCGGCAGGTCAAGGATTGGTGCGCGATCTTCCTCGGAACGGAGGAGTCGGTCATGATTCGCGAGGAGGAATGGCGGCTGCTGAAATGCGGACGCTTCCTTGAACGAGCGGAGAACACGGTACGCATCCTGCGGTCGCTGGACGGAGTGCTCGGGGGGATGCTGGAGGAGGAGAGCGGGACGCCCTACCCGATGATGCAGGGCATCTTGAAATCGGTGAGCGGCTACCAGGCGTTCCGTCGCTATTACGCCGATGAAGTGACAGTGCCTGCCATCTTCACCTTCCTGCTCACGCAAAATACGTTCCCGCGCTCGGTGCGTTATTCCTTCCACCGCCTGGAGGATCATTTGGCCGGCCTCGTTCAAGAGGCTCCGGCCAAGGGAGCCGGGCAGGAGCGGGCCATTCGCTACGCCGGCAAAATCCGTGCCGAGCTGGACTACCTGGATGAGGAGCAGCCGCTTGAGAAGGACCGCTCGAGCGAGCAGCTCGACTATTTAACCGACGCCTGCCTGAAGCTCGGCCGGATGATCGAGGGCGGCTTCTTTCGGCTGGAGGGGGCAGTTGGATGAAGATCGAAATCAACCATACCACCCGCTACACCTACCCGGAGCCGGTGACGGACAGCGTCAACGAGGTTCGGCTCACCCCGCGGACGAATTATCGGCAGTCCTGCTTTCACCATGAGGTCCAGGTGACGCCGGTTGCGGATCTGATGACCTACGAGGATTACTTCGGCAACCGCGTTCATGCCTTTTCGGTGAATCGGCCGCATCAGGAGCTCATCATTCGCACCCGGGCGACCGTCGTCACCGTCGACAAGCCGCAGGGACAGGATTTGCCGGTGCTTCCTCGTACGGAACAACTCGCTCTCCTTCAACAGGAAGCGTTTCGCGATCGGTATTGCGAGTTTCTTTTGCCAACCGCCTATACAGAGAGCACGGAGGAACTGCGCTCGTTTGCCGCCCAGCATCCGCTCGAGGAGGCAAGCGATCTTCATCGGTGGGCGAGCCGGCTCTCCTCTACCATCTATGAAGAGTTCACCTATGACCCCGAAGCGACGAATGTTCACACGACCGTTGGCCGTACCCTGCGCTTGAAACGCGGGGTGTGCCAGGACTATGCGCATCTGATGATCGCCGTGTGCCGGTCGATGGGGGTTCCGACGCGGTACGTGAGCGGGTATCATTTTGTCGGGGATCTGCAGGGGGGCAATGCCGACTTTGAGCAGGCCTCCCATGCGTGGGTCGAGGTGCACATACCCGGTACCGGCTGGCTCGGTTTCGACCCGACCAACAACACCGAGGTCAACTGGCGGTACGTGAAGCTCGGCCATGGGCGGGACTACCCAGACATCGTGCCGGTGAAGGGCGTCTATCGGGGAAGCCAGGGGTCTCTCGATGTGACCGTCGACGTCCGGCGAATGGAGCAGTAGGAGCGCCCCGTTTCTTTTTCTTTCTCCAAGCGCCGGACATGCAAAGCCCGTCTGCATAATGGGTCAAGTTCTCTCATAGACATGGTATCAGTTGATTAAGCCTATGCGAAGAGAGGATGGATGGTATGCGGCGGATGAGGTGGATGACGGCGCTCGTCGTCTTGTGCCTGGCAGTTGCGCTTGGCGCATGCGGTGGGAAAAAGGACGCGGGGTCGGTGGTAAACGATCTGAAGCAAAGGCTGGGCAAGCTGGATAGCTACAAAACAAGCGGGAAGATGGTGCTGCAAAATGGACAGCAGCCGCAGGAATACCAATTGGACGTCTGGTACCAGAATCCCCATTACTACCGGATTGCGCTGACCAATCCGAAGCAGGACATCACCCAGATCGTGCTGCGCAATGATGAAGGCGTCTTTGTGCTCACGCCGCATCTGAACAAGAGCTTCCGCTTCCAAAGCGATTGGCCGGAAAACCAAGGGCAGTATTACCTCTATCAGTCGCTCGTCAGCAGCATCGTAACGGACAAGGATCGCAAATTCACCACGGAAAATGATGACCTCATCTTCGACGTGGCCGCCAACTACGCCAACACAACGCTGGCTCGGCAGAAGATTTGGCTCGACAAAAAGGATTACAAGCCGAAGCGCGTAGAAGTACGCGACGCGAACGACACCACGCTGGTAACCGTCGACTTCACCGGCTTTTCCTTTGGGGAGAAGTTCACGGATAACTCCTTTGACACCTCCCTCAATTTGAAAAAGGGAGCGGACAAGGCAGCCGATCCGTCCAACGCTCAAACGGGCGACCCAGCAGCCTTGCTTGACAGCCTGAAGCAGGAGCCGGATACGGTGGAGCAGGCCGCCAACGCCAGCGCGGTGAAGGATGACGCGGCGGCTGGAGCGAACGGGCAGAAGCCGGACGGCAAAGCAGCCGAAGACGCCAGCGCTCCGGTGAGCGGGCAACCGAAGGCGGAAGGCTCCGAGCCGGCAGCGGCGGGAGAGCCGAAGGCTGCGGATGCCGAAAAGGCGGCAGCTGGCGATAAGCCGGCAACGGGTGATAAGGCAACGGCGGGAGCGGGCTCCTCCGAGCAAGGCACGCTCGTCGTCGGCGAGGGTATCGAGGTGTACCAGCCGCAGTTCCTGCCGGACGGGGTAGCCTTCACCGGTGCGGACGATCTGAGTCTGGGCGAGGATCCTGCCGTGCTCCTGCGCTATACCGGCACGTACAACTTCACGCTGCTCGAATCCGAGCCGAAGGCGCAAGAGGTCATGCTTCTGCCCGGCGCGGGCGTTGACCTGGGCTTCACCCTCGGTTCCTTCACCGGGGAAGACAAGCGCACGCTGACGTGGACGAACAACGGCCGCTTGTATCGGTTGTCCAGTGCTGATCTTCCGGTCTCCCTGATGGTATCCATCGCGCAAAGCTTGCAAAGCGGCGCGGAGAAATAACGAAGGCGGTACACTCCTTCGACTTGCGCTTCCCTCTCTTTGCCGGCGGGCCAGCCTGCTGCATTGCCTGACTGGGAGCGGCCGATTTCACGGATGAGCGAAGGGTCGGAAGCCGATTCATAAGCGCCGATCCGGGGTTTGACAGAGCCACCCGATGAGGGTAACATGAGAGACGTAGCGGCCGTGACCCGGCCGCTATTTGTCCTTATGCAGACGGTTTGTGACTGGCAGCAGCGGGTGAGAAGGCGTCAGCCTGAATGACCGCCCGTTCGTTATGAAGCAGCCGGCACACGTTCAACGCATCAGGACGACAGCTCGTGTTTTTTTGCATATTGGAGAAGAAGGTGGACTCTGTGGATTCGTTTTATCGGTCAACTCGGGTAGAAATTTCTCTGGATGCGCTGCGGCACAACATCGAAGCGTTCCGCCGCTATCTGCCGGACACGATCGCGCTCATGGCGGTCATCAAAGCGGATGCTTACGGGCATGGAGCGGTTCAGGTGGCGCAGGAGGCGCTTCAGCAGGGGGTGAGCTACCTGGCGGTCGCCTTCCTGGATGAAGCCATTGAACTTCGGCTGGCGGGTATCGACGCGCCAATTCTCGTGCTGGGGCATACCCCGGTCAAGGGAATTGAGCTTGCCGCACGGGAAGGCATCACCCTGACCGCCTTCAGCGAGGAGTTTCTGGAGGCGTTGGAGTGCCGTCCGGCGGACGCGCCTGAGTTGTCCCTTCATATTAAGATTGATTCCGGCATGGGCCGGCTCGGGCTTCAGGAGACGAATCAGGCAGTTTCGTACATCAAGCGCACGATGGCGGTTCCCAGCGTGAAGGTGGAAGGCTTGTTCACGCATTACGCCTGCGCGGATGAGGAAGACAAGACGGTGACCGTAGGCCAGTACGAGCGGTTCAAGGCGGTTGTCGATGCTTTTGCCGAGCAAGGGGTCTTGTTCCCGTATATCCATGCGGGCAATACGGCAGCAGCCATTGATACGCCGGACTTGACGTACAACATGGTGCGGCTTGGCATCGGCATGTACGGCTTGTATCCGTCAGAGGAAGTGTGCAAGGAACGCATTGAGCTTCGACCGGTGATGAGCATCAAAACCGAGATCGTTCATCTGAAAAGGGTGCATGCGGGAGCCGGTATCAGCTACGGCCATCGCTACCATGCCGAACGCGAAGGGGAGGCCATTGCCACCCTGCCGATCGGCTATGCGGACGGCTACTCGCGGATGCTGACCGGTAAGGCCGAGGCCCTTGTAAGAGGAACCCGTGTGCCGATTGTCGGCACGATCTGCATGGATCAGTGCATGGCGGAGGTGTCGGATGTTGACGGCGCAGCACCAGGCGATGAGGTGGTTCTGCTCGGAGGCCAGGGCGAGGAGAGGGTGTCTGCGGAGGAGATCGCCTCCCGGCTTGGCACGATAAACTATGAAATCACATGCATGATCTCGCATCGTGTTCCCCGCATTTATATAAGCGGCGGCCGTGTGGTTCACATCTTGAATCACCTGCGGCATGAGCAGCACACGCCGGAATGATCGAGCAGCTGCCTGAGGCGGCAAGCGTTGATAGAAGGTGCGACAGGAATCCAGATCGGAACCCAGATGGGACCTCGACGGGGGAACGCGATAGGAAAAATGACGGCCGACTTTCTTTGGATGGATGGGTGGTTTGGGCATGCATCTGGAGAAAATCGGCCGTTTTCCTTTTGGGGAATGAAGGGAAGGCTGAATGGTTTTCCCAGCGATTATGAAGGATCGATACTTGCGCTGGGCAGCAATCCGGTATAACATATCTGATAGATGGAATGCTATCACCATCCTTGTACGGATTTGCCTTTGGTAAAAGGGAAATGCTACCATGGATGGGAGTGACAAGTCGATTGCTATGTCTTTTGGGGGTGCGAAGCCTGTGTCGAACGTGACCACGAAGAGAATCATGATCAGCTTGCCGGATCAACTGCTGCAAGAGGTAGACGGGATCGTGGAGCTGGAGAATTCCAACCGAAGCGAATTCATTCGTCAGGCCATGAAGCTGTATCTCCTGGAGCGGAAAAAGCGGTTTTTGCGGGAGTCGATGCAGCGCGGTTATATGGAGATGGCCAAGATCAACCTCGGGATTGCAGCAGAGTCCTTCCAGGCCGAGGAAGCCGCCGGCAGCACCGTGGACCGTTTGGTTAGCGGGGTGTGACCGTGATCGTTAAACGAGGAGATGTGTTCTTTGCCGAACTGTCCCCCGTCGTCGGATCGGAGCAAGGAGGGTTGCGCCCGGTGCTAATCATTCAGAACGACATCGGCAACCGCTTCAGTCCGACGGTCATCATTGCGGCCATTACGGCCCAGATTCAAAAAGCGAAGCTTCCGACGCATGTGGAGGTGGAGGCAGCCGCCCACGGCTTCGACCGGGATTCGGTCGTGCTGCTGGAGCAGATTCGCACCATCGACAAGCAGCGTTTGAAGGACAAGATTACGCACCTGGATGACGACATGATGAAACGGGTAGACGAGGCTCTCATGGTGAGCCTCGGACTCATCGATTTTTGAAAGGGCTTGCGGGCGACGGGGCTTGCTGAACATGCCGCAGAATCCCGTGCCTTGCAGGCTGCATAAGAGAACCACCACTGACGAAGACGAGGGGAAGCCCTCGTTTTTGATTTCCGGCAATTGCGCAAGAAGGGTGAGCGATTCGGATGGCAGGACAAACAGAGGGCAAGGAAACGTCGACCGGGCAGGCGTCGGGGTCGGTAAACGACGAGAAGCGAGTGCTGGAGCGGATGCAGAAGCAGCTCGCCCAGGAGCTGGCCCTTCCCCTGACGAAGGTGAAGGCGGCAGTGGAGCTGTTGGATGACGGCAACACCATTCCGTTTATCGCGCGGTACCGCAAGGAGATGACGGGCGAGCTGGATGAGAATGAGCTGCGCTCCATCGAGGAACGACTGGGTTACCTGCGCGGCTTGGAAGATCGCAAGAATGAGGTGCTGCGTCTCATCGACGAGCAAGGAAAGCTGACGGAGGAGCTGGCAGGGGCGATTCGGCAGGCTGCGAAGCTGCAGGAGGTCGAGGATCTCTATCGTCCCTATCGGCAAAAGCGCAAGACGCGGGCCAGCGTAGCTCGGGAGCGCGGCCTCGGCGGCCTCGCCGACTGGATTCTGACGGAGCCGCGGCGCGGGCAACTGGAGGAAGAAGCGGCGAAGTATGTGAATGGCGAGGAGGGCGGCGTCCCGACGGCAGCGGATGCCGTCCAAGGAGCCCTCGACATCATCGCCGAGCAGATGGCGGACGATGCTACCATTCGCGCTTGGGTGCGGCGATATACCCAAGATAACGGAGTGCTTACCACCTCTGCGAAGGAAAAGGGGCAGGAATCCGTCTATGAGATGTACTACGCTTACAGCGAGCCGCTAAAGAAGCTTCCTCCCCACCGAACGCTTGCGATCAATCGCGGTGAGCGGGAGGATGTGTTGAAGGTGAGCCTGGACGTCCCCCCCGACAAGAGTCACGAATACATAGCCCGCCGCTATATCCATGGCGAATCGGTCGTTAAGGACGCTCTGCGCAACGCCGCGGAGGATGCTTATAAGCGGCTGATTGCCCCGGCGATCGAGCGCGAGGTGCGCAGTTTGCTTACGGAGCAGGCCGAGGAGCAGGCGATCAAGATCTTCTCCGGTAACCTGCGCAACCTGCTCCTGCAGCCGCCGGTGAAGGGCAAGGCCGTGCTTGGGCTCGATCCCGCCTACCGCACGGGCTGCAAGCTGGCGGTGGTGGACGAGACGGGCAAGATGCTTGAGGTCGACGTCATCTATCCCACCCCGCCGCATAACCGCATTACCGAGGCGCGTGCCCGGGTGTCGGAGCTGATCCGCGCCTACGGCATCGAGCTGATCGTCATCGGCAACGGCACCGCGTCCCGGGAGACGGAGCAGTTCGTTGCCGATCTCTTGAAGGAGACGGGAGTCCGCGTCCCCTACAGCATCGTGAGCGAGGCCGGAGCGAGCGTCTACTCCGCCTCGAAGCTCGCTCAGGAGGAATTCCCTGAGCTCGACGTGGCCGAGCGGAGTGCCATCTCTATCGCCCGGCGGATGCAGGACCCGCTCGCCGAGCTGGTCAAGATCGATCCGAAGGCGATCGGCGTCGGCCAATACCAGCACGACGTTTCGCAGAAGCGGCTGGAGGAATCGCTAGGCGGGGTCGTGGAATCGGCGGTTAACCACGTCGGGGTTGACGTCAATACCGCCTCTCCCTCGCTGCTGGGTTATGTTGCGGGAATTAACGCTACCCTCGCGAAGAACATCGTCAAGTTCCGCGAGGAGGGCGGCAAATTCGGGAGCCGCAAGCAGTTGCAGAAGGTGCCGCGCCTCGGCGCGAAAGCGTTCGAGCAATGCGCGGGCTTCCTGCGCATCCCGGAGGCCGCCGATCCCCTCGACAGCACGCCGATCCACCCCGAATCATATTCGGTGGTGGAGCGCCTGCTCGCGGAGCTTGGGCTTGCCAAGCGGGATATCGGGTCATCGCGCATGCGGGAAGCGCTCGCGGTGGTCAAGGCGGAGGAGCTGGCACCGAGGCTCGAGGTCGGCGTACCGACGCTGCGCGACATCGTGGAGAGCCTGCTGCGTCCCGGCCGCGACCCCCGCGAGGAGATGCCGGCCCCGATCTTCCGCACAGACGTGCTCAAGCTGACGGATCTTGCCCCCGGCATGGAGCTGACCGGCACGGTGCGGAACGTGATCGACTTCGGAGCCTTCGTCGACATCGGCATCAAGAACGACGGCCTCGTCCACATCTCGCAGCTCAGCAATCGCTTCGTGAAGCATCCGATGGACGTTGTGTCCGTCGGTGACACCGTGACGGTTTGGGTACTGTCCGTGGATGAGAAGAAGGGACGCGTCAGCCTCACCATGCGCAAGCCCTCCGCTCAGGCGGAGTGAGCGGATGCGAAAAAGCGGAGAACCCGCGCCTTGTGGCGGGTCTCCGCTTTTTTTGATCATTGCCGTCGCTTGTTGCGCTTAAGCAGGTACAACGTCGGGTAGCGGCGGTTAGCTGAGGAGGTGGTTGGGATTTTACCTGCGGGAACTGGCCGCATTTTCCTTACCTTGCCTGCTTTGACTTGCCTTTCCTCCGCTTGGCTATACGCTCAGCGGTTCTGGTTCGGCGTGTTCGGCGTCCGCTCCTCGGTCCCGCTGCCCTGTACCCGGTAGAAATACCAGCAGTCGTTCAGAAGCTTGATCTTTCGTACGTTCTTGGTCTGGAAGGCCCGCATCAATTGATTGCTTAACCATTGCGGCATTCGCGTCCGCCCCCTTCGACGTGTTCGGTCTGCTCCATGATATGAAGCATCCGGGCGGAAGGTGCTGCCCAAGAGTCGGGAAGCGGCGGACTATGCTTGCGGCTTTAACGCTCGTTTAAGCGCCTTCTTCCTCGTACCATTGTTCCAATTGAGCCTGAAGGGCGCGAATTTCGGTAAGAAGGGAAACGAGCGGATAGGCGCGCTCCGGGAGCGCCGCGAATTCGTGTTCGAGCTTGTTGATGTAAGCAAGGCCTTCCTCGATGGAGAGGGAGCGGTCGATCGGCTCGAGGCGGTCGCACTCGGCAAGAGCGAGCGGCAGCACGGGCTTTGGCTCTGCCGTGAGCTTGCCCGTCTCTTTGTGCAGACGGCCGAGCAGGGCGGTCAATTGATACAGGTGGCTGGCCGGCATGGACACAGCATGCAGCTGATCCCCGGTCTTCAGCAGTAGGTAACGCAGGGCGGACGACATGGCGATATTCCCCTCTCTTGCGGTTCTCTTGACAGTGTAGCGCACGTTACGGTAAAAATTCAAGAGAGGACAAGCTGGCGTTATCTTCGCGCCACCCGGGGAAAGCCAAGTCAGATGAAGAGAAGAGAGAGGGGGAAGCCGGGGATGTCACAAAGCAGCGAACAGCAGAGCTCATGCCTCACCGATGAACAGCTGCAAGAGCGGATTGAAACCATCTCCCTCGCCAGCTTCGGCAAACCGTTCCGGCATAAGGCGCGCTTCAACAGCCGGCTCCGCACCACAGGCGGGCGGTATTTTACGAAAAGCCATGATATCGAGATCAGCAGCCGTCATGTTGCTGCTTTTGGGTTAGAAGAGCTTGACGGGATCATCAAGCACGAGCTGTGTCATTATCACTTGCACCTGGGCAAACGAGGCTATCGTCACCGTGACGCCGACTTCAAGACGCTGCTGAAAGCCGTCGGCGGCACGCGGTATTGCAGCTCGCTTCCCAAAGCGCGAAAGCCGGAGCCGTATCGGTATCGACTCTCCTGTGCAGCGTGCGGCATGGAATATCTGCGCAAGCGTCGTGTCGATCCGACTCGCTACCGATGCGGTCGATGTCGGGGAAGGCTTCGTCTGGAAGCGCTTGACTTGCCTCGTCCCCCGTGTTAATATAAGTTTTGACTTTTGATTTTCCCTGATAGCTCAGTTGGTAGAGCACTCGACTGTTAATCGAGTTGTCACAGGTTCGAGTCCTGTTCGGGGAGCCAGTCTTGGAGAGATACCCAAGTGGCTATAAGGGGACCCTCTGCTAAGGGGTTAGACTGAGCAATCGGTGCGAGGGTTCGAATCCCTCTCTCTCCGCTTCAAGAATAGATGAGTCCGGCGCGATGAGCGCCGGACTCATCTTGGTTTTTGCCCGCTTGGAAGCCTGCTTTCAGCCTGAAAAGGGAGTTCGAAAAAACTTGAAAAAAGGACTTGCCAAACGAGCAGACAGCGTTATATAATAACCCTTGTCGCTCTTGGCGGCAGGCAATCAAGGCGAGCAACAAGCATCATGCGGCCCGTTGGTCAAGGGGTTAAGACACCTCCCTTTCACGGAGGTAACAGGGGTTCGAATCCCCTACGGGTCACCAAATAAACACTTGCATTTCCCTCGGAAACAGAGTATAATCTTAAATATGCGGTTGTGGTGGAATGGCAGACACGCTACTTTGAGGGGGTAGTGGCCGAAAGGCCGTGGAGGTTCGAGTCCTCTCAACCGCACTTACTGAAAAGCCTTGCGCAGCAAGGCTTTTTTCCTTTTTCCATAGTTTTCATGGAAATGTGCAAGCGGGGGCCGAGGCTATTGTTTTCGGGTTCTGAAGGTGCCGAATAACTCCAGATGCCCTACATATGAGCATCGTTCTCTTAAGGACGGATGCTCTTCTTTATTTTGCCGTCATTTATGGTAAGGCAGGTGTCCAGCACAGGTTCCACATGCTCTAATGAACCAACAGGGAGAAGAACCGTGCACCCGGATTGCTTTAACACGGTGGCTAGGGGAGGGATACGGCCCGCCAAAAAGGCGGTCCAGCTTCCATTAAACCAAGGAAAGCAGAAGACTCTTTTGTTGTTCGCATACCCGATGGCAGCTGTGGCGTTCCATCGCTCGTTGCTGATTTCCCAGAGTCTTCGATCTAGGCGGCTCTCGCTAAGTTCAAACATCTCAACAATCGATTCGAGTGTTGCTCCTTCTTGAAAGCGTAATGCTTCCTTTAGTTGTTCCCTGACCGTTTTATTTCTCCTGGGGAATTTTTTGATCGAGTAATCACCAATATAGCAAGTGATGTTGCGTAAGTCAGTAGGAGACAGGTTTTTCCCGTTAAGAGTTATCTTCCCTCGGTGGATTTGAGTCTTGCCTGTAAGGATGTACGCAACGATCCATGCCCCATCCGCGCATTCGGATAAAAGGCCGTAGACCTGATTATCGTGGAAGGAGTAAGTGAAGTCGTTAATGCTGTCTACCATCTTCCCGTATTGAATTAACTCTGTGTCACAGGTATGGAAGACATGCTCCAGACGCAATTCGATTTTCTTAGAGGTTACCATAAGGAATCCCCTCCCCCCGCGTGCCGGAAGCCAGGCGCTCCAGCTCCAGCAGCCGGGTCTTCATCGTTATCCCCCCGCGATAGCCGGTGAGGGCTCCGCCTTTGCCGATCACGCGATGGCACGGGATCGTCATCAAGACCGGATTGGCCCCGATGGCGGTGCCAACGGCGCGGACGGCCTTCGGCCGCTGGATTTGCGCTGCGATGGCCGAATAGGAAGTGGTTTCGCCGTACGGGATACCGCAGAGCGCTTTCCATACGTCCTGTTGAAACGGCGTGCCTTGCACATCGAAAGGGAGGGTGAAGGCGCGTCTCGTTCCCTCCAGGTATTCGATCAGTTCCTGGCGATAAGGAGCCAGATGCTCGTCGTCTTCCATCAAGCGGCGGCCCGGATAACGGGCATGGGCCCAATCGGTCAGCTCGGTCGCAGGTGCGTGCGGAGAACCGACATAGCAGAGACCGGCCGTCGTCGCGGCGATGGGCAAGGTCCAGTCCTCGTGCGAGAGGAGCGTCCAATAAATCGGTGTGTTCGTTTGGGTTTTCATAAAGCGTGACCCTCCTCAGGGTTTCGGATGGATGTGGCGATAGGCGGCCGGCGTCTGTCCGGTTTTTTCTTAAACAACGTGATGAAGTAGGGCGGGCTGGGGAAGCCGACGCTCAGGCCGACCTCCGAGATCGGCTTATCGGAGGCCAGCAGAAGCTCCTTGGCCTTCTCTACTCGTACCTGCTGGATATACTCGACTGGAGTCATTCCCTTAACCCTTTTGAAGGTGCGATGCAGGTGATACGGGCTGCTGTGCGTCGTCTGGGCGAGAAGCTCCAGAGGCAGCGGTTCCATGTAGTTTCGGTTCACATACTCCACGATCAGGGCCACCCATTCCTCATCCGGCATGCGCTCTCCCGTGGGTTTGCATCGTTTGCATGGGCGGAAGCGGGCGGCTCGGGCTTGCTCGGCGGTTCGGAACAGGCAGACGTTTTCTCGCTTCGGAGGCCTCGACTTGCAGGAGGGGCGGCAGAAGATGCCCGTGCTTCTGACCGCGTAGAAAAAGGTACCGTCATACGCGGCATCATTGCGGCAGATCGCCTGCCATCGTTCCTCGGTCAGGGGTTCTGAGGGGAGCGTGTCGCCGGAAGCTTCCGGACGGTGAACGTCTTCTTGCGCTTGCTCGGTATGCATCTTCATACGGTTCGCCTCCATCCCCAGTATAACCCGCCTAACCGGTCCTTGTACGCCTTTTCCAATGGAACCGCAAGATAACGAAATGGCTCGCCGCCATTTTTGTGGTACAACAGAGAGAGATTGATTAAGACCAATGTGGACACACGAACAGCCGACGATTTCAAGAAAAGGAGGGAACCGAGTGGGAACCGTCCAGACCAAGCTTTTCGAATACAGCTCAGAAGAAATGAACCATCTGATGAAGGCCGATCCCGTATTGGGGGAAGCCATGGCACGAATCGGAAAAATCGAGCGGGTGGTCATGCCCGACCTGTTCGCGGCGCTGCTGTACGCCATTGTAGGCCAACGGATATCGGTAAAAGCCGCGCATACGATCTGGGAGCGAATTCAGGAGCGTTTCGGGGAGATCACGCCAGGAAATTTGGCTGCTCAGACGATCGAGGACATTCAACGCTGCGGAATGACCCGAAAGCAGGCGGAGGCTCTTCATGCGATTGCCCAGGTCATTGCGTGCGGAACATTTTCTTTGGACGAGCTGAAGGAAATGCCTGATGAAGAAGCCATTGAAAGGCTGACGGCCCTAAAGGGCATTGGAAGATGGACCGGCGAAATGGTGCTGATTCATTCCCTGGAACGCCGGGATGTGGTCAGTTGGGGGGACATCGCCATCCGCCGTGGAATGATGAGGCTGTACGGCCTGCCGTCCCTGACCCGAGAGCAATTTGATGAATACCGGTGTCGGTATTCCCCTTGTGGCTCCTTGGCCTCCCTTTATTTGTGGGCGATTTCTGCAGAATGAAGCCAATCCTCTCCGATGAGAAAAGTTGAGAAAAAGCCGCAGTCCTCCCGCCTTAAGTGGTGGCGAGGGCTGCGGCTTTGTTTTGCTGCGGGACAGGTGCATGACAACCTTACGGAGCAAGTCTCACTGCGGTCCGCCCATCGTGTAGCCGTCCAACTGGTCCAGCTTGGCCCGCGTATTGCCCGAGACGGGAGGGGGAGGCCCTGGAACAAGGCTCCGCTCCAGCCGAGCGAGGCGCACGCTGATCGATTCCAGGCAGTCGATCGCAGTGGAAAAGGCCAAGAGCAGCAAGCTGGCTGCAATCCCGCCGACCCACCAGAGGAAGGCTACCAGCCAATCAAACGAGCCGTCTCCATACCGATAGCCGAACAGGATGCCGAACCAGAGAGCGGTGATCACCGCGACAGTTGCGACCAGTCGAACCACTTTCCCCATCTCATTCTCCTCCTATATAGTAGGGATTTTTCGGCCCCCTTCTCTCACGAACTCAACTCGCGCAGGAGCTCGGGGGTGTCGTTCTGCACGCTGCCGACGGCGGGGGAGACCGGATAAGCGCGCATCGCCCCCGCATGGAAGGGCTTCAGGAGTGCCTTCAGCGCTTCGAAATCCTGCTTCGTCCGGTCGAGCCAGAGAGCTTCGTCCTCCTGGCGGAGGATGACGGGCATGCGGGTATGAATCGGCTCCATCAGCTCGTTCGCAGAGGTCGTCAGGATGACGGCGGTGGAGACTTTGCGGCCGTCGGGGCCGATCCAAGTATCGTACAGCGCCGCCATGGAGAAGAGCGAACGATCCTTCAGGACGATCCGGTACGGCTTGCGGGCGGT
Organism: Gorillibacterium sp. CAU 1737; assembly: GCF_039888655.1. NCBI lineage: Bacteria > Bacillati > Bacillota > Bacilli > Caryophanales > Paenibacillaceae > Gorillibacterium > Gorillibacterium sp. CAU 1737. Next base: position 403,829 of record NZ_JBDQQO010000003.1, read on the forward strand.
GCCGTTCTTTTGCCATTCGTAAAAGCCGTCCGCCGGGATGATGCAGCGCTTGCGCTCGAAGAGCCCGCGAAAGGAGGGCTTGTCGTGAACGGTCTCCGAGCGGGCGTTGATGAGCGGCCGCCCCGACGGTTCCCCTTGCGACCAGGAGGGCAGAAGGCCCCAGCGCAGCTCCCCGAGGCGGTTCTTCCCCTCGTGCGCGAGGATGGCCGGGATCATCTGGCCCGGAGCTACGTTATACCGGGGGCGGTAATTCGGATTGTCCAGAGGGCCCAGGCGAAACATGCTTTCCAGCTCCTCCAGGGTGACGGTGATGGTGTAGCGGCCGCACATGGGCGATCCCTCCTTTTTTCTTCAGTATAACGGCTAATCCGGTTCACGCAAGTTCCATAAAATAGCCATTGAATAAGAACATACATTCGTGTTTATAATAGGATAAGAATATATGTTCCCATTTGAAGGTGGTTGCATGCGGGAGAAGACGATTTTTTTGATCGACGGGCAGTCCTTTTATGCCTCAGTTGAGAAGGCGGGGCGTCCGGACCTTGAGGAGTGTCCGGTGGCGATCGGCGATCCGGAGCGCGAGTCCGGTATTATTCTGGCTGCTTGTCCAGTCGCCAAGGGGTACGGGGTGACGACGGCGGAGCGAGTCGGCCAAGCGCGGGCCAAGTGTCCCGAGCTGGTCGTGATTCGCCCGCGCATGCAGTGGTACATCACGGTCTCGCTCTTCATTACGTCGATCTTCGAATCCTTCACGGACCGGGTCGAGCCGTACAGCATCGACGAGCAGTTTCTAGATGTGACGGGCCGCCCGGAGAGCCCCGAGGCGCTGGCGGCGAAGATTCAGCAGCACGTGCTGCTGTCAACCGGGGTTTGGTGCCGGGTGGGCATCAGCACGAACAAGGTGCTTGCCAAAACCGCGACGGATAACTTTGCCAAGAAGATACCGAAGGGGATTTTCTCTCTCCATCCGTCGAATCTGGAGAATACGCTCTGGCCGCTGCCGGTTCACCGAATGTTCATGGTGTCGAACGCGATGACTCGGCATTTTCATCGGATGGGACTGACGCAGATCGGTGACATTGCCCGGCTCGAGCAGATGGATTTTCGCCGGCGAATGCGGCGGGAGATGGGCAAGCAGAGCGATATCCAGGCCGACTACTACTGGCAGATCGCGAGCGGCATCGACCCGAGTCCGGTTGAACCCAGCATCCGCAAGGAGCTGAAGTCAATCAGCCACGGGAAGGCTTTGCGCAGCAGCCTGTACGGCGAACTGGCGGACATTCAGGTCGTGCTGCTGGAGCTCATCGCGGAGGTGAGTCGCCGTGCCCGCCGCCGTGGCTACATGGGGCGCGTCGTTTCGGTCGGCGCGGTCGAGACCGACGGCACCCGCACCTGGGGTTTCGGGCGCCAGACGACCCTGCCCGAGCCGACCTCTCTCTCGCACGAGATGGCCGCGGCGGTGCTGCCCTTGTTCGCGAAGCATTGGAGCGGTGCGCCGGTGAGCCGCCTGTTTGTCTCGCTCGACTCCCTCGTCCCGGACAACGTGATGCAGCTCACCCTGTTCGAGGATCGCGCAAGGGATTACCGGCGCGAGCGGGCCATCGACCGCATTCAGGATCGATACGGCAGTGCGGCCCTGCTGCGGGCATCGTCGCTGCTGGCTTCAGGGGTAGCGCGGGAGCGCGCAGAACAGATCGGAGGGCATTACAAATGAGCAAACTCGACGGCAACGAAAGGTGGAATTCCAAGATGTTGCTCACCGAACACCAGGAACAATATGAGCACCGCAAGGACCGCAAGCGGAGCGGTCCCCCGGAGTCGGAGGAGCTGCAGATGCTCCGCAATTTCATCCTGCTGCCGCACCTCGTCACCCTGGTGGAACGGAACCGCCAGGAGATTGAGCATTCGACGATGACCTTGAAGAAGCTTTACCTCGCTTCGACCCAAGTGCTTCTCGACGAGATTGGACGCGACCTTCAAGCGGTGAAGAGGGAGCTCTCCCTCCGGGCGATCAAGGTCGTCGGCGAGGAGCAGACGGACATGATTCATTATTACCATTATGTGTGTCGCGGCTATGAGGACCGCTTCGGGATCGTGCGCGAGGTGATGAAGGCGCAGCTCAGCATCATGCTGGGGCAATACGTGTCGCAACTGCTCGGCCTGCTCAAGAAAACCCGGGAACCGCTCGGGGCGACGCGGAGCGGCGGCTAGTCGGCTGGCTGGGAAGCAAGGGGGGGGGCAGATCATTCAGGAGGGCTTGGAGACTTTTTATGAAACGGTTCACTCCATTGCCTCTGGAAAGGTTCATTTGGCAGAATGAGAGGGAAACGGAAGAAGCTGGCTTAGTGAGATTGAGGGTGGTGAAGTCGCGGATTCCATCACTTTGAGCATGGAAGGGGAACGAAAATGAAAATCGTCACCTACAACATCTGGAATGATAAACGCGGATGGCCGGGACGGCTCGATCAAATTCATGAAGAGATCCGAAAGCAACAGGCAGACCTATTGTGTCTGCAAGATGTGCCGAACGAAGAACATTGCCGATGGATCTCGGAAAAAGGGGGGTTCCCCTTCTATTCCTACTATAAGCCCAGCAGTACCTGCGAATTGGCCATTCTGAGCAAGCTTCCCTTCGTGTCCACGCACCGCTTTGGCGAAGCCTTGATCGGGACGGTTCAGGTTGGAGGCTATACGCTGGAAGTGATGAATGTTCATTTGCCATGGGACAGCGTGCTAAGCCGTGAAAGACAAGTCATGGCATTGGTTCAGGAAAACAAGCAATCCAGGGCAGACTACTCTCTCTTTTGCGGGGATTTCAATTGTGTGGAGGGAAGCAGCGTGCAAAGCTTCCTGTTCGGTAAGCAAAGCCTTTATGGGGAGGAAGCGGCGCCGGTTTGGGACGATCTCGCGATTGTGTATCGGGATCGGACCGGGGTGGAGCCGAAGGCAACCCTGGATCTCTCCTCCAATCCCCGCTGGAAAGGGAACGGATACCAGGAAAGCGCCGGAACGAGGATCGACTGGATTCTTCTCAAGGAAACCTATCCGAAGCCCACCCCTAAGCTGATGGCCTTTGGCTTGTTTGGAACGGAGATCTCTCCCGTTACGGGTTATTGTGCAAGCGACCATTACGGGGTTTATGCGGAGCTCGACTTCGAAAACATAGAGTCAACTCTATAAGAGCAGACGGGAACCCCCGCTTGCTTCTTTTCCATACGGAGCCATTTGCTTTTACAGCTTTCACCGAAAGCCAAAACGGGAGCAAGAGGGACGTCATGTCCTCCTTGCTCCCGTTTTGATTCGAATGGTCTCGGGCTGACATTCATAAAACCGTGAGAAGCTGCGGTCCATTCTCCGTTATGGCGATGGTGTGCTCGTATTGGACGCAGATGGAGCCGTCCAGCGTGCGCGCGGTCCAGCCGTCGCTGTCGAAAACCGCCCGCCAGTCGCCGAGCGTGAACATGGGTTCAATGGCGATGGTCATGCCGTTTTTCAGGCGCGTTCCTTTCCCCTTGAGGCCGTAGTTGGGAACGGTCGGCTCTTCCCAGAGCTCTCTTCCTACTCCGTGGCCGGTGAAGTCTCGCACGTTCCCATATCCGTGCCGTTTGGCATTCGTATCGATGGCGTGGCCGATATCTCCGACCCGATTGCCTTCCCGCGCCTGCTCAATCCCCAGCAGCAGGCTCTGGTGGCACACCTCCATCAGCTTCCGAAGCTTAGTTGAAACCTCGCCAACGGCGTAGGTCCAGCCGGAATCCCCATGAAAGCCCTTGTAGTGGGCTCCCACGTCCAGGGTGACCACATCGCCTTCAAGCAGCGGGGTGGAATCCGGGAAGCTGTGGCAGATCACATCATTTCGGGCTACGCAGATCGAGGCGGGAAACCCATGATGCCCCTTGAAGCTGGGCGTGGCTCCCCGCGAGCGAATTTTCTCCTCCACGAGCTGATCCAGCTTCATGGTGGTGACGCCGGGTTTGACGGCTTTGGCCAGCAAGGCATGGCATTCCGCAACGATCCGGCCGGCCTCCCGCATCTGCTTGAGCTCGTCATCGGTCTTCAGGATGATCATGACGTGGCCTCCTGTCGATTTGTTTTTCCCAGCAGGTAATGGTAACGATTGCGGCATTTCGTGCTGCAAAACCGGGTAACCGAAGCCCGCTCGTACGGAATAAACCAGCTTCCGCACTGCGTGCAGGTCTGCAGGTCGATCGGCTTTCGCTCGAGCGCTTCCAGCAAGCTGATCAGGGCCTCCATATACATTCGCTTGAGCTGGTCGGGACCGTCCACAAACTGGGTGTAGAGCAGGAGGGACGGCCGTACTCCAGGAGCAGGTTTTTTCGTGGAATCGGGTTCGGGAATAGCCGGCTCCTCTTGCGGAATGGACTTAATCTTCAGATGAACGGCGGGATAGCGTTCGAAGGAGGAATTGATTCGCTCGAGCACGGCTTCGCTAAAGCTCTGATTGGCTTGCACAAGGCGGGCGAGGTCCAGCAAAAGCTGCTGCAGCTCCTCTTCCAGACTGCCTGCTTCCACCGTATGCTCTTCAATCTGATTGATCACGGTCAGAAAATAATTTTCCCGCGACAAAGTAGGGCTCATTGAGAGGGCGCTCCTTATAAAAGGGAATGTTGAATTAAATGGATTAAGTGATTCAATCCATTTATATCAGATTTGCGAGCAAAGAGCAATCGGGTCCGAAAAAAGAGGGGAGAGAAGAATGCAAACCGGCTTATTCAAGGGAAGAATGGGCATCGACCCAAACGAGGAAACAGAATTTTCGAAAAAATGTGGGCAAATCCGAGAAACTTTTCCAAGGTAGACGAGTCTAACGTTATCGTCAACTAGACAAGACTTAAAGATTGGTAGAGGTGAAGATGAAAAAACGGTTTTGGTCTTTTCTGTCGCTCGCAGTCCTGTTGTTTCTGTTGCCCACCATGACCCATGCCGCGGCGGATTCGTCCATCCGGTTGTACCTGAACGAGGTGAAGCTGGAGTCTGCAGTTCCGCCTTACCTGTCCGGAAGCACCACCCTCGTACCGGCTCGCGTGATCTCCGAGCAATTCGGAGCGACCGTAAGCTGGGACAATGCAGCCCACAAGATGACCGTGATTCGCGATGAGCAGAAGATCGAGGTGTTCGAGAATTCGACCCTGGGCTATGTGAACGGAGTGGAAGTGACGCTTCCCGCAGCCCCCATCGTCAAGTCGGGAACCACCATGCTTCCGGTCCGCTTTATCGCTAATCTCTTCGATTTTACGGTTCAGTGGGATGGAAGCGCGAATGCCGTCTACCTGAAGACCCCCGATGTCATGGAATCGATGAACGGCCTCACGGAGCTGTGGTCGATCACGTCCACGGCAACCAGCGTTACGCTTCAAGCGGGGAGCAAGCTGGAGGCGAATGTATTCGCCCTCACGGACCCGAACCGAATTGTCATTGATGTTCCGAATGCAGTGGTTGGCGGCGGCCTTCCTCGCCTGGGTGAGACTCTCTCCCAGACGGTAGCATCGAGCAATCCGCTAGTCTCGCAAATTCGCTACGCCGTGAACGATCCTGCCACCTCAACGGTCCGCATCGTGCTCGAAACGAACGGGCAGGCTTCGTATGAGATCAGCCGTCCTACAGTGAGCAAGCTGACGCTTACGCTCAAGAAACCGGCGAGCGGCAAGCGCAAGGTGGTCATCGACGCCGGTCACGGAGGCACCGATCCCGGCGCGATCTCACTCACCGGCAAGAGCGAGAAAACCTTTAACCTGTCCATGGCCTTGAAGGTGAAGGCTTTGCTCGACAAGGAGAAGGAGATCGACGCTTACTTGACGCGCTCCACGGATACATTCGTCACGCTGGACAATCGTGCGGCTTTTGCGAACCAGCTTGGTGCGGACGTCTTCGTATCAATTCACGGCAATAACTTTGCCCCGACCTCCAATGGTACCCAGACGTACTATTACAACAGCTACAGCAAGGCGCTCGCGGACACCCTGCACAAGTATGTCGTGGCGGCCACCGGCTTCCGCGACGATAAGGTGCGGCGGGAGGACTTCCGTGTCATTCGCAAGACGGACATGCCCGGGGTGCTGCTCGAAATCGGCTACCTGTCCAACAAGCAAGAGGAAGCCCTCATGTTTACGAATTCCTTCCAGGATAAAGTAGCTACCGCTATCGTCAAAGGCATCAAGGTTTACCTCGGCCTGTAAAAAGAAGCCTTTGGAAAAACCGCCGACGAATTCGACCGAAAGTCGAGATCGCAAACGCGCTCTTCGCCTTCATTCATAGGTTCCGTTTCCTTCCCTAACGGACGAAAAAGCCACCAACTTCGCATGAAAGCGAGTTTGGTGGCTTTTCTTCGTTAGGAAGGAAGCTGTGCAGGAGTTAGGCCAGCACGCTGTTCCGGGCTGCCGAATGGCGGGTCGGGCCGACGAACTGGTTGAGCGGGAAGCCGGCGCCGATGGCGGCGGTGATGAAGGCTTTCGCGAGGCGCGTCGCTTCTTTGACGTCCTTGCCCTTGGCCAGCTCGGCCGTAACGGCGGCGGAGAAGGTGCAGCCGGCGCCGTGGGTGTACGGCGTCGAAATGCGCTCGGTCTCGAACCATTCGAAGGTCTTGCCGTCATAGAGAAGATCGACGGCCTTCGGGTGGTCAAGCTTGGCGCCGCCCTTGATCAGGACGTGCTTCGCTCCGCGATCGAAGATGCGAACGGCGGCGTCCTGCATGTCTTCCACGGTGCGAATCGGAGCGCGTTCCGCCAGTTGGGCGGCTTCGAACAGATTCGGCGTCACGACATCGGCGAGGGGCACGAGCAGCTCGCGCAGGCCGACGGCCGTCTCCGGGTGCAGCACCTCATCGGTGCCCTTGCACACGAGAACCGGGTCGATGACGATGCGCTTCAGGTCGCGCTTCTTGATCTCGGCAGCGACGAGCTCGATCAGCTCGATGGAGCCGAGCATCCCTGTCTTCAGTGCGTCGAGACCGACGCCGTCCAGCACGGTCTTGAGCTGCTCTTCAACAACCGGCAGCGGAACGGGGAACACGCCGTGAGACCAGTTGTTGTGCGGATCCATCGTCACGATGACCGTAAGCACGGTCATGCCGTACACATCCTTCTCCTGGAAGGTTTTCAGGTCGGCTTGAATGCCGGCACCGCCGCTCGTGTCCGAACCGGCGATCGTCAATACTTTAGGGACACTCATGACACTCAACTCCTTAATAAGGTTGAAGGCCGCAGCATGCGGTCCTGCCAGCAGCGTACTAGTCCGAGAATCGGGCGCTTCTGGCGATATGACAGTCAGCGATCCGCCTCACGGAATCCCTGACGATAGAAGAAAGCGGCTTGTTACGGTCTGGTCATTCATCAGCTTATCCGGGTTTACAGGCCTTCAACCAGAACGGCGCAGAACTTCTCCAGCTCTGCCTGATCGATCTCGTCGAAGCGGCCGTGCCTGGGGCTGTCGATGTCGAGCACCCCGAGCAGCTCTCCGTTCTTCAGAAGCGGAACAACGATCTCCGCGTTGGAGGCGGCATCGCAGGCGATGTGTCCGGGGAAGGCGTGAACGTCCTCCACAAGGACGGTTGCACGGTCGCGGGCGGCGGTGCCGCAAACGCCTCGGCCGACCGGGATGCGCACACAGGCCGGCAAGCCCTGGAACGGCCCGAGCACGAGCTCATTGCCTTTCAGCAGATAGAAGCCCACCCAATTGATGTCCTGCAAAAATTGCCCGAGCAGAGCGGAGGCGTTGGCCAAGTTGGCGATGGCGTCCGGTTCGTCCTGAATGAGGTGACGCAGCTGCTCCTGAACGAGGCGATAACCGTCTTGACGGCTTAAGGCATAGTCTACTTTTTGAAACATGCCACCCCTCCTTTTGCTCTCTATAGTATCCGATTATTCCGATACTGGCGAGCGGAATTTAGTGTTCGTCCTTGCGAATCCGATGCAGCAGCTTCTCTTTGTCAAAGATGGTATAGCCGGAGCGGTCGGAATCGATGAGGCCCTCCTTGCGGAGCATGCTGACCAGGCGGTTTACCGTCTCCCGCGTCGTGCCGACGGCGCTCGCCAGCTCCTGGTTCGTGAGTGGAATCGGGATGCGAACCGAGGGAACCTCCGTTGTGTTATCCGGTCGGCCATAGTCGAGGGCCAGCTTGATCAGGTACAGCACGACTCGCTCGGCGGCATCGTGCCCGGCGAAGTCGTGCAGCCGCTGCTGCAGGTCGATGATGCGTCCGCTCATGACGCGCATCAGCTTGATGGAGATGGCGGGAACCGTAAGGATCAGCTGCTCGAACGTGTGAACCGGGATGGACAGAAGACGTGTATCGACGATCGCTTCCGCCGTCGACGGATACGGTGCGCTGTCAAAAAATCCGGTCTGCGGAAACAAATCACCGGTTTTCAGAATGTTCATGATCTGCTCGTGTCCCTCTTCGTCGGTCTTGTACGTCTTGACGAGGCCGCGAAGAACGAAGTACACCGTCTCCCGCTCCGTTCCTTCGTGGAATACGGCGGTTTTCCTGCCGTAGCTGCGCAGGGAGGAGATGCGCTCCAGGCGTTCGAGCTCCTCCGGGCTCAGCTCGCGAAACAGCGGAACGCGGGATAAGGCGGCAACAAGGTCGGACATTAGATGCTCCTTTCATGGATCAGGCGGGCTTATTCATCCAGAGCGCGCAAGCCGGTTCATGGGTTTGCGACACGCTCCAGCAAAAGCTCCTCCAGCCCCTTCCGGTCGGTCAGGGTGAAGATGTTGCCAACAAAAGCGATCAAGCCCTTATCGCGCAGGAGACCGAGCTCGCGGGACAGCGAGGGACGGGCGGCATTCAGATGCTCTGCCCAGACTTTCTTGGTATATGGAATCGTGAACTGCGCGGAAGACTGCTCATCCGCATGCTTCAGAAGATCGCAGGCGATGCGCTGCCGCAGGCTGCCCAGCGAGAGCACTTCGATCTTCCGGTTGAGCAGAAGCAGCCGTTCGGACATGTTCTCCATGTAGCAGCCAAGGATACTGGGATCTTCTGCAAACAGCTGCAGCAGTTGCCCCTTGCCGATGAACATCACCGAGCACGCTTCTCCGGCGATGACCGTGGCGGGGAAGACGGCGGCACGGCCGAACAGCACCGCTTCTCCGAAGGTTTGTCCGGGCCGCAGGCTCGCAAGCGTCATGCTCCGGCCGGTCGGATACAGCTTCTGGACCTCAACCTGTCCTTCCAGGACAATGCCGACGCGAGTTGCCGGCTCGCCCTCTGAGACGATCAGATCGTTCCTCTTCCAGGAGCGGACCTGATAGGAGATCCGCCCGGTGAGCGCGCGAATTTCCTCCGTCGTTTTGCCGCGAAAAAACAGGCAGGACTTCAAGGTTACGGGGTTCGGAATCATGAAGGCCTCCGGTGATTTTTTTCGGATCGGTAACATCGGTTACCGATAGGTTGAGGTCAGTCTACTACAATCAAAGTAGGCTGTAAAGAGTGCAAGGAAAGAACGGAGGGTTCCGCTGTGATCCGAAAAATTATTACCATTCATGAAGAGTTGTGCAACGGCTGCGGTCTTTGTGTGGATGCCTGTCACGAAGGAGCGATCGAGCTCGTGAACGGAGTGGCGAAGCTCGTCAGCGACAGCTATTGTGACGGCTTTGGCGACTGCCTGCCGGAGTGTCCGACGGGCGCTATTGAGATGATTGAGCGCGAGGCAGAAGAGTATGACGACGAGGCGGTTCAGCAGCGGATGGCTGAGCGTCGAGCGGCAGCGAACGGAGCGCACGGCCATGCGGGCCACACGCATGCCGGTCACGCGCATGCCCATGCGCACGGGCATGGACACGGCCATGGCGGCTGCCCGGGCAGCATGGCACAGCTGTTCCGGCGCGAGGAATCTGCCGCACCGACGAAGAGCAGCGCGGCAGCCCCTGCCGTCGATAAGGCAAGGGTTGCCCCCGGCGCCCGAGTCGAGGTGGATGAAGCGCGTCCGTCCGAGCTGAGGCAGTGGCCGATTCAGCTTCATCTGGTGAATCCGGCCAATTCCTACTTCGACGGGGCGAATCTGCTCGTAGCGGCGGACTGCACCGCCTTTGCCTACGGGGATTTTCACCGGGACTTCATCAAGAACCACATCACCTTGATCGGCTGCCCGAAGCTCGACGATGTTGCCCACTACGCCGATAAGCTAACCGAGATTCTCCGGCTGCACGACATCCGCAGTATCACCGTGGTGCGCATGGTTGTGCCCTGCTGCGGCGGAATCGTGCAGGCGGTGAAGCAAGCGATGCTCGCCTCCCAGACGATCGTTCCCTATCGGGAAGTGACGATCAGCCTGGAAGGTCAGCTCGTATAGAAGCAGCCATTTAAAGGAGGAGAAGCGGTTGAGCGAGATGTTTTGCTATCAGTGCCAGGAAGCAGCAAAGGGAACCGGCTGTACGGTGCAAGGGGTTTGCGGCAAGACAGGGGAAACGGCAGCTCTGCAGGATCTGACGATGTATGTGCTGAAGGGGATCGCGCTCTTCGCCGATGCGGCCAGGGAGCAGGGGCTGGATGTACGGGCGGCGGATGCGCGCATTCGCGGCGATCTGTTCGCGACGATCACGAACGCCAACTTTGACGATGCGGTATTCGCCGAGAAGATCCGCGACGGGCTTGCTTGTCGTGACGAGCTGAAGCAGCAATTGGCTGCGCGCGGCGTGGACGTTCCGCTTGCCGGGCACGATGCCGCGACCTGGACGGCCGTATCGGAGGCGGAGCTCGCGGCGAAGGCTCGCACGGTAGGCGTTCTCGCCACCGAGAACGAGGACATCCGGTCACTGCGCGAGCTGCTTACCTACGGGCTGAAGGGCATGGCGGCTTACGCCGAGCATGCGGCTCACCTCGGCCATTTCCATGAAGAGGTAAACGCTTTCCTCGCCAAGGGACTCGCGGCTGCGCTGGATGACAGCCTCGGTGCCGATGAGCTCGTGGCGCTTGTGCTGGAATGCGGCCGCCACGGCGTCACGGCGATGGCGCTGCTCGACGGCGCGAACACCGCCGCTTACGGCCAGCCGGAAGTGACGCGCGTCAACCTCGGCGTCGGCACCCGGCCGGGCATTCTGGTGAGCGGTCACGACCTGAAGGACCTGGAGGAGCTGCTCAAGCAGACCGAAGGAACGGGCATTGATATTTACACCCACAGCGAGATGCTTCCCGCTCACGCCTATCCGGCCTTTAAGAAATACGAGCACTTCGTAGGCAACTACGGCAACGCCTGGTGGCAGCAGGCGGAAGAGTTTGAAAGCTTCCGCGGCGCGATCCTGATGACGACTAACTGCATCGTCCCCGTGAAGGACAGCTACCGGGATCGGATCTTCACGACCGGCCATGCCGGATATCCCGGCGTTCCGCACATCCCCGCGGCAGCGGAAGGGGAAGCCAAGGATTTCACCGCCGTGATCGAACGCGCCAAGGCCAGCTTGCCTCCGGTGGAGCTGGAGACCGGCGAACTCGTAAACGGCTTCGCCCACGCCACGGTGCTGGGGGTTGCCGATCAGGTGATCGATGCCGTGAAAGCCGGTGCGATTAAGCGCTTCTTCGTCATGGCGGGCTGCGACGGCCGCATGAAGAGCCGCGGCTATTACCGTGATTTTGCGCTCGCACTTCCGGAGGATACGGTCATCCTGACGGCAGGCTGTGCGAAGTACAAGTACAACAAGCTGGGCCTGGGTGAGATTGGGGGCATTCCCCGCGTGCTAGACGCCGGGCAATGCAACGATTCCTACTCGCTTGCCGTCATCGCATTGAAGCTCAAGGAAGCCTTTGGACTCGATGATATCAACGACCTTCCCATCACCTACAACATTGCCTGGTACGAGCAAAAGGCGGTCATTGTTCTGCTCGCTCTCCTTCATCTCGGCGTGAAGAACATTCACCTCGGCCCGACTCTTCCGGCCTTCCTCTCACCGAATGTCGCGAAGGTGCTGATCGACACATTCGGCATCGGGGGAATCACGACCGTCGATCAAGACATGGAGCAATTCCTGGCTGTCTGACAGGGGATGGGCAAGGCGTCTGCCCAAAAGAGAAGTTCGTCCGAAAAATATCCCTTCTTTGTTAAAATTGTCACGGACTTTTACCAGAGGAATCGTTTACTTTGGTGGAAGAGGGGCATTACGAACAGGGAGGAGGAATTCATCCATGGCAACGTACAGCGTGGTCGATAAAGGAGAATGCATCGCTTGCGGTTCCTGCGGGTCTGCAGCTCCCGAAATCTTCGAATATGACGGCGAAGGCCTTGCAGAGGTTATCTTTGAAGGAGATAACAACAAGGGCGTAACCGCGATCCCGGAAAACCTGCAAGAAGAACTGCAAGAAGCAATCGATTCTTGCCCGACCGAGTGCATCAAGGTTCAAGACGCACCGTTCAACTAATGGAAGAATGGAATTCAGTCCGAAGGGCTGCTCCCATAAGCGGGTGCGGCCTTTTTTCTATATAGAAGTTGAACTAGAGAGTCTGAAGAGAATTGCACTGCGAGAAGAGGTCGAACCTCCGGTCGCTGTTGTTTTTCAATTTCTTGATTGTATATTTAGAGGAATGAAATTGAAAAACAAAGGCGAACGCTGCGCTCCTCCGGCTTCAACCTTTCTCTCCGTGCTTCTCTGCCACTTCATGTGTTCAACTTATATATAAAGACGGGGGAGAGAACCATGGAAAAGCTAGTAGAACGAATCGATTCCCTTCTAAGTGGGGAGCGTATCCTGTGGGGAGCGGCGGATTTGGAAGGAACTCCGTACGCGGATACCTACAAGACCGCAATCATCATAGCCGAAGGCTACGGCCGCTCCGTCCTGGACCCGAATGACGAAGAGGATTACTACGAGCTGATGCACGGGCTGCGTGGAAGCATGAAGGAGAGAATCGAACGGCTGGCCGAGGCTTTGGAGAAGGAAGGAATCGCCTGTTGGGCTCCTCCGGTAGCCCAAAAGGATGAGTTGTCGCTGATTGCTCCATATTCCTTCAAGCACGGAGCCGTACAAGCCGGACTCGGCTGGATCGGGCGAAACAGCCTGCTCGTCACCAAGAAATTCGGTCCCCGCGTTCGGCTGGGCGCCCTCTTCATAGCCCCCGCCCTAAAGACGGGAGAGCCGACCACTGTCAGCTCCTGCGGCAAATGCCGAGCCTGTGCAGAGGCTTGTCCTTGGGGGTTCATCTATGGAGAAGAGTGGAAGCCGTATACCCGCCGAGAGAAACTGCTCGATTATCACGCGTGCAATGCGTACCGGAGCGAGATGCTGGCGACGCATGGACGCAAATCGGAATGCGGCCTATGCCTGCTCGCCTGCCCCTGGGGCAAGCGCCGTTCGGCTCTATCCTAGAGACCTCCAAAGAAGAGAGAATGGAACGACCTGTCGGCTTGTCAGCGGACTAGGGTCGATTTATAATGTGAATGAACGTTCATTCACAGGAGGGGTATCATGATACGAGCAGAGGAGCTCAAGGCGCGATTTGCTCACCATTTTGAAGAGGCACTGCCGGAAGCAGCGAGGCGTACGATCTTGCTTAACGCGCTCGCGGTCTTCTCCCGCAAGGGACTCGCTGCAGCCAAGATCAGCGACATTGCGGAGCAGGCGGGCTTTAGCCAAGGCTATATCTATCGCTATTACAAATCGAAGGATGAGCTGTTCACGAAGCTGGTGGAGATCGCAGGTGCCGGCTCCGAGGATGCCGTTCGGTGTGCTTTCGAAGGAGAAGGGAGTCCTCAGGAGAGGCTTACGGCCTTAACGGAGGCATTTCTCTCGCCGGACAGCCTCGCTTTGAATCATTGGCGGCTGGTTCTCATTCAAGCGGCCTCTCCCGATGCCATCCCGGCGGACGCCCGCCGCATTCTTCAGGAGACAGCCGGCAATCCGGTCGAGCAGTTGGTTCGGCTCATCCGGGAAGGCCAAGAGGCGGGGGAATTTATCCATGATGATCCTTTGATGCTTGCGATCACTTATTTTTCGGTGGTGCTAGGCCTGGCCATCACTCGCATTCAATACGGGGAGCGCCTTCCGTTTCCGGCTCCTTCGGTGATCCTCCGCTTTTTGACGGGGAAGGGGGAAGGGGCATGACGACTGTTTTTCGCAGCGAGGAGGGGAGAGACAAGGTCTGGACCTCCTACGACCGCCTGCTTGAGCAGTGGGGGGTTCCCATCGAGGAACGGGATCTTCCGACTTCCTTCGGAACCACCCACGTGCTGCTTGCGGGAGACCCGGCACATCCTCCGCTTCTACTGTTTCATGGGGTAGGGGACAATTCCGCTCTGATGTGGGTGTTCAATGCCCGAGGTCTGGCGAAGGATTTCCGTCTGATCGCAGTCGATACACTGGGCGGCCCGGGCAAGAGCATCCCGAACGACCTTTACTTTCAAAAGATGAACGATGTGGCTTGGATCGACGAGCTGGCCGATGCTCTCGGGCTCCACCGGTTCCATGTGGCGGGGGTGTCCAACGGGGCTTATCTGGCAGCGCTTTATACAGCAAAAAGGCCGTCTCGAGCGGATCGGGCCGTGTGTATGGCGGGCGGCCTGGAACGCAGTCTGCTTCGAATGCTGCGGTTGTTTTTGCCGGAGGCTCTGTTTCCCGGAGAGTCCAGCACCCGGAGGCTCTTGCACAAGATGTGCGGAACCAACACCGCTGTCTTTGAGGAGAATGAGGACCTGATGCGTCATTGGGGGCTATTGCTAAAGCACTTCAACCCCCGCTCGATGATGAGCCATCCTTACCTCCCCCTGAACACGGAGGAAAATGTAGCCATTCTCCGCCAAAAAGCTTCTTTCATCATGGGCTCAAAAGACCCACTCAGTCACTATCCCAAGGCGCTGGCGAGTCTGGAACGTGCAGAGCTTCGCTATCAGGTCATTGAAGGGGCGGGCCATAGTGTCAATCATGAGCAGCATGAAGTCGTCAATACCCTTATGCGCGAGTGGTTGATGAAGGGTGCTGTGCCTGGACTGGCATCCGATCTGTTGGGGCATACTGAGAATACAGAACATGCAGAAAGTCAGTAGTCGTGCAGCAAGTGGACGGGGGAAGAGGAGATGGATTGGAAAGGGGACACCCGCATGGGAACACGCAGACGGGGCGAGCGCGGGCAGGATGCAGTCACCTGCAGCAATTGCCGCAAGTACACGGGCAAGGGTCTTCTCGGCAACCATTGGATTTGCCGTGACTGTCAGGCGGTGCCAGAGCTTGATCCTTCCGAGGGCTGACGCCCGCCCCCGCCGGAATGAAGCAGGAAAAGAGGGAGCCCTGGCCCTCCTGTCCTGCTTCTTTGCCATTTCTAAGGCTTTAGGATCACCTTGATACAGTCCTCCTTCTTCTCATTGAAGACTTCATACCCGCGTTCGGCTTCGGCAAGCGAAAGACGATGGGTGATGATGTGGCGGGGATCGATGATTCCTTCCTTCAACTGTCGATACAGCTCGGGCATGTAATGGATGACGGGAGCTTGCCCCGTCCGAACATTGATGTTCCGGCTGAACAGATCGCCGAACGGGAAGGCATTGTAGTTCAGGCCGTAGACCCCGGTCACCTGAATGGTCCCGCCCTTGCGGACCACCTTGGCCGCAGTTCGGAAGGCACCCAGCCCTCCGCCCTGAAGCTTCAGCAGGGTCTGAGCCTTCTCCGCGAAGGTCTTCTCCGAATCCAGTCCTACGCAATCGATGACCACATCCGCGCCGCCTCCGGTTGTCTCCAGCAGCTCTCCCTCCAGCCGCTCCCCCAGTTCCTTGAAGTTGTACGTCTCCACACGGTTTTCCCTGCGGGAATGCGCAAGCCTGTATTCGATATGATCCACGGCGATCACACGCTTGGCTCCTTTTTGCCAAGCAAATTTCTGGGCAAGCTGCCCGACGGGGCCGGCTCCGAGAATGATGACGGTATCCCCTTTTTTGACGCCTCCGTTTTCAACGCTCCAATAAGCGGTTGGCAGGATATCGGACAGAAACAGGATGTGCTCATCCTCCAGCTCGTCTTCCTCGGGAACAGGGAACGGGACAAAGTTTCCGTAGGGAACGCGGAGCAGCTCGGCTTGCCCTCCATAGTAGCCGCCGAAGGTCTCGGAATACCCGAAATACCCTCCGGTCTGACCGTCCAGAAAGGGATTGGAGTTGTCGCATTGGCTCTCCAGCTGATGCTTGCAGTACCAGCACTCGCCGCAGGAGACGTTAAAGGGAATGATGACGCGGTCCCCCTTTTTGACGCGGGTGACCTCCGGCCCGGTTTCGATGACGATGCCCATCGGCTCATGGCCGATGACGAATCCGTGAGGGAGATTGGGGATCTCGCCGTTAAGCAGATGCAGATCCGATCCGCATATGGCGGTCGTCGTGATCTGAACCAGGATGTCGTCCGGCTTCACGAGGGTCGCATCCTCGACCTCTCGCACCTGAACACGCTTCATCCCTTGATAAGTGACGGCTTTCATCTATTCAGCTCCTTTCTGGAGGTTAGTCTGCGCGATAATTCGGAAATTCACCAAATCAGGCAAAAAAAGAAGCAGACTCCCGCCGTGAGCAACACGGGGGACCTGCTTCTCTCATAACAGAGGGACTCTGACTGACGGACGGGAGTCCATCCCAAGATGGTTAGGCGAATCGCTGCCATTCTTCCAGTCCCCGGCGAAGCTCAGCCTTGAGCGCGCTTTTTTCCGAATCGGGAAGGAAGGCGGCATCGGCCGCATTCAACACGAGCTGGGACAGCTCCGGGCGGGTAAACCGGAACTTTTCCGCCAGGATGCCATATTCGCGGGATAAGCTCGTGCCGGAGACACCCGGGTTGTCGGTATTGACCGTTACGGGAATGTCCGACTCAAAATACTCGCGGATTGGATAAGCCGTCCAGTCGGGGACCGCCTTTGTTTGAATGTTGCTGACCGGACACATCTCCAGCGGGACGTGACGGCGGCGAATCAGCTCGCGGATGGCCGGGTCCTCCTTCAGCCGGACCCCGTGGCCGACGCGGGAAGCGCCGAGCTTGGTCACCGCCGCATAGATATTGTCGGGTCCGGCCGCTTCCCCGGCGTGAATGGTGACGGGCATTCCCTTGCGATGGGCGAGCAGGAAGACCTCGCGGAATAGGGAGGCGGGAAACCCGGCCTCGTCGCCGGCGAGATCGACGGCTGCTACTCCGCGTCCATAATAGAGAGCGGCTGCTTCAATGGCCTCTTTGTTGAGGGAGACGGCATGATGCCGCATGCAGATGACGATCGCATTCGCTCGGCAGCCCGTGGCTTTCTCTGCGCGTTTCAATCCGGCAACGACGGAATGGACGGCTTCCTCGCAGCTGAGCCCTCGGTCCCGATGAAGCTGCGGTGCGAATCGAACCTCTGCATACTTGCAGCCCTCAAGAGCCGCTTGCTCCACCGCTTCAAAGGCAGCGCGTTCCAGAGAGGGACCGGTCTGCAGGAACAAGGTGGTGAATGCGAACTTGCTCAAGTATTCGGTCAGGCTGGTGCACCTGCCGTCCACCTGCATATAAGGAAGCAGCTCCCGGCTGCTGGGAGCCGGCAGAGGGATACCCTGCTCATGGGCGAGCTCCATCACCGTCTCGGGACGGAGGCTGCCATCCAGGTGCATATGCAGCTCGACCTTGGGCATCCGCTGAATCGATGCCGCGGTCTCCTCAGGCAAATTCATGATCCGGCTCATCGTGATCCCTCCTGTAAAAGTTGTGTTAGATTAAATGACGCAAGCTTCACTGAATTGTTATTTGTGTTATATAATATTACATATCAGTGAGATTGAGCAATCCTTCCTTCCCTTTTTTGAAGAATAAAGCACGAGAGGAGGCGAACGCTAAAGGAAACCCACACGAGAGGAAGAGGAGAATGAGTCGCAGAAGCCGCAGAAGGCCGCTCGTACCGGATTCCGAGCAAGCTTTGTCCCTTTTGAAAGCACAGGTTATGGCGGAGCAAGGGTATACCGTAGACCGGAAGCGTCCCGATGACGTGAAGTATGAAGTGGCGGATGATCGGGGCATTCCGCTTCAACCGGGAAGAAACGGCGGCCTCACCACGGAGGAGGCCGGTCGAGTAGGTGGACCCATTGGCGGCGCGATGGTCCGAGAGCTGGTCCGCATGGCGAAGGAGCACTTGGTCAAGCGAGAATGATCTCGTCCCACGCCGGTTTCATTCGTCATTCCGAACGGGTTGCGTTATAATGAATTAGGAAGAAGTTGGAATATTCTACTATTTCAGAAATTCGCAAGGTTGGGAGTGTGCAGGGATGACCGTATGGATTCACCGCATTCGAAGCTGGGCTTGGTCCATTGGAATTGCCTTTTTTCTCAGTCTGTTGATTAGCACGTTCGTTCTTCAGCCGACTCGGGTTCTCGGGCATTCCATGGAGCCAACCTTAAAGGACCACAGCCGGATCCTGATCGCCAAATGGACGCGATCTCTGGGAGAAGAGCCGGCTTACGGGGATATCGTCGTCATCGACAGCCGAATCGAACGCAAGCGGAGCTTGCTTGACGATCTGTCGGATTATCCGTTGTTTCAATGGATAGCCGGGAGTGGAAGCAGCGATGTCTTCTGGGTCAAACGGGTCGTGGGTAAGGCGGGGGATGTGATTGAAATTCGTGATCATCACGTCTACCGTAACGGAATCGAACTGAATGAGCCCTATCTGAAGGAACAGATGGCCACCTCCTCGCAAGGGCAGACAATCACAGTTCCGGAAGGCTACATCTACGTCATGGGCGACAATCGCAATCACAGCAAGGATAGCCGCGCGATCGGGGTCGTTCCAATCGGACATATCATGGGTAAGAAGTTGTAGACATCATAGAGCAGCATAATGGACGCGCTTAAGTGCGTGTTTGCACACGGGCCTTCGGTCCATTCGACAAGTGTTTAGAGACTGCCTTCTATTTCTCCACTCTTTGATAACGCTTTCCCGAGATGATTTCAAAGAATTGACTTGGCCATAGTCTAAGGAATCAATTCCCTCCATAGATATAGAGAGCGTGTTTTTCAAAATGGCATCTTCAGGAGAAAGGAAGGATCCTCATGGCATTTCAGGAACCGGCAGCCGCGCTTATGGAATTGTACTTGTCTATTCCCGTCACTTGTCTCCGCAAATCCCAAGCGTTGTCCGCAGCGGACAAAGAGCTGAACGAACGCAATACGCGTTTGTCGTTCATCCAGCTGCACGATACGGACGGCGCTTCCTACGGCTTCCAGGTTCGCAAGGTAAAAGACGTTCAGTGGCTCCATGCCGTTCCCTCCGATTACAGCCGCATGTTCCGGGCTTTCGGTCGTTTGGAGCTGCTTCTATCCGGCCTCGGGGGAGACGATTGGACGGGGGATCATCCCGTTTACCGTGAGCTCAGCTTTCCTCCGTCGCGCCTTAGTTCAAAGTCGGTGCTGTCCATTCCGACGCTTTCTCATCCAGTCCACGCTCGCATTGAGCGCCATCTGATTAAGTGGATTCCCGCGGAATCCAAGAGCTTTCCTCCCTACTCCGCCGAGGCGTAAGCCTCGGAGGTTCGGAGTGGGGCAGGTTGCCTCCTCTTCCGATTCCCGGTATCATGGGGACGAGCCCCGCGTCAACAACTGGGACTACTCTACAATCGGAACAGGATGGAACTCAAGTGGAAAACAAGTTCAAGGAGTACTTCGGCAAGATCAAAGACTCCGCTTCCCACTTCCTGTCGGACAAGCGCGAGGATGTGGAGGGGACGGAAGTCCTTTTGGAGCCACGGGTATATGATCAGCTTCAGACTATGGCGGAAGAACAGGGAACGACCGTGGAGGCCCTTGCGGACCATGCGGTTCGAGCTTTCCTGGGGAGAACGGGCAGCGGCCCGAGGGTCGTGATCGAAGAGGCTCGCAAGCAAGAAAATCCGCTGCTAGCCCTGGATGGCATCGCCCGTCGTCAGAGCGACAAAACCCGGAGGTTTTCATCATGAAGGACAACAGCTATCAGAATGCCATTTTTTTGGATGAGACGGCCCTGAGGGCTTTCATGGACCCGAATGACGAGAAGCATGAACGGGCTCGCGAGCTCTTTGCGGACCTGGATGACCTGGAACGAGACTTTGTTTCGACGAGCTATATCGTGTTCGAGACGCATGAATGGCTCCGCAATCATTTTGGAGAAAGCCCGGCCGAGACGTTTCTCGATGTGATGGAAGAGGCCATGAGCCGCGGCAAGCTTTCGCTGATCTCGGGCAACGAGCAGCTGGAGCAGGAGGCCAACAATCTGTTGAACGGATGTCCGCAATTTGGATTTTCGTTTGGAGAGGCCGTGAATGCGGTGGTCGTGCTTGCTTATCAGATTCGCCGTGTCTTTAGCTTTAACCGCCATTATGAATCCCTTGTGGAGCTGCAGCCGGGTCTTCGGCTGATTCCTTCTCGCTGAAGGAAACTTTATCCGTAATCATGCAAAGTGACGGCCTTCTCTCCTGCTGGCAGGGGGGAGGGTCCTTTTTTTATGAAAGAATGAAAGCCCGCGTTCTTCTCTGGTGGAAAACTCCGGCTAAGACAAGTACAATGGGAGCAGAACGTCTGCAGAAAGGATGGCCCTCGACTTATGCTCAAGATCGGATCCCACGTTTCGACATCGGACAAAGGCTTGCTCACGGCCGCTCGGGAAGCGACCTCCTATGGCGCCAGCACCTTCATGCTGTATACGGGAGCCCCCCAGAACACGAGGCGCAAGGCAATCGAGGAGTTTTACGTGCCCGAAGGGAAGGCTCTTATGGAGGAAAAAGGACTCGCGGATATCGTGGTCCATGCTCCGTATATCATCAACCTTGGCTCGTACAAGGAACCTACCTACCAGCTTGCCGTGGACTTTCTCCAGACGGAGATTCGCCGTACGCATTTCATGGGCGTGCGAAATATTGTGCTCCATCCCGGTGCTTTTACAGACAAGGATGCGGAGTACGGATTGAAGAGAATCGCAGAAGGCTTGAACGAGGTGCTGGACGGCATTCGGGAGACCGACGTGAACATTGCGCTCGAGACGATGGCGGGCAAAGGCTCCGAGCTCGGCCGCAGCTTCGAGGAGCTGGCGCTCATCATTGAGGGCGTGGAGCGGAACGACCGGCTTACCATCTGCTTGGACACCTGCCACACCCATGATGCCGGTTATGACCTCGTGAATGATCTCGACGGGGTGATCGAGCAGTTTGATCGCATCATCGGCCTGGACCGGCTCGCCGTCATCCACTTGAACGACAGCAAGAATCCCCGAGGCGCGAGCAAGGATCGCCACGCTCCGATCGGAGCGGGATATCTGGGCTTCCGCACCATCCAGAAGGTCGTTCAGCACGAGAAGCTGAAGCATCTGCCCTTCATCCTGGAGACGCCTTGGATCGGCAAAAGCGACAAGACATCGAGCCCGATGTATGAAGCCGAGATCGCCCTTCTCCGAGGAGATGCGGAACAACGATTTGGGGAAGGGTATGTGGAGGATGTCGCCAAGCTGACCCGCTTCTTCGCCGGCCGCGAGATCGATCGCCGCAACTTCATTGAATCAACCTGGGAGCTGCTTCGTACGGATCCCAAAGCGAAGAAGGCGGACAAGCGCGAGCCGATGGATCGTCTGTATGATATCATCCTCGAAGAAAAGGTATTTCCGGACCTGGAGGAACAGGACATCAACTTCCGGCTAATCGGCTTTTTTGCCGGTGAAGATGCGCTTTCTTTGGCGTGAAAGCGCCTCAAAAAGGACGATAGTATTCGTCTGATAGACATGGTACAATGAATGAACTAAGACACAGGAGGTAGCGATTTCAATGGCGCTTACAACGAACAACCTTCTGGAGAAACTGGCCGTCAACACGATCCGTACCCTCGCGATCGATTCGATCAACAAGGCCAACTCCGGACACCCCGGCATGCCGATGGGCTCTGCCCCGATGGCATACGAGCTGTGGACGAAATTCATGCAGCACAATCCGGCCAACCCTACCTGGTTCAACCGCGACCGCTTCGTGCTTTCCGCCGGTCACGGTTCCATGCTTCTGTACAGCCTGCTTCACCTGACGGGCTATGATCTTCCGCTTGAGGAACTGCAAAACTTCCGTCAATGGGGCAGCCTGACCCCGGGACATCCGGAGTATGGTCACACGGCTGGCGTTGACGCCACCACCGGTCCGCTCGGACAAGGCTTTGCGATGGCCGTCGGGATGGCCATGGCCGAAGAACACCTCGCCGATACTTATAACAAGGAAGGCTTCCGTGTAGTCGACCATTATACCTATGCCATCTGCGGCGATGGCGATCTGATGGAGGGCATCAGCAGCGAAGCTGCCTCGCTCGCCGGCCACCTGAAGCTTGGCAAGCTGGTCGTTCTGTATGATTCCAACGACATCTCGCTCGACGGCGAGTTGAACATGTCCTTCTCCGAGGATGTGGCAAAGCGGTTCGACGGCTACGGCTGGCATGTAACCCGTGTCGCAGACGGCAACGACCTTGCGGCGATCCATCAAGCCATCGCGGAAGCGCGTGCTGACTACCGTCCGTCTCTGATCGAAGTGAAGACGGTCATCGGCTACGGCAGCCCGAACAAGTCCGGCAAGGGCGGCGAGCATGGTGCGCACGGCGCACCGCTCGGCGCAGACGAAGCGCTGCTGACCAAGCAGTTCTATGAATGGCCGGGTCAAGAGAACTTCTACATTCCGGTAGAAGTGAAGGACCTGTTCGCGTCCGTTAAGAACCGCGGTATTCAGGCCGAAGGCGAATGGACGAAGCTGCTTGATGCATACGGCGAAGCCCATCCGGAGCTTGCCGCTCAGCTGAAGCTTGCCATTGCCGGCGAATTGCCGGAGGGCTGGGACTCGGAGCTGCCGGTTTATTCCCCGGCTGACAAGGCTGTGGCTTCTCGCGCCTCTTCGGAGACCGCGCTCAATGCCATCGCCAAGAACTACCCGATGCTGATCGGCGGATCGGCTGACCTGGAGACGTCTACGAAGACGGGCATCAAGGGATCGGGCCGCATGAATGCGACCGATTACAGCGGCCGCAACATCTTCTTCGGCGTTCGCGAGTTCGCCATGGGCGCTGCGGTGAACGGCATGACGCTGCACGGCGGAGTGAAGGCCTTCTCCGGCACGTTCTTCGTCTTCTCCGATTATATGAAGCCGGCAATTCGCCTCGGTGCGATCATGAACATCCCGGCGATCTACCTGTTCACGCACGACAGCATCGCCGTCGGTGAAGACGGCCCGACGCACGAGCCGATCGAGCAGCTCGCCGGCCTTCGCTCGATCCCGAACCTCACCGTGCTTCGTCCGGCCGATGCCAACGAAGTGAGCCAGGCGTGGGCTTACGCCGCTTCGAACCAAGGCGGCCCGATCGTGCTCGTGTTCACGCGTCAAGCGCTGCCGAACCTCGAAGGAACGGCGGAGAAGGCAGCGGAAGGGCTGCGCCGCGGCGCCTACGTCCTCTCCGATGCTCCGAACGGCAAGCCGGTCGCTCAACTCATCGCGACGGGCTCTGAAGTGGCTCTTGCTGTGGAAGCACAGAAGAAGCTGGCAGAAGAAGGTATCGCCGTGCGCGTTATCAGCATGCCGAGCATGGAGCTGTTCGACAAGCAACCGAAGGAATACCGCGATTCCGTCATCCTTCCGGACGTGCGCGCTCGTGTCGGGGTCGAAATGGCTTCCTCGTTCGGCTGGCACAAGTACCTTGGCCTGGACGGCGACTCGGTGACGATCGATCACTTCGGCGCTTCCGCTCCGGCTGGTGTAGTCCTGAAGGAATTCGGCTTCACTGTCGAGAACGTCATCGCCAAGGTGAAGGGCGTTCTGAGCTAAGTCGAAGCCGAGTTAAGTACCATAAGGTTGCCTGCTAAGTTCGAACCACCACCAACACAATAAACGCCTCCGCTCCCGATGAAGGGAATGGAGGCGTTTCTTTACTTGTAAGGCTGGTGATTGTAGCGCTAATTTAAGGTTTCTGAGGGGCTAGAGGGCAGAGCCCGAAAGTGGCTTATCGCCCGTGCAGGATTCCATCGATGTACTCCACGAGGCGTACGCGAAGCACCGGCGCGAGACCGGACATCATGCAGCCGTAGCGGAATTGGCCGGAGGCCTCATCCTTCTCCACGCGGATGATTCTGGCGGTGATAGGGGGAAGCTCGGCTTCCTGCGGGAAGTGCACCACCACGAACATGTCTTGGGCAAGCGGGTACTCGGTCACGACTTGCAGGCCGTCACCGGACAAATCCTGCAGGGTAGCCTCGATGGTTTGGCCGGAGAAGGCGCCTTCGAGCTGCCATTGGTAAATCGAGATCTGGAGCGCGATCTCAAGGTTGACCCGCTCGGCCTTGCGCCGGTCGCGGCCCGAGTATGCGTCCTCGGAGGAAGTGGTTCCCTTGCCGACAGGTTCGCCGGTCCAATCCTCATAACATTGGACCACCGAAGAGAGGTCGAGTGGGCCGTTCCCCTTGGCGAGTCCCATTTGGTAGAGGGAGGCGGCGTTGTTCAGCATCGGGGACGGAAGCTGGAAGGTTGCCGTCTCCCGCATGGCAAGCAGCAGGTCCTTCAGCATGAGCTGGAGGGAGAACTGCACATCGAAGTTTCCTTCGATGATCTTGCGTCCCTTGAGGTCGGCCTGCTTGCTGGCGGCGCCTCCGGCTTGGACGATCTCGAGGAAGTGATTTAGGTCGAGCCCCGCTTTTGCGGCGAAGGCCATTCCTTCCGCGAGGGCGGCGGAGTTGATGCCGACGATGAGGTTATGGGCCAGCTTCGCATACGAGCCGGAGCCATTCTCGCCCATGTGAAGCAGCTTCGAGCCAAGTACCTCGAACAGATCGCGGTGCTCCTCCATGACGGCCTTCAGGCCGCCGACCATGAACACGAGGCTCCCGCTCTCGGCGGCAGGCTTGCTCCCGGTGACGGGGGCGTCGAGGAAGCGCGCGCCGCGCACGGCCAGCTCCTTGGCGGCCAGGCGGCTCGTTTTGGGGGCGACGGTGCTGCAGTCGATGACCGTCAGCCCATTATGTACGCCTTCCAGAATGCCGCTTCCCCCGAACAGCACCTCCAGGAGATCGGCGTCCTGGCTGACGTTGGTGAAGAGCACGTCAGCCGCCTGCGCCGCTTCGGCGGGAGTGGCGGCGCGCTTGGCTCCGGCTTGGACGAGATCATCTGCTTTGCTGGCGGTTCGATTGTATACCGTTAGAGGGTAGCCGGCCTCGAGCAGGTTCCGGGCCATGGGATGTCCCATCGTACCGAGACCGATAAAACCAACACGTTTTTCCTTCAATCTGAACACCGTCCTTTTTTTCATCATATCATTCCGCCACTTGATTGCAAACGCGCCGATTCGCGGCAGACTGCTGTCGAAAAAGCTGCTGAAAAGCCGTTTTGCACCCGTGCAAAATTTGCTCGAAAATCGGTCCCTTGCTCTTGCAATTCCCCCCTTTTAAAAGTATTCTTAAGTGTAGTCTATCTGCGGAAGGGAACCTCTGTTTTTCCTTGTTCCGCCTACGGATTCGCCGCGATCCGGGAGCTTGCGGCCGAGAGGGCCAGGTTCCGTTTGGGTACGGCAATGCCCGCTTCTTGATCAAACCAAACAAGCTTTCGTTCACGCTGACGATTCCGAACTTATATAGCTTAGGAGGATTTACGCATGGCAAACAAATTGCAATTCGATTACACGAAGGCACTCAGCTTCATCGGTCAACATGAGATCGACTACCTGGAAGGCGCGGTACGCGTCGCTCATGAGCAGCTCCACAACGGCACAGGTGCCGGCAGCGACTATCTCGGCTGGATCAACCTCCCGCTGTCCTATGACAAGGAAGAATTCGCTCGCATCAAGAAGGCGGCTGAAAAGATTCAATCCGATTCCGAAGTGCTGGTGGTCATCGGCATCGGCGGCTCGTACCTCGGGGCTCGCGCGGCCATCGAAATGCTGACCAACAGCTTCTACAACCTGCAAGACGCCGGCGTTCGCAAGACGCCGCAAATCTTCTTTGTGGGGAACAGCATCAGCTCCACCTACACCGCTCACCTGATCCAACTGCTCGAAGGCAAGGATTTCTCCGTGAATGTCATCTCCAAATCGGGTACGACGACCGAGCCGGCGATTGCCTTCCGCATTTTCCGCGAGCTGCTGGAGAAGAAATACGGCAAGGACGGCGCGAAGAGCCGCATCTACGCCACCACCGATAAGGCGCGCGGCGCCCTGAAGAAGCTGGCCGACGAGGAAGGCTACGAAACCTTCGTCATTCCGGATGACGTAGGCGGCCGCTACTCCGTCCTCACCGCTGTCGGCCTTCTGCCGATCGCTACGGCTGGAATCAATATCGAGGACATGATGCGCGGAGCATCGGACTCAATGATGGATTTTGCCAACCCGAACCTGTCCGAGAACCCGAGCTATCAATATGCAGCAGTCCGCAACGCTCTGTACCGCAAGGGCAAGACGACGGAAATCCTCGTCAACTACGAGCCGTCGCTTCATTTCGTTTCGGAATGGTGGAAGCAGCTCTTCGGCGAAAGCGAAGGCAAGGATTACAAGGGCATCTACCCGGCCTCCGTCGACTTCTCGACCGACCTTCACTCCATGGGCCAATTCATTCAGGAAGGCAACCGCACCCTGTTTGAGACCGTCATTCAAGTGGAGAAGGTCCCGGAGGAAATCGAGATCGGCGTGGACGCCGACAACCTGGACGGCCTGAACTTCCTGGCCGGCAAGACGATGGATTTCGTCAACAAGAAGGCGTTCCAAGGAACGATGCTGGCCCACACGGACGGCGGAGTGCCCAACCTGATCGTGACGATTCCGGACATGACTCCTTACACCTTCGGCTACATGGTTTACTTCTTCGAGAAGGCTTGCGGCATCAGCGGCTACCTGCTCGGCGTGAACCCGTTCGACCAACCGGGCGTAGAAGCGTACAAGAAGAACATGTTCGCCCTGCTCGGCAAGCCGGGCTTTGAGAAGGAAAAGGCTGAGCTGGAAGCTCGCCTGAACCAATAAGGAGCTGCGAGGAGAGTAGGATCCGTTCTTGCTGACAAAAGCTCCACGATTCTGAGAATTTTGTCAGCAAATGAACGGTACTTATCTCGTCACAGTCTCTCTAGTTGAAACCCGACGCTCATCCAGCGTCGGTGTGAGAAAGCCCGCGGATCGGCAACCATGCGTTTTGCCGCCCGCGGGCTTTTTGATTTGGCTGGGCATCATTCAGGACTCTAGGATTCTCATCCGGATTCATTCCAGATTCCAGCTCCGAATTACAATTCAGGAGAGGGAGAGGAGGAGCGTGCGATGAAGCAGGATCGGCTTCTGGGCTTGACCATCTATCTGCTCAACCGGGGAAAGGTAACGGCCAAGCAACCGGCAGAGAGGTTTGAGGTGTCTCCTCGGACGATTCAGCCGATCTGGGTATACCAAGCTCCGCCAACAGTTGGAAAGGTGCTCCTCTGTCTAGGCGGAGCCTTTTTGTGCGTTCGCTGCAATCCTCATTCAAAGAGAAAATGGTTAAACCCAAACCGTCCGCCACCAAGCAGCGAAACTGTGCTACTGTATTCTTATCGATATCTTGTATGGAATGGAAAGAAGGGAAACGAACGTGAAATCATCGATTTTGGACGACCTGGTGAATTCCGTACATAGCCAAAACCTCAAGGTACTCAGTGTGGTGATCCGGCAAAAGGGGGACGTGCTGGCGGAGCATCATTTTGAAGAGCCGAAGCCCAGGCTTTTGTGGTCGGTCAGTAAAACCTTTACTTCGATGGCGATCGGGATAGCGGCAGGGGAGGGACGATTTCGCCTGACGGACAAGATCGTCGATCTATTTGCTCCGGAGGGGCTGGAGCAGACGGAGTATCTGCAGAAGATGACCGTTCACGATCTCCTGTGCATGGGAACCGGGCAGGCCAAATGCCCGATGGCGAAGGTCATTGGGGAAAACGGCCCCTTTGATAACATCGGCAAGCTGTTTTTTGATGAACCCGTCGTCTTCGAGCCGGGAACTCGCTTTGTCTACAACAATGCGGCGACCTATATGCTCTCGAAGCTGATTACCCTGTCAACGGGAGTCAGCCTCAACGAGTATTTGCAGCCCCGGCTATACAAGCCGCTCGGAATCGCCGATCCCTACTGGGAAGCGGACCCGGCTGGAATCACCTTTGGATGCAACGGACTTCATCTGACGGCGCATGACCTGTCCCTCTTGGGTCAACTGTTACTGAACAACGGAATCTGGAAAGACAAGCCGCTGATCCCGGAAGATTACCTCGCAAGAGCGACCAGAGCTCAAATCGATACGTCTACTTTTAACGAGCCTTTTGCTACGGCCGATCATAAGCAGGGGTACGGCTATCAGCTGTGGCGCAATGCTTATCCAAATTCCTATCGGATGGATGGGATGTTCGGGCAGTACGTCGTGATGCTTCCCGACAAGGACGCGGTGATTGCCTATGCATCCCAAGAGCCCGTAAACATGACCGGGGTTTTGGAGCTTACCTGGGAGACCCTCGTGGATAAGCTTTGAGCAGCCCAAGATTCATGTCGTCGCACAGAGCCATTTCGAACACAAAAAGCCAAGCCTCCGCATTCGCGCGAGTCTTGGCTTCCTTTACATGATCAGGGTTGAAGAGACTTAATCTTTCGTACGATCTCGATGCGCATGCTCTTCAGTTCCCACACTTTGTCTCGAAGCTCGGCTTCCCGTTCCTGATCCGGCTCAGCCCGAAGCTCCCCGAACAGCTCCAGCATCTTCACGTTGATTTGGTCGAAGATCCTCCACAGGTCCTGACGCAGGACCTCAACCGTGATGGTGGAGAGATGCTCTTCCCGAGTGAGGAAGCGCTGCTTCAAATCAGCCTGCCATTCCCGATCTCCGATTCGGCCGGCATAATTATATAAATCAAGATGGTCATTAATCCATGCTTGTTCATAGTGGTTCGGCATAGGTGTCGCCCCCATATAGCGAGTTTATACCGAGTATTATACTAGGTATTAACGGAAATGCAATGGGTTTGTCAAAAAACTCCACAAAAATGTGCAGCGGCGAAGGCTCCTCCTACCATTTTCCCTCAAGCTCCTGCAGGTCGGTATTCAAGCGAACGGGAATGAATAGGCTCAGGAGAGGGGGATGAAATCATGATCTATTCGGTGTTTCAATTGGTCGGGGGGATCATTCTATCGATTGGCTGGGTTCCTCAAATTATCCAAATCATCAAGACGAAATCGATTCGGGATTTGAACCAACGGACGTTTTGGATGTTGTTCGTGGGTATTGGACTCATGGAGGTGTACGCCGTTCATCTGGCGGCGGATGGGGTGGGTCTTGCTTTTCTGATCACGAACAGCTTGTCGCTGGCCTTGATTGTGTTCATCCTGATGTTGATCTTTCGTTATCGTCATACGTCGAGAGATCCGAACCAGGACAAGGATAGGGACGTGGAAAAGGAGAAGGATGAAGGCATTCACTGAAAAGTGTCATTCGTGTCGTTAGTCTGATATGCCAGCCGTTGCCTTCAGGCTCCGCCAGGATTCGCTCTTTTGGTTCCCATAGCAGATCAAGAAAGAAAAAGCCAAGCCTTCATCACGCAAAGTGCGGGGACTGATCCCCTAGCGTGAGAGGCTTGGCTTTTTCTTTTCTTCACTCGGGTTCGCGGGTTGCCTTGGCTTTCGCTCCGCCTGTTCCCTCGCGGCTCTCCTGATCCCACAGCTGCCGCATCTCCTCGCTCGTGGCGAGCAACTCCTCGAGCGTGCCCTCGGCTTCGATCCGCCCGTCCTTCAACAGCACGATGCGATCCGCGCGGGAGAGGACGGCCGGGCGATGCGAGACGACGAGGCACGTCGCCTGCCGCCGCTCAAACAGCCGCTCCCACAGGAGCTGCTCCGTCTCGACGTCGAGCGCACTCGACAGGTCGTCGAAGACGAATAGCTCCGGGTCGCGGACGAACATCCGCGCGGCCGCGGTGCGCTGCGCCTGGCCGCCGGACAGCTTCACACCGCGCGGGCCGATGCGGGTGTCGAGCCCTTCGGCAAGGGCGGCGACATCCCGCTCCATGACGGCGGAGCGGATGGCGGTTGCAAGCTCCTCGGGTGTTGCCTTCTGCCCGAGCAGGATGTTGTCCGCCAGCGAGTCGCTGTACAGCCGCGGAGACTGCGGCGTGTAAGCCGAGCGCGGCGGGGTGAAGAAGGAGCCGGGATCGGCGAGGGCTTCGCCGTTCCAGCGGATGTCGCCGTCCTGCTTCGGCAGGAGGCCGAGCAGGGCGCGGACGAGCGTCGTCTTGCCGCTGCCGATACGGCCGGTGACGACGGTGAAGGAGTGGCGCGGCATCGTGAGCCGGATGTCGGAGATGCCGCGGTCGCTGCCCGGATAGTGGTAGGTGAGTCCCTCCACCGCCAGCTCCTCCAGGCGGTCCTCCGGACGCAGCATCGGCGTAGGAATCTCGGGAGGCAGCTCCTTGCCCAGGTAAAGCGGGTGCGAGTCGGTAAGCCGTTCGG
This sequence comes from Gorillibacterium sp. CAU 1737, assembly GCF_039888655.1. Taxonomy (NCBI): domain Bacteria; kingdom Bacillati; phylum Bacillota; class Bacilli; order Caryophanales; family Paenibacillaceae; genus Gorillibacterium; species Gorillibacterium sp. CAU 1737. The sequence goes on from NZ_JBDQQO010000003.1 coordinate 434,233, forward strand.
CCGGCGCGTCCTGGAGCAGGCCGAGGAGACGGTCCTTCGAGACCGAGCACTGCTTGAAGTCGGCGATGAACTTGCCGAAGTTTTGGATGAACTGGGTGACGAAGGTCAGGTAATAGACGAACAAGGCGAAATCGCCGACCGTGAAGTCTCCGGTGCGCATCTCGCCGGCGGCGAGAATGAGCACGAGGCCGGTGCCCAGGTTGACGGTGTTCGAGAAGATCGAGTCGAGCAGCTGCGTCAAAATCTTGTCCTTCAACACGGACTTGCGGCGCTCTTCCCCAAGCTGGCGGAAGCGGCCGATGACGCGTTCCTCGGCGCCCGCCACCTGGATGGCCTGCACCGAGTTGAACATCTCGCTGATTGCTCCTGTAACCTGACTCGTCGCTTCTCGACTTGCCGCGCGGTACTTTTGCAGGAGCGTCGTGGCGAGCTGGGCGATGGTGACGACGACCACGAGCGGCAGGAACACCCACAGCGTCAGCTCGGCGTTGATGCGGAGCAGGATGCTGCCGGCCACGGCCGCGAAGACGATCATGCCGAAGGCGTCGACGGACCAGCTGATCGCTTCCTCGACATGATCGCCGTCGTCACGGAACGTGCTGATCGCTTCTCCCGGCGAGACCGGGATGGCCTTCGCCCCCGGCTCCTTCAGGATATGGCGCAGCAGGTTATGCCGGAGCAGGGCGCCGATGCGGAAGCGGAAGTGAACGTCCGTGACGAAGCCGAGCGCGATGAAGAGACAGCGGGACAGCGAAGCGCCGACCATGAGCGCGATGATGGCCGGGATACCGAAGCGGTACGTATCTCCCTCGGTCAGTGCATCGAAGAACATTTTGGTGACGATGCCGGGCAGGACCGGGGTCAGGTAGACCATCGTCCAGGCGAACAGATTTGCCAGGTATAAGAAAGGGCGGTATCGGAACAGCCGCCACAGAAACGAAAAGGTACTCATGCGGATTCCTCCTCCCATCCGGTGCTCAGAATGTGATGGAAGCGGGAGCCGGGATCATCGGCCAGCCTTTGGCGCGGCCCATGCTCCAGCAGAACGCCGTCCTCCAGGATAAGAATCTCGTCGACACGGCGCACGGTGGCAAGCCGGTGGGCGATGATGATGCAGGTACGCTCCCGGACGAGGCGGTCGGTCGCTTGAACGATCTTTTGCTCCGTGACGGGATCAAGCTTCGAGGATGCCTCGTCGAGAATGACGATGCCCGGATCGCTCAAGAAGACGCGGGCGAAGGCGAGCAGCTGGGCTTCTCCGGCGGACAATCCTCCGCCGTTTGACGCAAGCGGGGAATCCAAGCCCTCCGGGAGCGACGCGAGCCAATCGTCCAGCCCCAGCTCCCCAAGAATCTCCGTTATGTCCGAATCTGGAATGTCGGGGTTGTAGAAGGTGAGGTTATCCCGCACGGTTCCCTGGAACAGCTCGATCTGCTGGGTGACCATGCCGACGTGGCGGCGCAGGTCTTCTACCCGAAACTCCTTCAGGTTGCGGCCATCGAGCGTGACGGCCCCTTCCCGGGGATCATGGAAGCGCAAAAGCAGGCGGGCAAGCGTCGTTTTGCCGCTGCCGGTGCGTCCGAGCACGCCGAGGGTTTTGCCCTTTTCCAGCGTGAAGTCGAGGTCCTTCAGCGTGACGAGGTGGTCTTCGTAGCCGAAGACGACATGGTCAAAGCGAATCGTAGAGGGACCGGGGGCGGGTGGTGCTCCCTCTCCGTCCTGAATGGCAGACTCCGTTGCGAGCAGCTCGCCGATCCGGGTGATGCTGGCATCCGCCTTCTGGAGGTCTTCCATCTGGGTGCGGATCTGCTCAATAGGTCGAGACAATTGTTCGGTGTAATAGATGATCATGTATACAGTCCCGAGCGTGATCGCCCCATGCCGGTAGAGATAGCTGCTGACCGCAAATGCCATAGCGCTGCCGAGGGCGAACAGGGTGAGCGAGGAGATCCACATGGAGGCGAAGCCCAGGAAGGCCTTGAAGCGAAGAGGCAGCCAGCGGCGCATGATGCCGTAGAACCGGTTCATGACAAAGCCGGCGGCTCCGTTCGCACGCGCATCCTCGGTGCCCTCCAGGTGCTCCCCGAGGAAGCCGTAGAATTCAGCGCTGATGGCGCGCACCTTCGTCCAGAGCGGGGCGGTGAAGCGGCGGATGTATTGCAGCGTCTTGATGGCGCTGCCGACGAAGATCGTCATGACGAGCCCGATCTGCCAGCCCTCGCGGAAGAGCAGCACGAGGATGCCAACTACGAGCGCCAGATTAGACAGGAGCATGACCGACAGCTTGGAGAAGAAGTTCGAAAGGGCGTTGATGTCCCCGTCGACGCGTTCAATAAGCATGCCGGAGGAGTGGGATTTGTGGAAGCCGGGGTCGAGGCGCAGGCAATGCTCCGCCACATCAGCACGCAGCTGATTGGTAGCCTTCCAACCGACATTTTCACTCAGGTAGGTGGTGACGAGCAGGATGAGCTGATAGAGGAGCGATACCCCGATGAACAGGGCTCCGGCGTAATAGAGGTCCCGAACCTCCGCTTTGGCTTGGGCCGAATCGATGAAATAGCGGACGATCTGCGGGTTGATGAGCTGCATGCCGATGGAAACCATCAAGAGACTGTAGAGCACAACAACGCTCTTCCATTGGGGCAGCAGGTACCCGGACAAAAGCTTCGCATAGCGGGTTAAAGGGATTTTCGCGGGTTTCATAAGTCCAACCTTTCGTCTCGGCAGTGTCAGCTGCAGTCGAACATCATAAGAACACATGCTCGGGCTAATCGTACTTCCGCTAACTTTAGAGGATTCGCTAGGGGGAGTCAACGGGTTTTTTCACTATAAAGGAGGTTTCCACGAGGCGCTGGTTTTGCCGCATTTGGATCCCCCGTGCTACAATGTTTCCAAACGTGAGGAGGAACCGAATCAATGCTTTCGAGCTATAAGACCGTGGAGAAGAACGGGTCTGCGGAGATCGTCATCCGCAAGTCCCGATTTATCGGCCATGCTCGTCCCGTGGAAACGGAGGAGGAGGCCTTGTCGTTTATTGCCGAAATCAAGAAACAGCACAGCGCCGCCACTCACAACTGCTCGGCCTATGTGATCGGGGAGAGGGACGAACACCAGAAGCAGTCTGACGACGGCGAGCCGAGCGGGACGGCAGGCAAGCCGATCTTGGAAGTCATCAAGCACCAGGGCCTGAAAAATGTCGCGGTCGTCGTGACCCGGTACTTCGGAGGGATTATGCTCGGCGCCGGAGGGCTTATTCGGGCATATACCGATGGGGCCGTCGTAGGTCTTGCTGCGGCCTGTCCCGTGAAGCAAGTCCTTCATCGTGACGTTTACGTGGAGATCGACTATACCTGGCTCGGCAAGGTCGAGCATGAGCTGAGAGGGCGGGGAACCCGGCTTGGGGAGACCTTGTTTGCCGACAAGGTCACGCTGCATTGCCAGCCGACCGCCTCCGAGGCCGAAGTATTTTCCGCCTGGCTAACGGACATCACGAGCGGCCAAGGGAAGGTAACGATGGGAATCGAGCACTACGTGGCCGAGCCGATCGAAGGGGTAGACACTCCATGAGGATGACAGGGGGAAGCGAGGAGGAAAGGCGCTTCTTGACGGAATTAGTTGGAAAATAATAGTAGAAGTATCCGGGGAGGATGTTGTATCATGGATGAAGCGGCGAAGGTTGTCCTCTGAGGAGGGCCTTCGCCGGTGCCGGCTGCCGTACTCCATCCTTTTCGGACGGCTCCGGGTTCATTTAATAGGGCGGGTTCTGTGACTCGCTTTAGGGAAAGGAACCTCAAATGGAACAGGATAAGAGTCGTACCAGGAGGTCTGCCACCAAGCAGCCTGATTATCGCCTGCTGACTAGAAATCCGGACGTGAGGCCCTCCTCCATTCCGTTTGATGAATCGGGAGACGTGGCGATCCAAGTCCGGGAGGAGGCATTGTCCCGGCTGAAACTGGAGAGGGACAGCCTGACGCGAAAGCTGGCTCGGCAGAACGCCGAGCTCGAAGCGCGCAATCGGGAGCTCCTGGAGCAGGCGGACGAGCTTCGAGCCGCGAATCAGGAAGCGGAGAAGAGGATGCAGGAGCTGGCAAGAGAAAATGAGGAGCTGAAGGAAAGGCTGTGGGAATGGCTTTTCTGGGGAGATGGTTGGTGCGAATGGCTGGAGGGGGCCGGGGTCGGCTGCCTCGTGCTCGACATGGAGCTTCGAATCCGGCAGTTCAACACCCTCTTTGCCCGTGAAATCCCGTTAACCCCGTATGACCTTCAGCGTCCTTTCGACCCGGAGCTGTGCATCCCGTTTGACAATAGACTCTATGCCGATATCGTTTCGGTGGCCCGGAGCCTCATCCCCATTCAACGTGAGCTGAAGAGCCCTTCCGGCTGCTGGTACTCCCTCATTGCGCTCCCCTGCTTTTCCTGGGATCGGAAGCCGCAAGGAATTGTGATTACGTTAAGGGATATCACGGAGCTGAAGCAAGCGACTGCGGATCTTCTCAAGCTCTCCCATGCGGTCGAGCAGAGCCACAGCATCATTCTGATTGCGGGCATTGAGGGAGAGGTCGAATACATCAATCTCAAATTCTCGGAACAGATGGGGTATCGATCCGACGAAGTATTGGGTCAGCCGGTGTCACGGTTTCATCCGGCCGAGCTCGACGGGGTGCCTTTTGGAGAAGTATGGGCATCGGTCTGCCGGGGCGAACGCTGGGCGGGCGAGATCGAGATGGTTCGTGAGAACGGAGACCGCTTCTGGGAGGGAGCGGCATTGATGCCGATTCGCAACCGAGCGGGCAAGATCGTCCACGTGCTCAAGATGTCCCAGAACATCACGGAACACAAGACGGCGGAGGAGCTCTTGCGCAAGTCTGAGATGCTGTCGGCAATGGGCGAACTCGCGGCAGGGGTTGCCCATGAGATTCGCAATCCGCTGACTGCGCTTAAAGGCTTTACCAAGCTGATCGAACGGGGAGCCGTTAACCCCGCATATACCCGGATCATGGCGGAGGAGCTTCAGCAGATCGAGAACATCATCAATGAGTTCCTCGTGCTCGCCAAGCCGCAAGCCTGGTGCTTCGAGAAAAAGCAGATTTCCGAAATCGTCGAACAAGCCCTCGCCCTCCTTCGATCAGAGATGGATCAGAGGCAGGTTCGTGTTGCGACCACCTACCATCCCGGCCTTCCGCCAGTCTCCTGCGTGGAAAGTCAGATGAAGCAAGTCGTCCTTCATCTATTAAAAAACAGTCTGGAAGCGGTATCACCGGGCGGAAAGATTCAGATTGAGGCCGGACTGTGCGAGGATGAGCACCTGTTCGTCCGCATTGTGGATGACGGCTGCGGCATTCCGGAAGAAAAGCTGGCCAAGCTCGGGGAGCCGTTCTATTCCACCAAGGAGAAGGGAACCGGGCTCGGGCTTATGGTCAGCTTCAAAATCATCGAGAATCACCGAGGGACGTATTCGGTAACGAGTGAATCCAATTGCGGAACCACGCTCGAATTCCGACTCCCTTTGGATCGATAAAACAGAAGGAGGTCATTCGGTGGATTTGACCCAGGCAAGCAAGGAAAACGTGGAATACATGATTGAGGAGATCAAGCTGAAGCTGAGGATGGCGTCCGGGGCAGCGATTCGAGCGGAGCACTTTGACGAGCATCGCTATGAAGAGCTGGTCGAGCTCTATGAGCACGTTGCAGGGAAGGATAGCTTCAGCGTGAGCGAGATTGACGCGATCGTGCAGGAGCTGGGACGACTGCGGCGCTAATCTTTTAGCCAAGCCAAGCCGCTCTCGATCATTTTCCCAAGCCGGGAGAGCTTCCGAAGAAGTCCTCGGATCGCTTCCGGGGGAGGGGCGGCCTGCCATATATATTTGTAGGAACACGAGACATACCCGAGCGTGCCGAGCAGCAAGTTCATCCTCCGGAGAGAGCAAGCCATGGAGGAGGCGGCCAGCAGGAGCGCGCGATCATAGCCGGGCCCCTTCATGAGAAGGGAGCCCGTTTTGATGTTGTACTAAAAAATGCGATCTATAAGTATTAATTGTATACAACACAAGAATCGAAACCCTATTTTTCCCGCTTGTCTTCTTCTCTACACTTTTTCTATAGTGGGGTGTAGATGATGCAAAAGGATATCTTGAAGCAGGTGGGCCTCCGCATCCGCGACTTGCGAAAAGAAAGAGGATGGTCCCAGGAAGCGCTCGGAGAACGAGGCGGCTTCCATTACTCCTACATTGGTCAGATCGAACGCGGAGAGAAGAACATCTCCTTGCTCAATCTGGTCAAAATCGCCGAAGCGCTCGAAGTGAGCGTGCCTCAGTTATTTGCTTACCTGGAAGACGGAGGGAAGGTTTCGGGCTCCGAAGCGGATCTGCAGGAGATCGTTCGCACATTGCGGACGAAGAAGCCTCAGCAGGTTCGCATTGCCCGCAATATCGTTCGCGAACTGGTAAGCGACACGTACGAAGCATAAGAAAGAAGGAAGCCGCCCGTGCTGGAGAGTCTCCAGATACGGGCGGCTTTATTATGGTGCAGGGGATAGCACTGAAGCAAGCGTCTAAGCATGGGGGCGTACAGCGCCTCGTATCCAAAGGGCCGCTTGCACTCCGGAGTCATGGGGATAGCGGCTGTCCGCGATCCGCTCTACCCGCAAGGCCAGCTCAGGGTAATCGCTGCCCGACTCCGCCACGAGCCGGCAGAGGCGAATGAAGCGCTCGCGCGGGAGGCTGGCCGCATAGTCGGAGATCAAGTATTCACACGCTCCAAGATTGCCGCGGAATTTAAGCGCAGCACTTGCTATGTTGGTCAGGAGCTCCGGGCCGAGGTTCATTTTTTCGATCTCGCCCCGATAGCGGAGGACATAGTCGATCGACTTCTCGCGAATCAGCGAACGGTCGATCTTCGAAACCTCCCATAGGTAGCGGACGAAGAGCTTGTTGTATTTTCGCGGAACGACGGTTTCCAGCTCCAGCTCCATGTCCTTCCTCAGCATGAACCGATCAAGGCAGATCAGCTTGTTGTAGCGGATCCGATCGTCGAGCAGGAAGACCCCGATCTCCCGGAGCTTCTCGTAGCAGGCCAAGTAGTGATCGGCTTCGTAATCGGTCTCCGCCGCTCGTTCATCGGCTGCCAGCCCTTCCCCGATCGCCTCGGAGCGATCGAGGAGAACCCGGTGCAGCCGGTACGGCGCTTGTGAGGCTGCATAGCGGCGAAGCAGGAAACCGTATCCGGTGAGCAGCGCTGCTCCGAGAACGGCCGCTACGGTTCTCTCCGTCGCATTTGGGGCGAGGTAGACGGCCGCAACCGCGGCGAGGACGAGAAGGAGAGCCTCCAGCCCGACCTTCCCCTTTGCCCGGAAGGCGCCGATGCGCTCGAGCGGCTGGAGGGTGCCTTTGCGCCCGCAGGCGGAGCATACCTCCTCGCGAAGCGAGGTGAAGGAGCCGCAGCGGCTGCAGTGACGCAGGCGTTCATAGCGGTAGCGGGTCACCCGCGGCGGGGGGATGAGAATGGCGATCTTAGCGCTCATCATAGGCCCTCCCCGCATTCAGCCGGATGAGCAGGTCTTCATCCATCTGTTCCACAGAAGGGGTCGATCGCTCCCTCCGGCGCAGCTTCAAGGCCTTGACCAGGATGTAGACGGCCATGGCGCCCAAGGGAACATAGGGCAGCCATGATTCCGAGGCGTGTCTGAGCATTTCGTTCATTGATTGGCGAACCGGAGCATCGAGACCGGCTCTTCCTCCCTGCTAGAAAGGTATGGAAATTTCAATAGGAGAACGGTATCATTACAGGTAAGTTGACCCCTGTACGCATGCGGTTCGGCTATCCGTTGTCGAACCCTCGCGCGAATGGTGCGAAAGGCGTGCCCTCGGGGTGTTTTTTGTAAGTTTCCTGCATTTCCAGTAGAATAAATCCGAACGGGCCTGCCAGCAAGGGCCGGAGCCGGCTGGTTTCACCCAGCAAGAGGTCCAGGAAAGCTTGCAAGCCTTTGGTCTTGTAGGCTCATTTTACTATCAGCGAGGGCCATGAAACAAGAGAAGGGCTCTCCAACCGGAGGAGTATCCACGTGACGAAGCCATTACGACGATTGCCGTTCTTGTTCTCTTTCATCCTGATCGTCTCCCTCATCAGCTCTTGGGTGCCGGGAACGGCGCAAGCTGCCGATACCGACGAGAAGCTCGATGCGGTGCTCGCCATCGACGTCAGCACCTCGATGAACGACAGCGACCGGGGCAAGGTCGCCAATGAGGCAATGAAGATGTTCATCGACATGACCTCGGTTCAGGGCGATAAGATCGGAGTGCTGGCTTATACCGACCAGATCGTACGCGAGAAGGCGCTGCTTGAAGTAAAGAGCGCTCAGGATAAGCAGGATCTGAAGGATTTTGTCAATCAGCTCTCTCGCGGAGCTTACACCGATATCGCCGTCGGGGTCAAGGAATCGGTAAAGATTCTCGAGGCCGGGACGACACCGGGCCACCGCCCGATGATCGTCCTGCTAGCAGACGGCAACAACTCCCTGAACAAGGGAAGAACGCAGGCGGACTCGGACAAGGAATTGGCTGAAGCCGTCGAGAAGGCCCGCCAGATGGGCGTCCACATTTATACGATCGGGCTTAACGCCGACGGGAAGCTGAACAAATCCGTTCTCGAAAAGATATCGTCGGATACCGGAGGCAAGACCTTTGTCACCGATACCGCCGAGACCTTACCGCAAATCCTGAGCGAGATCTTTGCCAGTGAGCTCCGCTTGAAGGTCGTCCCGCTCAAGCAATTGACAGGCAGCGGAGACTTCCAAGCCGTGACGGTGCCGATTCCAAACGGGAATGTATTGGAAGCCAATATCTCGATTGTCTCGACGAAGCCTGTTGAGGTGAAGCTGACCGACCCGGCCGGGAAACAGGTGGGGATTCCGAGCGACGCTATCGTCTACTCGAAATCGAATTCTTACTCCCTGATCAAGCTGATCAAGCCGGTCGAGGGAGACTGGAAGCTTGAAGTCAAGGGAGCGACTAGCGACCAAATCGACATCAGTCTCGTCTTTAACTATGATATCCGGGTCGTGATGGAGCCGTTTGGCGGCTCGGGCTACAAGGCGGGGGATCGTCTCGCCATCAAGGCCCATCTGGAATCGGGCGGAGAGCCGCTCACCGATGATGCGCTGCTCCAGTCCGCCAAGGCCTCACTCGTGGCCAAGGATTTGGACAGCTCGAAGGAGATCGTTACCCCGCTTACGCTTCAAGGAAGCCAATTTACCGGTGAATGGGCTCTCCCCGAAGCACGCCGCTACGAGGTGAAGGTGCGGGTTGAGGATTCCGGCTACACCCGCGACAGCGAACCGGTTACGGTGGATGCCGCCGCCGGAACGGTAACCGCCGCTCCATCGCCTACGGCGTCCACGAAGCCCGCACCGACGGTGCCGGCCGAGGAGAAGAAACCCTTTCCGTGGACAACCGTACTTATCGGAGGAGTGATCGCTCTCATCGTCATCGCCGGGGGCGTGGTGCTCTTCTCTCGATACAAGAAAGCGAATCGCGGCTTTTTCGGGCAGATGATCATCGAGATCCGCGACGAGAATACCGGTGAGCGGCTAAGTCCGCAGTACCGCAAGCTGAACGCCTTCAAAGGACGTCTTCGGCTGCATCAGCTGCTCCAGCTCGCTCCGGAATTTGCCGAGACCGACAAAATCGTCCTGGAGCCGGGCAAAGGAGACACCCTCGTGCTCTACAACCGCACCGGCTGCATGATCGAACGGTCCGGACGCACGGTGGACGCAACGAAGGGCTTGGAGCTTCGCAAGAACGACCGCATTCGAATTACCTTGCAAAACGTCAATAAATCGATTCAACTCGAGTACATTTAACGAGGGGCGCTTGTTCGAGGCGCACCGGCAGGAGGCAGAGAGTTCATGAAAGCATTGGTTCGCGAACATATCCAGCAGCTTGACGTATCCTTGGGCGGAGGCATCGTCTCCGAGAAGATCCGGGTGGATACCATCGACAACCCGATGCTCGTCATCGGGCTGGGCGGAACGGGCATCGATGCCCTGCTTCGGCTGAAGTACCAGATCAACCGTCGTTTTCGGCTGCCGAACGATCCGCTCTCCAAGAAGAAACGGGAGAAGCCGGACAACATTGAATTTATCGGGTTCGAGACCAACGAAGGAGAGCTGCAAAAGAAGTACAAGGGCATCGGCCTCGATCCGTTGACCGAATTTGTCCTGCTCTCGAATGCGGAGATTGGCAGCCTGCTGCAAAACCGCAAGGTGCTGGAGCCGTACATCACCGACTGGCTGTCGCCGGAAATCATCGTCACCGATGGAGTCGGCGGGGCATCCGGCAATCGGCAGACGGGGCGACTTCTCTTGTTCACGAAGATCGTTCAGGTCGTTCAAACCATTGAGAAGAAAATCAAGACCCTCACCGAAGGGACAAACAAGAAGCTCATGGTCTTCCTGCTCACGGGATTGAGCGGCGGCACCGGGAGCGGCGGCTTCCTCGACATCGCCTACATCGTGCGCGGCTTGATGGAACGGGAGTATGCCGATGCGGGCGTTGACAAGGTGAGCCTGCTCGGCTATCTGTTCATGCCGGATGTGAACCTGTCCAACAAGAGCCTGACGGACCACACCCGCGAGTACATCAAGAAGAACGGCTACGCGGCCTTGAAGGAGCTTGACTACTGGATGAACGCGGATGAGCGCGGCGAGCGGTTCAAGCAGCGCTACGGAAATATCCTTACCGTCAATTCTCCTCTGCCTCCGTTCAACCTGGCCCATCTCATCTCGGCGACGAACCTCGATGGCCGTCTCCTTGAGAATGCATATGACTATTGCATGAACGTGACTGCCGAGAACATCACCAACTTCATGGCCATGGAAGAGAAGCAGTCGGGTGAAGAATTCGCCATCCACGACTACATCAGCAACATCCGCAGCAACATCAACCAGATGCCGAAGCCGTATGCGGCCAACTATCAATACAACATCATCGGGGCCTCCAGCGCCGTGCTGCCGATTGAGGAAATGACCACCTACCTCGCCTATCGCCTGTTCCGCAAGATGGAGACGATGTTCCAGGCCGGGCCTTCCCGCGAGGATGTCGAGAAGATCGCGCACAAGCTGGCGCTCGATCCGGCTGCGGTCCATCGCGAGTTCCTGAAGCGCGTGCCAGAGCCCATTCCTGGCTATCAGAACAGCGAGCGGTTGAGCTACACCAACATCATCAAGCAGCAGGCCGTCAGCCTGGATACGGAGTTGGAGCAGCAGTACCTGAGCCGAGCCCGCGAGGAATACATCAAAGCCCGTCGCCAATTGCCGGGTGAGATCGTCGAGCGGTTCACTGAGGAAATCCGCCGCATCTTCCTGAATCCCGAGCAGGGGCCGTTCTACGCGAACCGGCTCATCTATACCAATAAAGGAGCAAGCCTTCTTGAGCTCATCCGCTCCTATATTGAAAGCCTTCGCGAGTCCCTGTACCGCATTCCCCAGGATATCGATGCCGCGAAGGGGGTCTCGGAGCAGCGCCTCGGGGATGCCCGCGATGCCTTCATCTCGAAGGAGAAGAAGAAGGACCTCTACATCGAGGCGAAGATCCAGGAATACGAGCTGTACTCTGACCGCGAGCGGATGGAACAGATGGTCGACTTCTACGAGGATTTGTATCGCACGCTGAACGACCAGAATTCGCGCATCTACTCGGTGTTCACTGAGCTTCTGAATGCGTTGAACGTCATCTTCGAAAAGAACGGCAACATCCTGGCCGAAGGCGAGGAGAACATCGACCACAAGGGCAATCGCACCTACTATTGGAACATCGTGGGCGTGCCGGATGTCGAGAAGGTCATCACCGGCATCATGGACGAGAAGAACGTCCAGGACCTCATCCGCGACTTCACGGCCGGGCTTTTGAACAATGCGGCCAACTGGATCAAGGATTCCGAGGTCGACGTCGTCGGCTCGATCTCCGAGTTCATGACTGACCAGTTCGGCGACCTGATCACGAAGTCGATGGAAGATTTCCTGCTCATCAAGTACGGCAAGGACGAGTCCATTGAGAACATCATGGAGCGCATCATTGCCAAGCGGCTCAACGAGGAGGCCGTCCCGGTCTTCCACCTGAGCAACAGCTCAGGCAGCTTCCATTTCCCTTCGTACGGCTTTGTCTCCGTTCCGGTCAAGGCTCCGAACCTCTACAAGGGCATCAAGAACTTTGAGGCTCATTCGGTCGGGAACTCCCGCTTTACCGTCAAGGAAAGCGAAGTGAAGAACCGCATCTTCTGGCTGAACACCAAGAACGGCGTTCCGCTGTTCTCGTACGCCCCGCTCAAGAGTTATGAGGAGAGCTACGAGAAGACGATTCTGACGCCGGAAGGAACCGGACGCCACCTCGTCCAGACCGACAAGCTGAACTGGGTCAACCTGCCCTCGCCGATTCCTGAGCAATCGTGGGGAGATACGTATCAGAATGATCGGGTGCAAAAGCACAATTCCTACGTGCGCGGGATCTTCGAGGAAGCCGAGCGGCGTCGAGTCGTTCGCGAGAAGTCGACCGATTCCAACACCTCGAACCGCTTCGAGTGCGTGCTGACAAAGCCTTTTGATGCGGAGGCGTTCCTGGCCCGCTTCGATACGCAGCTCACGACGGGGAAACCGAATCTGGGCGAAGTGAAGAAGGCGGCAGCCGAGCTAAAGGGGCTTGTGGAACGGGGCCTGGAGCCGGCGGGAACCCGCGAGATCTTCGGCAGCGTTACCCGTGAGCTCGCGATGGAGAACCTCATTCGTTTCCCTTCCCTCTACGAGGAAATCCGCATCGAGATTGCCAAGCAGACGCAGCTGGAGGAAGAGATCGCCCGGCTGAATGCGGTGATCGATGCCCATCAGAGCGAGGAAAATTGGCTCAGTCGGTTTATCGAGGTCATGTATACGGGAACCATCGTGAAGAGAGGGGCTCAATACGTCTATGACCACGATGCGGACGAGGAAGCCTGGGAGCCGTTCGTGAACCTGCTGCGGGTCAGTAAGTTTGCTGATTTTGCGATCTATGAGAAGCTCCGTTCGCTCGATCCCAAGAAGGTCGCCCTTCTGGATCGCAAGGCTCAGCGCCGCAGCGAGCGCATGACCGATCCGGCCGAGGTCGAGAAGCTGGTTACCACCCTTGAGGTGATGGCGGCTGGCTATCAGGAAGCGAAAGAGACCCTCGACTTTGATCGGGCGGAGCTCGTGAACGGGGAAGAGATGTACCGCTTCTACCGTCAGGCCTCCGCCAAAGTGAACGACATCTGGAAGACCATCAAATAATTCGATTTGGAGTGCGCCAAGCACTCGACCAGCCGCATGCGCGGCTGCCAGTACGGCCGGGCTGTCCGACCCTCGAAGAACGGGGGAGGGGCGGCCTCGGCTTGCTCCCGGAGGATGCATAAGCCGATGCGCGAACGTTTACGGGCATATCTTACGGAATACGACAACCAGACGGACCACGCGGCAGGCGAAGCCGATGAGCAGCGGAGCCTCTACCATCCCCTGCTCTTTCTGTGCATCGGGGATCAGACGGGAGAGGCGCTTCGAGCCGTCCAGCGGCGGATGAAGCGCAAATGCGTGAACAGCTCGGCCATCGTCTATCTTCATCTGTACGAGCACGAGCCGGTGGAGGGACTGCCCGAGGTGTTGGGGATGTCCATCGCTCAAGGAGAGGCGGACCGAATGAACATCCGCCCCGAGCTGTACCGCCGGTTTCTGGAGAACGGCGATACCTTGTCGGAGCTCAATCGGCTCATTCGCCAGGCGGGGGCACGGATCGCGGAGAACGGCCGGCTGTTCGGCAGCTTCGGTCGACTGAGCCTCGCGGTGATCACGCGAGCCGATGATCCGGCTAGCGTCCTGCTTCCCGAGCTGGTGACGCTCACTAAGAGTCTGCTGGGGGAATCCTTCAAGCACATTCACCTCGATCTTTACGCCCTTCTCAAGGAAGGGGAGACCGGGGACGATTACGCCTATTCTTCCTCTCTCGGCCTAAGCTTCCTAAAGGAACTCGACGGGATGCAGGCGCGCAGCTTCCAGCTCAACGAACCCCTGCTTCGGACACCGGATGGCTTCTCGCTCCCGGTGGAGCATGGTCCGTCTCCGCTGTTCGATCTTGTCTATCTTCTCTCTGACAAGGACGAAGCGGGACTTCTTGCTCCAGATGGGCTTGATCGGGCCTATCGCGCGATCGCGAGCCTGTGCCTGCTCAAGAACCGGCGTACGGTCCATGAATTCGATCGCGAGAGCGGTCTGTACAACAACCTTCAATACAAGCAGAGCATCATGAACCCGGCGGTGCCTGACAACGTGTATTCCACGGCAGGGTACGCGGAGGTTCGCCGGCCGAATGCCGCCATTGCCGCCACGGTGCTGCAGCAGGTCTTTCTCCGCTTCACGGAGGAGCTGCAAGCCGCCGGCCGTGTTCCCGCCGCAGAGGCCGCCGAGCGCTTCGGCCTGGACTCTGCCTCGGTATCCCGCATGGCGGAAGGGCTGCTGCCGCCGGAAACGGCGCTCGCCGAGCTGCATTCGCTTCTCTCGCAAAGCACATCGCTTGCCGAGCTGCAACGATTCACGCTCCAGGAAGCGGCGGAAGCCCTCTACGGCGGGCACGACCTCGCCTTCTTCAAAGCCCAGGTCGAGGCACCGGCCCTCGCCAAATTGGCCGCCCTGCCGCTCGCCGAGCTTACCGCTCGCCGCTTGGAGGAGAGAGTAAAGCCGCCCTACAGCTTCTACTCGATCTACCAGTGGACGAATCCTCGCAGCGAAGGCGGGCTTCAGGAGGAGCTGCAGCGCCTTCAGATGGACACGAAGCGGCATTTGACTGCTGCGCGGGAGGAGCTGCAAGCGGTGCTGGACGGCCGGGCGGATCGCCTGCCGGCAGGAGGCTTGCTGCCCGGCGCCCGCCTGCGCCACTTCCGCCGTTCGCTTCTGGAGGCCATCTACCCGCTGCGGTATGGAGTTTTCGCGTTGGAGCTGAAGCTGCACCTGCTCGAACGCTGGGAAGAGGCGCTTGTCTTCTTCCATCGCCAAGCGGCCGAAGAGGTCGAGCGCTGGAGCGAGGTAGCCCTTGCCCTGGAGGAGACTGCGAAGAAGTACGCGGACCCCTTCGGGGACTACCTGAGTCGAAACCTGCCGGAATACTACGGCCTGCAGACGAAGCGAATTCTGGAGGGCTTGGTCGCCCGCCGCGGGGCGGATTTCTTCTTCGACGGGCGATTCTTCGGCGATCCCTCCTCGCTCGTCAAGCAGGGCAGCGAGGCGATCCTGGAGCGGCTCCTTCACGTGTGCGAGAACGAGGTGTTCACAGACGCCGTGTTCCGTCAATCATTCGAGGAGGAGTTGCTGGAGCGGGCGAACGTCGCTGTTCGGTTCGAGGAACAGAACCTGATCCTCCCGAAGGAGGAGCTGTTCCGCGATCTCTACGAACGTCTGGAGAGCGGAGCCGCGATTCGCATCGCTCTGTTTCACTACACGCAGAAGCACCGGTACGAGGAAAAATACTTCTTTGGCGATTACGAGAGCGAATTTATTCGTTATGCCTTCCGCCTGGATCAAGGGAACCGGGCCTATCAGCTCGGCTGCGTCCATGAGAAGAAGACGAGCGGCATCGACAAGCTGACCATCATGGGCGGCTTCCGGCTCGCGGATACGCTGTATGTCCGCCATGCCGACAAATATTATCGCACGTATGTGGAGAACGGCTTCCGCTTTCATCCTGCCGTCCGGGAGCCGCAGGGGGGAGTCTAAATGGTTCGTCGCAGCTTTAGCGCACTGTTGTTTTTGTTCAGCCTCATCGGAGGGGCAATCGGGTTTGGAGCCGGGGAGCTCCTGCTTGCCAAGGTCGGCTCGGAGTGGCCAAACGTCTGGGTTATGGCGCTCTACTTTGGGATTTTGGGCCTTGCCGTCGTTTTCTTCTGTCTCCTGGCGGAGACGATCTCCCCGGAGATTGCCGGTCAAGGCTGGCGGCTTCGCCATTCCTCTTCCGGCTGGAAGTGGCTCGTTCCGGCAGCCTTCGTCATTCTGTTCGCGGCGGGAACGATCTTCCAATTCCTCTATGGCTTCGGACTGGGGCAGCGTCAACCGGCGCAGGACATCGTTCTCGTCATCGACAAGTCGGAGAGCATGCTGAAGACCGATCCGAACCGAGAGAGCGTCGAAGCGGCCCAGAAGCTCATCGATCAGATGGATGGCCACAAACAGGTGGCCGTCATCCTCTTTAACGAACGGCCCGAGCTTCTGCAGCCCCTCACCTCTCTAAGCGGCGAAGCGCAGAGGAAAGAAGTCATCGCGAGCTTGGATCGGTACCAGGCTGCCGGGCAGACGGACATCGCGGGCGCGCTCCAAATGGCGATGGAGCAGCTTGATGCGCGGACCCACTCCCGCAAAAGCATGGTGATCCTCATCTCCGACGGCTACAGCGAGGTAAACATCGCCTCGGCCACCGCTCCCTTTCATGCGAAGGGCATCGCGATCCATACGATTGGCATGAAGAATACGCAGGTCGACGCGACGCAGCTCTTGCGCAGCCTTGCTGCAGAAACCGACGGCAGTTATCACGGCATCGGCAGCGCCGAGGAGCTGTCCGGCGTATTCACGAAGATTTACGACCTGAACCGAGGCTGGCATCTGATGGGGGAACGCTCGGCTGACGGAGGAGACAGCCTCTATTACCGCTTCCTGCGCATCCTGCTCATTGCGGGCATCGGCTCCTTCATCGGGCTGGCGCTCGGCATCGTCTTCGATAATCGGCATCTGGCGAAGAGCTTCACCCTGGGCGGCGCGATCGCCGGCTTGTTCGCCGGAGCAGCCGTAGAAGCCTGGATGGGACTCGGCATCGCACCGGGAGTTGGACGATTTATCGGCGACCTGCTTCTCGCTGCGATATTAGCGTTATCCCCCTTCCTGATCCCCACCAAGAGGCCGGGAACGACCGGAGGCAGCAACCCGCTCGACCGAGCGGCACACCGCTCAGGGGGCGGCTACGGCCGCCCGGGCAGCGACAGTTTTGATAGAGGGTGATGAGAGTGACAGATTGGGAATGGGCTGCGGACGTTCCGGCCGAGCTCGCGATCACCAGAGCGGAATGCCGCGTGGAGGAGCGGGAAGCGCGGCTCACGTGGAATTGGCCGAAGGGCCTTCAGTTCGTCTATGTGTATGGGTTTGCCCCTTCCGGGGAAGCGGATTCCTGGAGCAGCACGCTGCCTGCACGGGAGCAGCTCAAGCTTTATACCCGCGAGGAGTACAAGGCGAATGGAGGCTACCGCCTGCATCTCGACCGCTTCGGCCTCTACGCATTCCGGATCTACCCGGCGGTACGCGAAGAGGGGACGATCCGTACCTTTCCCCAGCAAGAGGAGGGCAACGAGGCCCTCTTCAGCATGGGAAAGGCACGGATTCAAGTGGCGGTCAAATACCGCGGAACGCTATTCTCTAAAACCCGGATCGCCCGAATGACGGTGACCTCGGATGTCGTTGTCCCAAAGGAAGCGCTCTGCTACGTGAAGAAAACCGGCAGCTTGCCGCTCCATAGTCAAGATGGAGTCGCTTATCCGCTGCTTGAGGATTTAGAGCCTGGCGTTAACACGCTGCCTGATATTGAGATCGGCAAAGAAGATTGGATTCGATTGTTTTTTACGGACGGGAAACGGTATGGGGAAGGGTTCGACCTGATCCATAGCTAATGCTTGTCTAACGCACACGTAAACAAGGAGGCCATCCCATGCTGAAGGCGCTGAGGGGCTTGTTCCAGAAGACTCCGGTCAAGGTCAAGCCGCCCTATTACGACATCGTCTGCCCTTATTGCTTCAGCAAGTATCACCCGGACGCCGTGCTGTTCCGGGCAACGCATGACCGGCAGGACGACCCGGAATACCGATTGCAGGAGGACGAGGAGCTCGACCGGTACCGAGCCAAATTCAATCTCGATTCAACTGGTGATCTGGAAGCCGTCATCGCGCCCGCAACCATTCCGGAGGAGCACAAGCTCTTTGTGGAGGAGGTGCTGGTGGGCATCGTTGACAAGCACGGGGAGACAACCCGCCGCCGCATCTGCCCGAAATGCCACAATGAGCTGCCGATTTCGGCCGGCAAGGTGCCGAGCAACATCATCTCGATCATCGGAGCGACATCGGTCGGGAAGTCCGTCTACATGACGTCCCTCATCCACACGCTTCAGCAGGTGACGGCCGCAAACTTCGGAGCGGCGTGCATTCCGATGAATGCGGATATCAGCCGCCGCTTTCGCACCTATTACGAGGAGCCGATCTTTGAACAGGGACGCATGCTTAGTGCGACCCAAAAGATCGAGAAAATGGAGCCGTTCATCTTCAATTTCGTCTTCAAGGACGAGAGCCTGCCTCCGCTGACGCTCGTTTTCTTTGACGTAGCGGGGGAAGGGATGACAGACCGCACCTACCTCGACATCTATGCAGCTCACATTCAGAATTCGTCCGGAATTCTGTTTATGGTCGACCCCCTGCAGATTCGCACGATCCGGGATCGGCTGCTGCTCGCACTGGGAGAGGGCAGCGGCGATCTCGCCGCCCGCCACGCCGAGCCGCGGGATGTCATCATCACCCTCTTCGAAAACTTCATCGGCCACAACGAGAAGGGGAAGACCGATATCCCGACCGCGATTGTCCTGACCAAGAGCGACATGCTCCAGCACCTCAAGGAGGAGCAGGGAGCCTACATCGATACCAATAGCAATGTCTTCCGCAATGTGGTGCATGCCGGTCACCTGGACCTGGCAGAGTTCTCCAACATCGATGGAGAAATTCGCCGCTTCCTCGAGAAGGTAGATCGCCCGTTCAAGGATGCGGTCGATGTTTACTTCAGCAACACGGCCTATTTCGCCGTGTCCGCCTTGGGGAGCAACCCGGTCAACAAGCAGGTGGAGGGTGTCGTTTCTCCCATGCGCGTGGATGAACCCTTCGTTTGGCTCCTGCATAAGCTCGACTACATCGAAGGGAGAGAGACCCGATGACGGAAGCGAGCATTCAGCAGCATTACTACACCCGCGGTCGAGAGGGCTTGTTTCAGGGAGGGGAAGGCTTCGATACGGTTGCGAAATCCACCGGTCTGGAAGCCTCCTTCATCCGCAAGACCCTTCATCCCTACTGCCTTTACATAGCGCCGCAGGAGCTGATTCGTCGAGGGGAGACGGACCCTTCCAAGTACCCGGAAGCCCTCACAGTCTTTCCTGCGGAGACAGGAGAGCTCGTCATCGGACGGGCTGTTTTCTCCGGATCGGATTTCACCGGACAGCGCGAGGCCGTCTTTATCCATCAATACATCGTTCCCCGGTCTCTCCGGGATGACTTCCTGCAACAGCCGTCTTCCTTTCTTCATATCACCTCATTCCGCGACCGTTACGATGAGAACGAGGGCAAGGAGCTGCCAGAACTCGAAAAGCTGCCTCACCGGGACGCGCCTACTCCCGATGAACGCGATGCCCTGCTCGCCCGCCTCGGTGTTGGCGAGCCGATCTTCAAGGCATTGCTTGCCGCTATCTTTACGGCTCTTTCTTCCAAGAAGAAGGTGTACATTGCGCTGGATGCGGAGATCGGGGAGAGCGCCCGTCTTGCAGCAGATCTGCTTGACGTTCTGTACGTCGGCCTGCCGCTTGAAATTCGTCGGCAATTCGGCTTCACCACATATAACAACGAGCCCCAAGCCAAGAAGGGCATCGATCTGATGTTCGTGGAGAAGACGAGCCTGCGGCCCGGGGACCGCGTGATGGGCAAGGATCTGGTCTTCGACTTCCCGAATGGCCGGTTTCCCGCCCCTGAGCCGGGCAGTCATTCCTCGTTCCTCGATCTGGCTTGGGCATGGCGAAATGAGCCGGACAAGCTGGAGGATTTCTATGATTTTGCCCGGGAAGCACTGGCGGGCATGGGGAAGGCTGATTCCGTATCCCTCTCGGCCTATCAAGAGCTGGCGACGGCTTACCGGACGAGCTTCGGGGACCTGGAGCCGTATAGACGTGACAAGGGAGAGCTTGTGGCTTCTCTCGTCCGCTACCTGAAGGCAGGCGGGCCGGAAAGCAAGCCCCGGGTCAATGAAATTCTACTTGCTCTGCTTCGTCAGGAGCAGGGCGAGGCAACGCCGGCCCCCCTTCCGCAGGGTGCACTGTCGGCATTCATGGCTTACTATGACCTTGCTCCCGATGACCATCGGGAGGAGGTTGCGGCGGCCATCGTCGATTTCCTGGAGCGAGCAGCCTCCGCCCCATCCTCGCGAGACCTCAAAGGCAAGGACGAGCCCTCTGCTATGGCCGAGGCAGGAGAAGCGCTGCGCAAGCATGCCGACCTGCAGCGACTCGTCTACGAGCGCACGGGCCGAGATGTCCGCTATTCCGCTCTGCAGGAGGTCCTGCTTGCCGATCGGATGAACCGGGTCAAGTCGGTGAAGGAGCTGCAGGAGGAGATCGTCTTCTGGGCAACCCATTCCTTCGACTCTCTCGGGCTTCCCTACTTCATCGAACAGTTCCGGGACAAGCTGCGCCGAACCCTGCAAAAATCGGGTGATCAAGCAGTGGCAGGGGAGAGCCTCTTCCACTTTTGCTCGCAGCTCTACAAAGCCCATTCAAGCCGCAGAGGGTTTGGAAGCTTCTGTGACGCCCTGGAGATAGAGACGGCCCGGGTTGTTCTGGACGCGATTACGCTCCAAACGGCAACCTACGCGGAGCTGATGCAGGGCAATTATCTGTGGGCCGAGGAAAGACTGCTGACCGGTGTAGGCTTGACCGAGGAGCAGCTCGACAAGCTGCGCCTCTTGAGCGGCGTCTACGAGGCTATGGTCAATCTCGGCCCGTCAGCAGCCCTTCGGCCCGACAAGCCGCAGAATGCAGACAGTCGGGATTCCTATTCCGGGAAGCTCCTGCCGCCAGTCGGGACGAACAGAGAAGGCATGGAGTCTCCTGCTGCGTCTTCCCCGCAGCCGACGGACGGCACTCCGCGCTTCCCTTGGGAGCGGTACGGAAACAAGGAGCTGGCTCAGATTCAGGAGCTCGTGCGCCGCTTTTTGAAGGCCAGGGTTCACCCGGCTCAGTATGGACCGCTGCTGTTTGCCTTCACGGATTACAAGGTGAGCACCGGTGGAGAGGACAAGCCGATCTCCTTCTTTGACCTGCTGACTTTCGTAGGCAGGGAGACGGAAGGGACGGATGGCTTGGATGACTTCCTGCTCTGGAGCTCGACGGAGCCTGCTTTCCGCGATGCAGGGGGAAGGATGCTCCGGCCGGCATACCGAAACGCCCTTCGGAAGTATTTCACCGAGGTGGACCGCAGAGGCCTCAAGGATCGCAAGCGATACCGCGAGCTGACGGATGAATCGCTGCCCAAGGAGTTTCGCAAGGTCATCGCGAGCATTCGCGAGGAATCGGGGAATCCCGCTCTGCGGTTCCTGAAGAGGCATTCGCGGTCCCTGACCCTGTGTGTGCTGGTCCTCGCACTGGGAACCGCGGCTTACCTCTTGATCGGTCAATCGGGCAAGGGGGAAAAGCCTGCCTCCTCCCCGTCACCTGTCCTGTCGCCCTCTCCGACAAGCACCGACTCCTCGTCGCCCTCTCCGGACGCGAGCGGCAGCCCGTCTGGATCTCCTGGAGCAACTGCGACACCGGCTTCCCCAAGCCCGTCCGGGTCGACAAGTCCCCAGACGGAGAGCGCCAGCCCATCGCCAAGTCCAGCCAGCCCGTAAGCGGTAGGAGAGAATGACAAAAACCGTCCCTTTTTCGGAAGAGCGTGTTGGCAAACACGCTCTAGGGGAAGCCTCAAAGGCTTCTCCTCCGAAAGGGACGGTTTTTTTCAAGACTTTACCCAGCAAGCATGGTTAGACGGGAGAAGGAGCCTTCCACCTCTTCAGCTTGGGGAACAGCTCGGCCATCGCCTTCCGTGCCGTTTCTTCATTCGGGTACGGATTGCTGTTGGAAACGTGGGGAATGCAGGATTCCATCATATACAAAAAGGAAGCGGTCAGCAGCCTGTCCGCTTCTTTGCGTTATTTTGACTATGAGGAGGGGGTGGCATACAGGGCGACTATTTGTGCAGCCTCCTTTTGTAACTCCTTGCGAAGAGAAGCAGGAGACAGGACCGTGAGATCGGAGCCGAACGAGAGCAGGATGGAGACCATCCATCGATCAAGCGGCCAGGTGCAGATCAATTCTACGTCTCCATTCTCCAGAGGGTGAATGAGCTCGGATTCGAACAGATCATAGACGCGCATGAGTGCCTGCGGACGAAACCGCAGGTGAAGGGGGACAGGGGGCGCTGCGGAAGCGACAGGCCCATCCTGCTCTGCAGCGGAGGATTGACGCTGTTCGTTCTTTTCACGAATGAATCCTTCCGGCAAAACGGTCAAATCTGTGATTCGGGAGAGACGAAAAAGACGATGATCGCTCCGAAGTCGGCACCAGCCCGCCAAATACCAGCTGCTTCCCCGGAAGTGCAGCGCCATCGGCTCCACGCGTCGAACATCCAGCTCATTCTTGGTATTGATATAAGCAAGCTCCACTACATGTCGGGAGCGAATGGCATCTCGCAGCACGGCAAACCGCTCGTTGGCCCGACGCGGTCCCCACCCGTTCAGGTCGACGCGAAGCCAATCATCGGCTTCCCGAGGGCCGAAGAGCGCGGACAGCTTGGAGAGCGTGCTCCCGGCATCGATTTCATTGCTTTCGGCGAGACCTGACAGCAGGGTGAGCAGGAGCCCTTTTTCCGAATCGTTGAGGAGAACACGAGACAGGGAATAGCCTTCCATCAAGCGGATGCCGCCCCCCGCTCCTTGCGAGGAATAGATCGGAATGCCCGCCATGGACAGATCCTCCATGTCGCGGCGAATCGTTCGCGACGAGACCTCGAACTGCTCGGCCAAATCGCGGGCCGTCGACTTCTCGTGGGCGAGGAGATGCATCAGAATGCCGAGTTGGCGATGCAGCTTCATCGCGTCATCTTCCTCCTTGCCGAGTATTTTCGTTCAAGCGGCCACCCGGTTCCCCAAACATCAGGCTCCCTTGGCGGCAGTCAGTGGCTTCAAGGGAAGCCGGATGGTAAAGCTCGTCCCCTGTCCTTCGGTGCTGGTGACGTCGAGTTTGCCTCCGTGGTCTTGAACGATCTTTTGCGAGATGGAGAGACCCAATCCCGTACCGGTCTGCTTGGTGGTGTAGAACGGATCGAAGATTTTTTTGATGTCGGCCTGACGGATGCCTTTTCCGGTGTCCGTAAGCACCACATGGACCCAGCCCTTGCTGCTGTAAAGGCGGATGGTGACCTTGCCCGGCTCGTTCATGGCTTCCAGCGCGTTTTTCACCAGATTGACGAACACCTGCACCATTTTATCCGCATCCATGTGGACGAGGAGATCCTTGGAGAACTCCGTATAAAGAATTTGATGGCCCAGGATCCGGGCTTCCGCCTCCGTCAGCGAGATCACCTTTTGCAAGCAATCATGCATGGGACTGACGTTATAGCAAGTAATCCGCGGCTTGGAGAATTCGAGGAACTCGCCGGTCAGCTCGGTCATGCGCTCCACTTCATTCCAGAGAAGATCATACCAGGGCTTGATCGTATAATTCTGGGATTTTGACAGTTGCAAAAACCCCTTGATTGTTGTAAGCGGATTGCGAATTTCGTGGGCCATGCCGGCGGCGAGCTCTCCCATTACCTTGAGCTTTTCCGATTGATAGAAGGTGGTTTCGCGCTCGATTTGTTCGATCAGTTGGTTCTTTTCCCGCTCGGTCTTGATGATGTATTGGATGATGAATACCACGGCGAGCGAGGTCAGGAAGTCCGAGATGACGGCAAGGAAGTTGTACTTGGTAACGTCCATATAGGTCAAACGGGCCGAAGTATACAGCAGGATGGTTCCAAACCCTACCGCGATGGAGATGTACATTCTTTTGATTGGGTACAGCACCTTGCTGAGCAGGATGATGTAGAGCGAGTAACACCAGTTCAACTGGGAGTAGTAATGAAAGACGAACAAAAGGGCGTACTGCAAAATGGAGAAGAGAACGATCTTCTTGGGGTAGCGAAGATCCGAGAACATGCTCAGGATGAGCAACAAGCCGGCCCCGATCAGCATGGGGCTGTTCAGGCTCTTATCCAGTGTGATGGAGGAGTACATCACGAACACCACATAGAGCGGAAATACAGCGTAATAAATCAGTCGGGAAATCATCGTAGCAACTCCATGTGTTAGATTTTGGAACCGATCACCTCTATTTCGACATTTTTCTCGGAGATTCCTTCTTTTCCAATTGAGGAATCGAGAGATTGAAAAAAGGGGCAAATGTCACAGCCGGAAGGAGGTCTTTTTCCACTCCTCCCGACTGAAAAGGAGGGCGTGGGCGAGCACGTCGGGCCCCCACTTTTCGAGAAAGGAAGCGGCTGTTGCCAGGACCTGAGCCTCCGTTCGTCCATGGATCATCCCGTACAGGTTATAGGGCCAATCGGGGTAGGTCTTTCGTTCGTAGCAGTGGCTGACCTCGGGAAGTTCGGCCAGCCACTGGCCAGCTTCCGCCACGCGGTGCGGCGGCAGCTGGCAGACGAACATGCCGCCGGCGACATACCCGGAGCGGCGGTGCTGAAGAACCGCTCCAATCCGTCGCAGTGCGCCGAATTCGGCCATGCGGCGCAGCCGGAGCAGGGCTTCCGTGCGGGAGCAGCCCGCCTGGCGGGCGAGCTCTCCATAAGGGTCGGGGCAGAGGGGGAAATCCTGGGCAAGGCGGAGCAGGGCAAAATCTACCTCGTCCAGAGTCTCCTTCTGAGCGGCTTCGTTCATGCTTGTTTCATCCTTCCATGTCGAGATAGACTTTCAGCTTGAAAACCTGCTGCGAGGGAAATTCATAGAGCTGGGGAGCTTCCGCACAGTGAAGGATTCCTTTCAGAATACGGGTCTTCTCCTCATCACAGGAGGCGGACAAGGTAAACCAGAGGTTCAGCCTGCCGTCCCGGCGGTAATTGTGGGTGACCAACGGATGCCGATTGATTTCGGAGACCGCCAGGGCCATGCGATCCTCCTTAACCTCCAGCGCGTACAGCCCGCTCACATAGCCGAGCCGGGAGGGGTGAAGCACGGCGCCCAAACGCCGGATGACACCGAGAACAACTGCCTTCTGCAGCCTCTCCAAAACCTCTTCTACGGAGAGACCCAGGCTTCGTCCGAGGTCACCGTACGGATCCTCCGTAAGCGGAATGCCTTGCTGGACGAGATTGAGCAAGCGGCGGTCGAGAAGCTCGAGTTCATCCCGTTCATCAAGCGTACAGGGGCCTTCGGGCTCATGAGGGAAACCATTCATCCGGAGTGAGCCTCGCTTTCATGGCAGCGAGATTTGTAGCACCATGGTTCCTCCGCCAGGTAATCTCCCTCATGATAGGCATAGGCCCGAGCACGGCAGCCGCCGCATAATCCAATGTCGGAGCAGGAGCCGCAAGCCCCCCCGTAACGGCTAAAATCTCTCAGCTCCTGGAAGACGAGGCTTTCCCTCCAGATCGATGGGAACGATTGCTCCCGCACGTGACCCGTTCGAATGGGCAGATAAGGGCAGATGTGCACCTCTCCATCCGGCAAAATGCAGCAGTACGCGGTCCCCGCCAGACAGCCTCTCGTATAGCGCATCGGAAGCTCCATGTCACGGGCCATCGGCAAAAATTGCGGAGCGCAGGTCGGCTTGATCTCCAGCCGGGAGCGGCTGCTGCGATCAAGCACCATCTGGAGGACTTCAAAATAGCGGGACTTGCGAAGCATCTCGTCCTCGATCGCGACCCCTCGGCCGGTCGGCACGAGGAAGAACGGATGCAGGGCGTTCACTCCCAGTTCCTCGGCCAGGTCTGCCACAGCAGTGAAGTGAGCCGCATTGTCCTCGGACAGGGTCATGTTCACCTGGACGGTCAATCCGGCCTCCTGGGCATGGCGAATGCCTTCGATCGCCAGCTGCCAGGCATCCTCCTGCTGGCGGAACTCATTGTGAAAGGAAGCGTTGTGGCTGTCCAGGCTGATGGCTGCCCCTGCGAGTCCTGCTTCTTTGAGCTTTCGAGCCATCCGGTGAGTCAAGAGGGTCCCGTTAGACCCGATGGCCGTACGGAGCCCCAGCGAGGAGGCGTGCTCGATCAGCGTGAGGAGGTCCGGGCGGAGAAGCGGCTCGCCGCCGCTCAAGATCACGAGCCGAAAGCCCGCCTCGCGGATGCCGGCGAGGAGCTCCTTCCCTTCCGCGGTGGAGAGTTCGCCATCCGTCGACACGCCGGGGCCGGAGCTGCGGTAGCAGTGCTTGCAGGAGAGGTTGCAAGCCTTTGTCACGTTCCATGAGATCAGCATGTTCCGCTGCCTCCTGCAGGCCAAGCCGGGATCGTCTGCCGCTCTTGATCGCTCAAGTAGCAGGAGGGATCCTCACCCCAGTAATCTCCGCTGGCCATAGCCCGAGCACGGAAGTTGCCGTTGCACAGATCGAGCGAGGGACAGGCCTGGCAGCGTCCCTTCAAGAGCGGACGGCGGTCGCGAAGCGAGACGAGCAGCGGCTCGGCAGGGTCCGACCAGATGGCGCTGAAAGGGCGCTCCCGGATGGAGCCCAGCGCCTGCGTCTGATCGCGGCTGAATTGATCGGGGTAGACCATGCCTCGCGCATCAACACAGCCGAAGGCGATGCCGGAGCGATTCCCGCCGTTGTTGTAGAGAAGGGAGAGGGCTTGGTCGGCTTCGGCAGGCCGATGCTGCCGAATGTAATGGTAAAGCAGCACGTTGTCGGCATGGTTGTCTACCGTCAGAAGCTCGGTGTGGACACCGCGCCTCTGAAAGTCCTGCACGGCGCGGATGAGCCGCAGGACGGCCTCTCGGGCTTCCGCGGCGCTGACGTCCTCGGCCTGAAGCTCCTTCCCTCTGCCGGTATAAACCAGGTGATAGAAGCAGGCGCGCGGAATACCTTCCTCCTCGATAAGCTGTAAAATGCCTTCGAGGTCGGGCAAGGTATGCCGGCTCAGGGTGTAGCGCAAACCCACCCGCTGCCCGGCCTCTCGACAATGACGAATGCCCTCCAGCGCCAGCTGGAAGGCGCCCTCCCTGCCGCGGAAGCGGTCATGCTGGGCCGCCAGTCCGTCTAGGCTGACGCCGACATAACCAGTTCCCGCTTCTTTCAACTGCATCGCGATTTCCCGGGTAATCAGCGTGCCGTTCGTAGAGACAACGGGCCGAATCCCCCTATCCGCCGCGTACCGGATCAGGACGAGCAGGTCCTCGCGCAGGAGAGGCTCCCCGCCCGAGAAGAGCAGGACCGGAACGCGGAAGGAAGCGAGATCCTCGATGAACGCGAGCGCTTCCCGGTGGGTGAGCTCGTTCGAATCGCCGGACGGGGTCGCGTTCGCATAGCAATGGCGGCAGCTCAGGTTGCAGGCGCGGGTCGTATTCCACACCACCACCGGGCCGCGGTCGGCGGATACTCCTTTCTCGGCATGCCGCGCATGCGAGGAATAGCGAAGAGCGTCTCCTTCGGTCGAAGCCCCCGTCAGCAAGCGTGTCAAATTAAGCATGGGCACCCTCAGCCTCCCTATCACTTGTTTCTTAAGCATGCTCTCTAGTATGGGCAACCAATGGAAAAATATTGAAGCCAATTGTGAGCAAAAGGTGAAGCTCCCGTTCGAAGGAAGTGGGCGCGGTGAAAGCGGGTTCCCTGTCCATTCTGCAGTTTGCTACAATGAAGACAGGGGAAAGGCCCCTCGCGGGCCATG
Organism: Gorillibacterium sp. CAU 1737; assembly: GCF_039888655.1. Lineage (NCBI taxonomy): Bacteria > Bacillati > Bacillota > Bacilli > Caryophanales > Paenibacillaceae > Gorillibacterium > Gorillibacterium sp. CAU 1737. Next base: position 461,963 of record NZ_JBDQQO010000003.1, read on the forward strand.
GATAGTAAGGAAAAGACGGGAAAAGGAGAGTTGTCCTTTGGAATTGAAAGCGATTCAACAAATGACGGAACGCATTCGCGGCAATGTAGCCAAGGTCATGGTAGGCAAGGAGGAGGCGGTGGAGCTCCTCATGGTCGCCCTCATTACGGGGGGGCATGTTCTCCTGGAGGATGTTCCCGGGACGGGAAAAACCCTGCTCGCCAAAACCATCGCCCGCTCGCTCGCGGCAAGCTTCAAGCGGATTCAGTTCACTCCCGACTTGCTGCCCTCCGATGTAAGCGGAATCAACTTTTATAATATGAAAAGCGGAGAATTCGAGTTTCGCGCCGGGCCTCTCTTCGCGAACATTGTCCTGGCGGACGAAATCAACCGGGCGACGCCGCGTACTCAGTCGAGCCTTTTGGAAGCCATGGAGGAGCAGCAGGTGAGCGTGGATGGCGAAACGCGCCTGCTCCCGGCTCCCTTCCTCGTCATCGCCACGCAGAACCCGGTAGAGAACCAGGGCACCTTCCCGCTTCCCGAGGCGCAGTTGGATCGATTTCTGTTGAAGCTGCCGATGGGGTATCCGAGCACCGACGAAGGGATTGAGCTTCTGCGCCGCTTCAAAGAGAACAATCCGCTCGCCCTTATCGAGCCGGTTGCCGAGAACCGAGACTTGCTTGCCGCGCGCAGCGCGTACACCCGCGTTCGGGTCAGTGACGAGCTTCTGCGTTATCTCGTCGAGATCGCCGAGAAGACGCGCGTTCATCCTGAGCTGTCTCTCGGGATCAGCCCCCGGGGAACGCAGGCCCTTCTTCGGTCAATTCAGGCGCTTGCCGTGATCCGCGGCCGCGATTATGTACTCCCCGATGACATCAAGGAGCTGGTGAAGCCGGTCTTTGCCCACCGGCTCGTCCTCAAGAGCCGCATGAAGGGACAAGGGGAGCGGGCGGAGGCTATTCTGGAGCGCATCCTTGCGGACACCGCTGTTCCGGCGGAAGCCGGCGCCCGGTAGAGGGGCAGGGAATGGGAATCAGCACGTTGTTGCTTGCGGCAGGAATGGTCATCCTGCTGCAGATGCTGCTCTTTCGCAAGCGAGCGCTCAAGAAGATTGCGTACTCGCGGGAGTTTAACCGAACACATTGCCATGCGGGTGAAGAGGTGGAGCTGATCGAGACGCTCACCAACCGAAAGCTGGTGCCGCTGCCCTGGCTGCGCGTGGAATCGATGATTCCCGCCGGCTTGGTCTTCCGCCGGCAAGCCAACCTCGACATGTCGAGCGGGCAGCTCTATCAAAACCATAGGAGCTTGTTCAGCCTCATGGCCTATACCCGCATTGTGCGTACCCACCGGGTTCACTGCGAGGCGAGAGGGTTTTACCACCTGAACAGCGTCACCCTGTCGGCAGGCGATCTGCTGGGCATTCCCGCGGGGGTGAAGGTCCTCTCCACCTCCGCTGTCCTGCTGGTCTACCCTCGCCTGGTGGAGCTGTCCGGCGTGGAGATGGAATCGAGCAGCTACCAGGGGGAAGTGTCCGTCCGCCGCTGGCTGATCGACGACCCTTTTCTGGTCAGCGGTGTGCGGGAGTACCGCTACGGCGATGCCTTCAATCGAGTGAATTGGAAGGCGACGGCGAGGAGCGGTAGACTGCAGGTGCATGAGCGGGACCATACCGCAGATCCTCATCTTGTCCTGCTCGTCAACCTCGAGGTAGGGGAGCATATGTGGGGGGCGGTCACCGACCCGACGATGGTCGAACGGGGATTGTCCCTTGCCGCTTCCCTTGCAGCGGACGCCATCCATAAGGGCATGACGGTTGGATTTCAGTCAAACGGCTGGCTGATCGACGGAGAGAAGGAAGCGGTTCGTATCGAGGCCGACGGGGGAGCCGAGCAGCTGACCCGGCTGTTTGAGGCGATGGCCAAGCTGGTCATCGAGGTTTCGGCGCCGATGGATGTTCTTCTGGAGGAAGAAGTGCTGGCGAGCCGCTCCGGCATCGACTATGTGCTGTTCTCCTCCCATCGCTCTCCCAAGCTGGAGAATGGCATTCAGCAGCTGATCGCGAACGGAAATTCTGTCAGTTGGATTCGGCTAGACCCAACGCCGCTGGAGGAGAGGGGAGAGGACACCCATGAACCGCAGGAATCGCAGGAATCGCATGAAGCCTGGGGCTAAGCCGGAGGCTGAGCACGAAAAGCACCGCCTGGATTGGCTGATTCGCAGGGGCAGGCGGACCCCAGCTGTTCTCTGGCAGCTGGGGTTGGAGATCCTTTACCTTCTTCCGGTTGTGATGTATGTCTATCGCCGCTTCCAGGAACGACTCCCCTCCTTGGATGGACTTCCGCTGATTCAAGTGGCCGGGCTCTTCCTTCTTCTCGGCTATGTAGGTTGGTTTTTTGCGGGAGGAGTCGGGTTCTGGCGGGCGCTCCTTCAGCTCGTTTTCACCGCATTCACCGCATGGACTGCCGCTCATTTTGCCGCGCCGGAGCTTTCTGCTGTTCTGCTGCTGGCTTTTGTCGGCTTTGCAGCCGCCCTGCGCGGGAGAGCGCTCCGCCACCGGCAGCCGTCGGCTTCCTTTGAACCCACGTTCGCGCTGGTCGGATTGCTCTCCTATGCCCTTCTACCGATCTTCGTTCGGCTCGACCCGGGAATCGCCGATCAGCGAGCGAGGTTAACGCTGCTGGGTGTGGCCCTGCTGGGTATCCTTCTCTTTCGGGTAGGGAGAGCCAACCTGATGGCGGCCGAGCAGCGCCGCAACCGGACCTCTGCGCCAGCCCTGCGTTGGAAAAACCGACTTTGGGCGGCGGTGGTGTTCGGGCTGTCGCTCCTCGTCGGATTCCTACAGCCGATCTTTGTTTTTCTACGTGAAGGCTCGCGCACCGTCTGGGATGCGCTCGTCCGCTTCTATTTGCTGCTCCTGCCCGGAGGCCCAACGGAACCCGCTCCGCTGCCCAGTGCTCAGCCTCCGATGGTTCTTCCTTCGATCGAACCGGAGAAGAGCCGCCCATTCTGGGACGTGGTCGAGCTCATCGCCCGGTATGCGTTCCTTGCGGCTGCCCTGCTGCTCATCGCTTATGCTGCTTATCGGGGGGGCCGCCGGGTTCCGGCCGATTGGCGCAAGCTGGTTGCTTTCCTGAAACGAAAGCTGGGCGGCTCCAAAGAAGAGGACGAGTCGGAAGGATACGTGGACGAGAAAGAGTCGGTGCTGGAACTGTCCGAAGCACCGCGACTTCTCTTGTCTCGCTTAAAGAATTGGTTTCGAGAGCGCACACGCCGCGATGAGCGATGGAGCGAAATGGCCGATTCGCGGGAAAAGATGCGCTACCTGTATCGGGTAGCCGTGGAAGGAGCGCGCAAGCGGGGCTATCGTCCAGAGAAAGGGAAAACCCCGCTCGAAATAGGCTGGGAGCTGGAGAACATGCCCATGGGTCATCCCGGGTTCCCGGACCTGGCGGCCGGATACAGCTCGGTTCGGTATGGAGAGAAGCAGCCGGACGAGGAGGAGCTGGAACGGCTGGCGAATGATATGCTTCCCCAATCTCATAAGAGAGCAAAAGGGGCAAAATAGCTAACATGACAATGACACAATCAGGATGGATTCGGAATCCAAATCTGTAAAACGGAACGGAATGAGATGTAGGCGCTTTCGCTTTTTATTGAGCGAAGGCGTCTTTTTTCATTTTTGCTGATAGATAGGGGTTTTTATTCTATTGTCAAATTGGATTTATTCTTAATGATTGGAAAAAATTATAACACAATAGAGTTTCTTTTATTGGATGAATTCACTTTTTGTTCAAGGTTCTATCTAGCTGAGGAAGAAGGTCCATGTTACTATAGATAACATTAAAATCATCGTGCTAATACGTTGAAGCAGCGTGGCGGCAACACCAAACACAGACAAAGACCATGAATTGAGAGGGTGCCTGATGGACTATCACATTCAGCAGTTAATCAACGGAATATCGGTGGGCAGCATCTATGCTTTGATTGCACTGGGCTACACCATGGTGTATGGAATCATCAAGTTGATCAACTTTGCTCACGGTGACGTCTTCATGGTGGGGGGCTTTGTCGGCCTTTTCTCGACGCAGATTCTTGAAAAGTTCCTTCCTCCGGTACCGATGTTTCTTGCCGCACTCATCATCTCCATGCTCTTCAGTGCCGTTCTCGGTGTCTTGATCGAACGTCTCGCTTACCGGCCCCTTCGAGGAGCGTCTCGCATTGCCGTGCTTATCACCGCTGTGGGCATGTCCTTCCTCCTCGAATATGTCATGATGGCCATCGTCGGTCCGCAAGCCAAAGGCTATCCGGGCATCATCGCTAAGAAAACCTTCCACCTCTACGGAGAGATTCAGATCGATTCCAATCAGATTATGATCCTCGCCGCTACGATTGTGTTGATGCTCGTCCTCGTGTACATCGTCCACAAGACGAAGACCGGCAAGGCGATGCGCGCCGTTTCATTCGATATGGAAGCAGCCCGGCTGATGGGCATCAATGTCGACCGAACGATCTCCGCGACCTTCGCCATCGGCTCTTCCCTCGCGGCTGCAGCCGGTGTCATCTTCGGGATGACGTACAGCTCCATCGATCCGCTCATGGGCATCATGCCCGGGCTGAAGGCATTCGTCGCTGCCGTACTCGGCGGCATCGGGAGCATTCCCGGTGCTCTCGTCGGCGGGCTTTTGCTCGGGACCATTGAAACCGAGGTCTCGGCAAACGGCTTCTCGACCTGGCGGGATGGAGTCGCCTTCCTCGTCCTGATCTTGATCCTCATCTTCCGGCCCTCCGGAATCTTCGGCAAAAACATCAGGGAGAAGGTGTAGGCTCATGCCCATTTTACGCAAGCTCGGAACGTTCTGGACCTTTCTCGCCTCTTCCTTTGTCATCTATGGCGTCATTCAGCTCCTGATCAGCACGAATGCGATTGGAGATGTCGCCAAGACGACGATCATCATGATCGGCATCAACATCATCCTGACCGTCTCGCTCAATCTGATCAACGGTATTACCGGTCAGTTCTCACTCGGGCATGCGGGCTTCATGTCGGTCGGCGCTTACGTTTCGGCGATCATGACGCTCGATTTCAACGTCCCCTTTCCGCTGGCCCTCCTGATCGGCGGAACAGCAGCTGCTGCGAGCGGCGCTATTATCGGGATTCCCACCTTGCGGCTCAAGGGAGACTATCTCGCCATTGCTACCCTCGGCTTTGGGGAAATCATCCGCATCATCTTCCTCAACACGGAGTATGTCGGCGGGGCGGCAGGCTTGAGCGGCATTCCGAACAAGACCACCTGGTTGTGGCTCTTCCTGTTCACCCTCCTCAGCGTCATCATGATTCAGAACTTCATTCGCTCGAAGCACGGCCGCGCCTGTATTGCCATCCGCGAGAATGAGATCGCCGCAGAGGCGATGGGCATCAACACGACGACCTACAAGGTGATCGCCTTCATGATCGGCGCCTTCTTCGCCGGGATCGCCGGCGGCTTGTCCGCTCATTTCTTCTACGTCATCAGCCCGTCCAGCTTCGGCTTCATGAAATCGTTCGAAATCCTACTCATGGTCGTGCTCGGCGGCCTCGGCAGCACGAGCGGCGCAATTCTTGGAGCGATCGTGATCACCCTGCTCTTTACTGCACTTGCAGAAATGCCGGAGCTTCGAATGATCATCTACTCCGCATCGCTCGTCCTCATGATGATTTTCCGCCCTGGCGGCTTGCTGGGCACCAAAGAAGTGACCTTGTCGTTTTTGAAGAAAAAGGAGGGGAATCCGCATGATATCGCCAGCCGTTCTGCTTAACGTCAAGGAAGCGAGTCGTCAATTCGGAGGAATCCGCGCCTTAACTGATGTATCCATCCAGCTTCGTACGGGGGAACTGATCGGTCTGATCGGGCCGAACGGAGCGGGCAAGACGACGTTATTCAACCTTCTCACCGGTGTCTATGAGCCGTCCCGAGGGGAGATCACCCTGAACGGGCAATCCATCGGCGGCAAGAAGCCCTATCAGATCTGCCATAAGGGAGCGGCCCGCACCTTCCAGAACATCCGCCTGTTCGGCGAAATGACCGTAGCGGAGAATATCAAGATCGCTTATACCCAGCACGCCAAGTATTCCATCTGGTCCTCCTTCTTCCGACTTCCGGGCTATCTGCGCGGGGAGAAGGAGATTGAGGAGAAGACCGACGAGCTGCTCGCCATCTTTCGTCTGTCCGAGCACAAGGATGAAAAAGCGAAGAACTTGAGCTACGGAGCCCAGCGGCGCTTGGAGATAGCCCGCGCCTTGGCGGCTCGGCCCAAGCTGCTGTTGCTGGATGAACCGGCGGCCGGGATGAACCCCAATGAAACCCGGGAGCTGATGAACCTCATTCGCTGGATTCGGGAGGAATTCGACCTCACCATTCTGTTGATTGAGCATGACATGTCCCTCGTCATGGGCGTCTGCGACCGCATCTATGTGCTGGACCAAGGAAAGCTGATCGCGGAAGGAACACCGGATCGCATCCGGAACAACCGCGCGGTGATCGAAGCTTATCTCGGACAGGAGGCCTAGTCAGCATGCTCAGAGTCGACAACATCGATGTCTACTACGGGGCGATTCATGCCTTGAAGGGCCTCTCCCTGGAGGTCAACCCGGGAGAGATCGTCTCCCTGATCGGCGCCAACGGCGCCGGCAAATCGACCCTGCTCAAGACGATCTCGGGCCTGCTCAAACCCAAAACCGGAGACATCCGATTTCTGGACAGGCCGATTGCCGGCTGCTCCGCGCAATCGATCGTCAGCCTTGGCCTCATCCACTGCCCGGAGGGACGGCGGATCTTCGCCAACATGAGCGTGGAGGAAAATTTGGAGCTCGGCGCTTACCTGCGCAAAGATAACGAAGTGGCGAAGGACATCCGAAGCGTCTACGAGCGTTTCACCCGGCTGGGGGAGCGGCGCAAGCAGCAGGCGGGGACGCTCTCCGGCGGCGAGCAGCAAATGCTGGCCATCGGACGCGCGCTCATGAGCCGACCGAAGCTGCTGCTATTGGATGAGCCGTCAATGGGGCTGGCTCCGATGCTCGTGCAGGAGATTTTCCGAGTCGTGGAAGAGATTAACAAGAGCGGTACGACGGTCCTTCTCGTCGAACAGAACGCGAACCAAGCGCTGAAGATTGCGCATCGCGCCTATGTGCTGGAGACCGGCAAGATCGTGCTGAGCGGGACGGGTGCAGAGCTGTCCCAAGCGGAAGAGGTTAAGCTGGCCTATCTGGGCCATTAACAATCATGAGGGGGATAAGGGAGGATACCGTATGAAGGCAGGGAAGATGACCATTTTGGCAGCTGCGCTCGTTCTGGCTATCAGTTCGACGGGCTGCGGAAACAAAAAGGCCAGTGACAGCGGAGACATTCTCATTGGGGCCAACTTTGAAATGACCGGGGGCGTCGCTTCCTTCGGTAACTCCGCACTGAACGGCGTCAAGCTGGCCGTCAAGCAGATCAACGAGAACGGCGGCCTTCTCGGAGGGCGCAAGCTGAAGGTGCTGGAAGCGGACAACGCCTCCAAGGCCGATGAAGCGACTCGCGCTGCACAGAAGCTGATTGCGGACGGGGCCATTGCACTCGTGGGTCCGGTCACCACCGGCAACACCATGGGAGCTGTTCCGGTTGCCCAAGAGAAGAAAATCCCGATGATCGCACCGACGGCCACGGCGGTGAAGGTCACGGTGGACGAACGCTCAAGCAAGGTATATGACTACATCTTCCGTGCCTGCTTCATCGATCCGTTCCAAGGCCAGGTCATGGCGGATTTCGCCTTGAACGAGCTCAAGATCAAGAACGCCGCCATCTACGTGAACTCGTCCAGTGACTATTCCAAGGGCTTGCAGAAGTTCTTCAAGGAAACCTTCACCAAGGGCGGTGGTACGATTGTGGCCGAGGAATCGTTCCAGGAGAAGGACACGGATTTCAAGGCGGTGCTCACGCTGCTGAAATCCAAGAACCCGGAGGCCATCTACGTACCCGGCTACTACGAAGAAGTAGGCAAGATCGTCAAACAAGCCCGCGAGCTCGGCATTACTGTGCCGATCATGGGCGGCGACGGCTGGGATTCGCCGAAAACCGTTGAGATCGCCGGCAAGGAAGCCCTCAACAATACCTTCTTCTCGAATCACTACGCGCCGGACGATACGTCCAAGGAAATCCAAGACTTTGTTACCTCCTACAAGAAGGAATACGGCGATCAAACCCCTGACGCCCTGGCGGCACTTGGCTTCGACTCGGTGAAGCTTTTGGCAGACGCCATCACCCGCGCCGAATCGACCGATCCCAACAAGCTCAAGGACGCCCTGGCGGCTACGAAGGACCTCAAACTGGCTACGGGCTCCGTAACGCTCAATGCGACCCATGACCCGGTGAAATCGGCCGTCGTGCTCGAATTCGTCGACGGAGTCCAAAAGTTCAAGGCGAAGATCGATCCGAAGTAATCAAGCATCGCCTGAGCGAAAAGCACTACGATAGCACCTCTCGAACCCGACTCGCTTCCCTGCGCAGTCGGGTCTTTTTTTGTACCGTTCGCTTCTCATTCCTGTGCTGTGATAAGGGTCCTTGATGCAAGGATGGTGAATTATTACAATAAAGGGAGGTGAACGACATGGAGAAGAAGTGGTACCTGCAAAAGGCGATTTCCCTCATCGAGCAAAATCTTTCCACCCCTCTGACCGTGGAGCGAATGGCTCTTGAATGCTATGTTTCCCCACGCCAATTCTATCGCGATTTCTATAGCCTAACCGGCCATTCCGTCCACGAATACATACGCAAACGGCGGTTGTCCAAGGCGCTTCACCTGCTCCGATATTCAGACATGGATGCAGCAGCGGTGGCTTATGCCTGCGGATATAGCTCACAGGCGGCCTTCTGCCAATCCGTTAAAGCTTTTTTAGGGGTCACGACAAGGGAATACAAGGAAGGCTCTCGCCATTATTATTTTCCGGCATTGAATATGGACAGGTTCGTGCAAGTGGAAGTGAAGTCCGGCACGCTTCCCTCGATGCTATCCATCCATTACCGGGATCGTCAGTTGATCGGGATCGAACATCGTGCGGTCTCCTCTTTCCTGACGCGGTTTCCGGAATATAAGGGAAGGCTGATCGGCCGGAACGAAAAGCAGGTCGGGAAGCTCTACAGCTACCAGCTGCAAGTCGAATATTCAGAGACTTTCATCGAGCGGATTCGAAGCTCGGGGTTTCTCTTATCATTGATCAACCCGCCTGTAACCCAACTGTACGCCAAGATACTCGTAAAAAACGACGAGGCTTTGATTAATGACACCTGGGATTTTTTATACAGCCAATGGATGAAGAACAGTATGTTTGAGCAGGACGATGCGCCTTACTTTGAGGAATACATAAGGAAAAATGGTACCATCCAGAAGCTCGCGCTGCACCTTCCCATCAAGCTTCGGTCGGAAGGTCCCACCATTCGAATCACCACCCGGAAGGAGCAATGGGTTCTGGCCTCTACGCAGCGTGGAGCTCATGCGGAGAAGGGAACCGCGAAGGTTCTCGCGGAGTTTCTATCCCGACAGTATCCCTACCTGTTGAAAACGCAAACCGAATATTACCTGTCCAAGGAAGGGGACTGCTGCACCAGCGGAGTCTTCCTCAACGAGAGCCGATATATTCCGGATGACGGCAGCCTTTCGATGATTGTGATTCCGGGCGGGACTTATGCCGTTTTGGAGGGCAACTGCTATGGCAAAAGCAGTGATGACGAGCTCATTTTGCGCAGATGGCTGGATGAGAACGGGTTTGAGCCGGATAGACCGTCTTTCCTCCTCTATGATGTTTCTGCGGGTACCGAGAGAGAGCACATTCGCGTACGGACTTATATCAAAATGGCAGAAAACGAAAAGACCTCTGTCCAAAGGAAAGGTAAGCTGGCTATGGAAAGGCTGAACAAAATAGATTGAAGGAGGACTAACGATGAGCACGGCAAAAAAAACGAGCAGCCATCCCGAAGGATACGGTCCCGGTGAAAAGCCGGAGCTCATTCAAAGGATTGAACAGAAAGCAGCAAATCCCTATCAGCTCTATAAGACAATCGAATATCGAATGGACTATGTGGAATACCCGGACAGTTTTAAAATGGCGGGTGTCCCCCTCAGCTTGTATCCGGAGTTTGGAAATATTGGACGCTTTCACGATGTGTACAAGTCTCTTATGATGGACCGATTTGCCCCGTATACCGAAGTTGGTATTGGAACTTCCAAAGGGTTTGGCGAGGGCTACGACTATGTATTCGGCTGTCAGGTTCGCTCGCTGGACCAGCTTCCCGAAGGGCTGATCGGAATTGATACTGGATTGAGGAGATTTGCGTCCATTACGTTCCGAGCCCCGTCACAGGAAGAGCTGGTAGGGGGTTCCGACGGACCTGGGGACGCGATGGTGACCGCCACGGATTATTTAAAAGAGGTTTGGCTGCCCGAGCATAAGGAGGAGGTTGCCTCCATTGTCGATTGGAACAGCCTCTGCTTTGAGATTCGGATGGGCGAGGAGACCTTTTACATGAACCCGATGGAGGTTTACAAAGTCGAGCTGGACGTCGATGCGGAGATGTGCTATTACCTCCCGTTGAAGCCGTAGTGTTGCGTTGAGCGGGCGGTTGGTGAAGCGGCGGGCTTTTGCTACAATAGAGAGGCTCGTCATTTCCATCAAGAGAGGATTTCTCGCATGAACGTTGTGCTCGCTACGTTGAATGCCAAATACATTCATACCAATCTCGCGCTGCGGCTTCTGAAGGCCTATTGCGGCGACGAGTTCCCCGCTGAAATCGTGGAATATACCATGAAGGACCCGATTATGAACGTCGTCACCGACTTGTTCGGCCGCCGCCCCGATGTGGTCGGGTTCTCTTGCTATATCTGGAATATCGAAGAGACCTTGCGTATTTCGGAGCTGCTCAAGAAGGTGCTTCCCGAGCTTCGGATCATCCTTGGAGGACCAGAAGTCTCCTATGACGCTGACATCTGGTTGAAGCGTTCGCCTGCCGTCGACTTTATCGTGATGGGGGAAGGGGAGGAGCCTTTTCGCGGCCTGCTGCGGCAGATTCAGGGAGCGGGCAACTGGCGCGCGGTGGATGGCATCGCCTATCGGGAATGCCAGTTAGTCAAGGAGGGTCATGCTAGTGAGAGCGACCGGACTACCGCCCGTATCCGGCTGAACCCGCCAGCAGCCAAGCTTGATTTGAATGAAATCCCATCCCCGTACCGGTTTGCGGAGGATGCCCCCGATCTCTCCAATCGGATCGTCTATTTTGAGACGAGCCGCGGCTGTCCGTTCAACTGTCAGTTTTGCTTGTCGAGTATCGAGACCGGAGTTCGGTATTTCGATATTGAGCGGACGAAGGCCGATATTCTCTACCTCGTGCAAAATGGCGCCAAAACGATCAAGTTCGTAGACCGGACCTTCAACATCAAGCGGGATTACGCGCTGGAAATGTTTGAGTTCCTCATTGAGAACCACAACGGCTGCGTGTTCCAGTTCGAGATCACAGCGGATATCATGCGCCCCGAAGTCCTGGACTACCTGGCCAAGAATGCCCCGCCGGGTATCTTCCGCTTTGAGATCGGGGTGCAGTCTACCAATGAGACGACGAATGAGCTGGTGAAACGCAAGCAGAATTTCACAAAGCTGTGTCGAACCGTCAACGCTGTGAAAGAGTCCGGCAAGATCGATCAGCATCTCGATCTGATCGCCGGCCTGCCGGGAGAAGACTACACCTCCTTCAAGAAAACCTTCAACGACGTGTTCGCCCTGCGGCCGGAGGAGCTGCAGCTTGGATTCCTTAAGATGCTGAGAGGGACAGGCTTGCGGCGGGAAGCAGACAAGTATGGCTATGTGTACATGGACCATCCGCCGTATGAGATTCTGGGCAACGACGTGATGCCTTTCTCGGATATGGTCCGCATCAAGCGAACGGAGGACATGCTGGAGAAATATTGGAACGACCATCGGCTCGACTACTCGGTGACCTACTTGATCGAGGAGACCTTTTCCACGCCGTTCGATTTCTTTCAGGACTTCGGAGACTATGTGGCGGAGCAAGGGTGGGGAGCGACGGGACACCAATTGGAGGACCTGTTCAGCCGGCTCTATCGGTTTCTGGATGCGCGCGGAACCGAGAAGCTGGCGGTTGCGGAGGGGCTCATGAAGCTCGATTACTTCCTTGGGCACAAGTACAAGCCTCGCAAAATCTGGTGGGACTATCAGCTCGACAAGAACCAGCGCCACGCTTACCTGAGGCTTGCGGAAGAGCAGCCGGAACGCTTTGAAGGACCGTTCGGCACCCGGAAGGCGCTGGAGCTGGAGGGCAGTCCCGCCGAAGGCCTGCAGTTGCCGGGCAAAGAGCTTCACAAGCACGCAATGGTGGACGTGCTGCCGTTTGATCTCGCCCTCTATCGGAAGGAAAAACGGCTGGATTCCTCCCGGAACACCCTGCTTCTCGTGGTCTACCCGCCGGGCCGCGAGCGGGCGGAATGCTATACGACGCTGCTATAGCGTTGTGGGGTACAGAGCAATCAGCGACTGATGCATGCAGGAAGAGGCTGTCCCGGCTAGATCGCCGGAACAGCCTCTTTGTGGTGCGGGAAACCAGCCGCCCTACTCCGCCAAGTCTTTGGCATGCGTCCCGCTGCAGAAGAACGCGACGATCGCGTCGGCGGCCTCCTCCCGGGAAGCAAAGGGGCTGTCCTCTTGAGGCCGACTGCCGATCATGAGCAGAGAGGTGAAGGCATGGGAGAGGAAGAGCGGGTTGGCTTCCCCGATCTCGCCTTTTTTCATCGCCTCCTGGAAGACCTCTGCTAACAGCGCATGCAAGCCGCCTTCCGCCTGACGCATCTCCGCCATCTGCTCGTCCGTCATATGCGGGCGAACCTCTCGCATCATCGTCTCAAAGTCACTGTGGTTGTTGCGCAGGTACACGCGGACGAGCTCGTTCAGCCGATCCTTCAAGCTCCCGGGGCGGTCCAGGATCACCTTGGAGTGCTGGCGGATGTTGCCCATCATCGTCACGATGCTGATCGTGTAGAGCTGTGCCTTGTTATGAAAGTAATAGTAAACGGAAGCTTTCGTGACCCCGCATGCTTCCGCAATATAGTCGAGGGAGATCTTCTCGTAGCCTTGCTCCATGAACAACCGGGAGGCATGGGCGAGAATGAGGCTCCGCACGTTTTGCGTATTTTCCGAAGTTTTGGGGCGTCCGGGCTGACGCTTCCCTTTTTTGGTGGCAGGCATATGCACCCGTCCTTTCGGTAAGGAGGTATGGGAAAAAATTTAGAATTATTTTAACTTGATAATTAACTTACTGGTATATATAATATACTCGAAATCACAAATTCTTGCCTAGACAAAGGGATCTCATGGTTCAGATCAGGTCTATTATAGCGTGCTGCGGCTCGCTTGAACACCTGACAGGAAGAGTGAAGAATGCCCTGCCCATTTCAGATAGGAGATGAACGAACATGGATAAAGAGAACGTGGAATCGGAAACGCATGGACATTCGGCCCTTTTTGGCACGCTCAGCCGATGGGTATCCGGCCCGGTGTCCCGCTGGGTGACGGTTGTGGTGTGGATCGCCTTGATCGGGACGCTGACCTTCGTTTGGCCGTCCGTCACCAAAGAGGAGAACAACGCGGCCCAGAACCTGGCGGCGAATGAACCCTCCGTCATTGCGGAGCAGCTCGCCGCTCGCGAGTTCCCTTCCGGAGAGGGGATTCCCGCCCTTGTGGTGTGGAACCGGGAGAAGGGACTGTCCGAGAAGGACATCGCTTCCATTCAACAGATTACCCAAACCCTCACCGATTCTCCGCTGCCCGGCCAGTTGTCGGTGCCGCCTTATCACAAGCTGCCGCTCCCGGCTCTGCAAGCAAGTCTATCCCCGGATGGCAGCACGATTGTGATGCCCGTCCTGTTCCAAACCGGACTCGAAAGCGATCAACTGAAGGAAAGACTGGAACAGTTAACGACGACAGTCAAAAGCACGCTGGCAGAAGACCCATTCGCGGCGTCCAGCCGTGATCCCGAACAGCTGAATGCTCGCATTACGGGACCTGCTGGCATCTCGGTCGATGCGACCGGCCTGTTCAAGGATGCTGACGTCTCCTTGCTCATTGCCACCGTGGTTCTCGTATTGGTTCTGCTACTCTTGATCTATCGGTCACCTGTCCTCGCGCTCATCCCGATTATCGCCGTTGGATTTGCGTATGGCCTTATCAGTCCCATTCTTGGCAAGCTGGCGCAGGAAGGCATCATTATCGTCGATTCGCAATCCATTTCCATCATGACGGTGCTGCTCTTTGGGGCCGGTACCGATTACTGCCTCTTCCTGATCGCCCGCTACCGGACGTACTTAACCCAGGAGGCGGATAAGCGCAAAGCACTGATACTCGCTGTAAAAGGTTCGGGCGGGGCCATTGCGATGAGCGGAATGACGGTGGTTCTCTCCCTTGCGGCTCTCTTGCTTGCAAAATACGGCGTGTACCATCGGTTTGCCATCCCATTCAGCTTGTCCATCCTCATCATGGGACTCGCCAGCTTGACGCTCGTACCCGCTTTGCTTGCCATCCTCGGACGCGCCTCGTTCTTCCCGGTCATTCCGCGTACCGATGAGATGAGAAGAGAGCGGGCCGCTCGCAAGGGCAAGCCGCTCAAGGCGCGGAAATCCGGCAAGCTGGGTGGGGCTGTCGGTACGCTCGTGACGAAGAAGCCGATTGCGGTGACCGTCTTGTCTCTGGTGCTGCTGGGCGGTCTTGCCGCCTTCACGCCAGGAATTAAGGTAACCTACGACCTCTTGTCCTCTTTCCCGGGCGACATGCCCTCCAGAGAAGGGTTTGCGACCTTATCCGATAAGTTCAATCCCGGCTCGCTCGCCCCTGTGAAGGTGATGATCGAGACGGAAGGAAAGAGCACGGAAGTGGGAGATGCGCTTGCCAAACTCCCCTATGCTGCGCAAGTGGCAGAACCGAAGGAAGGCGCGAAGACCCCTTCGATTCTCGCCTACGAGCTGGAGCTTACGCTCAACCCCTATTCCTATGAAGCGATGGGGCACATCCCGGATATCCGCCAAACGGCGGTCGACGCTTTGTCCAGGGCTGGTGTTGAAGGAGCCGAGCGGAAAGTATGGATCAGCGGGCAAACGGCCGAGCAGCACGACAATGAGCAGGTGACGGACCGTGATACCCTTACGGTCGTCCCGGTCATCATCGCCCTCATTGCCCTTCTCCTGCTGGTCTATCTCCGCTCCGTCATCGCCATGCTGTATCTCATTTTGACGGTCGTGCTGTCGTTCTTCTCCGCGCTTGGTCTCGGCTGGCTCATCCTTCATTACGGATTTGGCGCCGATGCGATTCAAGGAGCGATTCCGTTGTACACCTTCGTCTTCCTCGTGGCGCTCGGAGAGGACTACAACATCTTCATGGTCTCCAGCATCTGGCAAAAGGTGCGCAGAGGCGTTCCGCTTCACACCGCCGTGAGAGAAGGTGTAAAGGAGACCGGCTCGGTCATCACCTCGGCCGGTATCATCCTGGCCGGCACCTTCGCGGTCCTGACCAACTTGCCCATCCAGGTGCTGCTGCAGTTCGGCCTCATCACAGCGCTTGGCGTCCTGCTTGACACCTTCCTCGTGCGACCGTTCCTCGTCCCGGCGATCACCGTATTGTTTGGCCGATTGGCCTTCTGGCCGAGCCGGACCGGGAAGCTGCCCGGTGCAGCTTCTCGAGGGAGTCATGAGGTGCAGGGCTGATTTTAATCAATAGCCAAATGGAGAGAACGGACGTTGCTTAAGCGTCCGTTCTTTTCTGTGATGAAGTTGATCTGGATCCACATGGCTCATGTTAGGATAGTTGGGATGGACGCTTTTTGAAGTAAATAGGAAAGCCCGACAGAAGAGAACTTCCTCTTCTGTCGGGCTTCTTGAATTCAAGTAAAATCCAGCTTACGGCAGGTAGCTGCGCAGTACGGTCATCTTGCCGTCCAGCGTATAGGAGCCGAGGGAAGCGGGGAGCAGGTAGCATTCGCCGGGAGCGAGCTCGGCTTCGCCGTCTTCCCAGGAGAGCTTACCGCTGCCGTCGCAAATGACGAGAATCGTGAAGGTGTCCGGCGACGTGGAGAGCGACCACGGCTTCGCCACAACGCCCTTCTCGGTGATGAAGTACGGCGAGTGGGCCAGCTCCAGCCAAGCGTTCGGCTCGGCGTTGTTCGTCTTGAGGCGGGTAGCACCCGAGCCTTCGTAGGCGATGACGTTCAAGGAATCCTCCACATGCAGCTCGCGAGGCTTGCCGTCGAGGCCCGGGCGGTTGTAATCGTACAGGCGGTAGGTTGTGTCGGAGTTTTGTTGAATTTCCGCCACCAGCACGCCAGCGCAGAGCGCATGGACCGTTCCGGCCGGGATGTAGAAGGAATCGCCGGCTTCTACCGAAACTTCTTGCAGGCTGTCCATGATGCGGCCTTCGTCGATGGCCTTCGCCAGTTCCTCGCGGCCCACGCCGTCCTTAAGGCCGTAGATGATCTTGGCTCCCGGCTTGGCGCTCAGTACGTACCACATCTCGGTCTTGCCGAGCTCGCCTGCGGGCAGCTTTTCATAATGATCGTTCGGGTGTACCTGCACCGACAGATCGTCCTGGCAGTCCAGCAGCTTGATGAGCAGCGGGAAGCGGGCGTCCTGGGAGTAGCCCTTGCTGCCAAAGAACTCGGCGCCGTGTTGCTCGCGCACCTCATTCAGCCCCAGGCCGTCCAGCTCGCCACCGACAACGCGGGTGGTTCCGTTGGCGTGGTCGCCAATGGTCCAGGCTTCGCCGATTCTTCCTTCCGGCAGGTCGAAGCCGAATTGTTCGAGGGCGCGGCCGCCCCATACTCTTTCCTTCATTTCGGGTTGAAACTTCAAGGGATACGGTTTCATGTTGGTTCCGCCTTTCTTCGAGTAAAAGATCATTCTGCTTTGGTTAAATCCCACTTCAGTAAGGAATCTATGCTTCAGCGCTTCCCGACCGCAATGAGATACGGGGCTGGGCCTTGCCGGTTCAGGAAGCGGTAGGTCACCGCTTCCAGCTCGGCTCCGTTCAGCGAGCCCGCCCATTGCTCGACGGCGGAGGCTTCCACATCGCCGCCGGCGTGTCCGGGGTACAGCACGGCCGTCAGGATGCCGCCGGGTCGCAGAAGCCGACACGCGGCGTCGAGCGCCGGCAGCGTCGTCTCCGGCAGCGTGATGATGCCGCTGTCCGCTCCCGGCAGGTAGCCGAGGTTGAACATCACCGCGGCTACTTTGCCATGGTGGGAGGCATCCACCGCCTCCTCCATCTCATGATGCGAGCGGGCCAGCAGCTCGACTCTCGCCAGGTCCGGCTGTCCGCGAAGACGTTCTTTCGTGCGCGCGAGCGCTTCTTCTTGAACGTCGAAAGCGTACACCGTACCGCGCGGACCGCTGGCTCGGGCGAGGAAGAGCGTGTCGACGCCTCCGCCTGCGGTGCCGTCGATAGCGGGCTCACCCGGCTGGAGCCTCTCGGCGACGAGCCGCTGGGCGAACGTGAGGACCGATACGAATCCCATAATGACGATCAGCCTTTCCCTAAATAGGCTTTGCCTTGCCAAGTGTCGCGGCGTGCAAGCTCGTCGTCGATGGCGTTCAGAACCTCCCACTTCTTGAGGCTCCACATCGGGCCGATGAGCAGGTCGCGGGGGGCATCTCCGGTCAGCCGGTGCACGATCATCTCGGGTGGAAGAAATTCCAGCGTGTCCGCGATGAGGCCGACATACTCGTCCTTCTCCAGGAAACGAAGCAAGCCGGCTTCATACTGCTTCACCATCGGCGTCTTGCGCATGAGATGAAGCAGATGGATTTTGATGCCTTGCACATCCATATCGGCTACGGCGCGGCCGGTGGCGAGCATCATGTCGCGATCCTCGCCGGGCAAGCCGTAGATGATATGGGCGCAGGTGCGAATGCCGTGCTTTCGCAGCTTGGCGAGGCCCTCTCGGTAGCATTCGGTATCATGCGCCCGATTGATGAGGGTCGAGGTGGACTCATGAATCGTTTGCAGCCCCATCTCGACCCAAAGGTACGTCCGTTCGTTCAGCTCGGCCAGATATTCCACGACATCGTCAGGGAGGCAGTCGGGACGGGTCGCAATGGACAGGCCGACAACCCCGGGAAGATCCACGATCGCTTCAAAATAATCGCGGAGCACATCGACGGGGGCGTACGTGTTGGTATAGGCCTGGAAGTAGCCGATATAGCGAGCTTCCGGCCACTTCTGATGCTGCCGGTCGCGGACGGTATTGAATTGGGTGACGAGATCGTCGCGGCGGCGCCCTGCGAAATCGCCTGATCCCCTGGCACTGCAGAAGGTGCAGCCGCCGATGGAGATGCGGCCGTCCCGGTTCGGGCAGGTAAAGCCGGCATCCAGCATCACCTTGAATACCTTCGTCCCGAAGGTTTCGCGCATTTCATGATTCCAGGTGTGGAACCGTTTGCCGCTCCATAGTAGCGGTGTTGTCGAAGCTGTGGGCATGGGTTCCTCCTCGGGTTGATGCATAACTTCCCTCATTTTAGCGGAAAACCCTCGAAATTGCGAACCCTACGCGCCTGAAATCCTTTGAGGAATCGGATAAGCGGCCGCGCATCCGCTCATACTACCTTTGCAACTCACTACACGTTGGAAAGGGGTTATCCATTGAAAAAGCTCGGATTGGCACTCATTGCCCTTATGCTTGCAGCGGTCTTGGGGGCCGGCGCCGCCTTCGCCGAAGGAACGACGACTCCATCGCTGCAGCATAAGGCACGGGAAGTGACGAACGATGGGTCCCGCATCCTCCGCAACGAATCAGTATACACGGGGAACGGGGCCGGCATGACCGGGACAGGGTTTGGCACCATCGGTACGACGAATGTTCCTCCGTACGGAGCGAGCAACGGGTACAGCAATCATGGCCAAGCCTACAACAGCCCGACGCCGACGAACCTGATGAATAATTATGGCGGGGTGAACGGGAACTACAACACGTACAACCGTCAAAATTATTCCACCTACCAATCGGCTGTTCCGCAAGCGGCCTACCGCGGTACTCCGTACAGAGCCTATAACAACGCGGGTACAAATGCGAATACGAACGTGAACAATTACGGAACCGGTGTCCGCACGAACACCTACCGTGCCCGTGCCGTCAACAACAACAATGACAACTGGGGTTGGCTTGGTCTCTTGGGGTTGTTTGGTCTTGCAGGTCTTCGCAACCGCAACGAACGTCGAGTGGACGATCGTTCCCGCGACCGGATTTAAAGGTAGCAAGGGCCGTTTTTCTTAGTCGGAACACCGTTCCGGGTAAGGATGACGGCTCGTTCTTTTTTCCAAATATCTAGGAAAAACAGGCGTTTTGACTTGAATGATCTTACACGTTATGTTATATTACAGAGGAGAGGGAGCAACCGCTTTCTTGCAAGATGCCGGAGGATCTGATGAGGTAAACAAGGGTTTCCGGCCGTTACTCGTCGCATGTTCTTTCACGCCGCCCGCCGCAAACGGATTCCACTTATATGGAAGGAGTGAACCTGCATGTCCGTTCAAGTTGCGATTCCTCAGAAGGAAAAGAAGGTCACCGTGGAGCTCACGGTCAAGGAAGCGATGGCGCTTGGAGGGTACCGTTTCAACGATGACCCTAAGCTCCGAACCGATGCCCGCAAGAGGGTGCTCGACTCGCTCGACAAAACCCTTCTGGAGACGAAATGATCCGTTTGTCCATTGCTTATTGAAGTCCCTGCACCTTGCGGCAGGGACTTTTTGTTTGGTTTTTCCCTTTTGCAATTTTGCGCATGATCGCTTATTCTTTGGAAGATAACTAGGCCAATTTTGGAGGAAAGAACGGATGCGACTTCGTGGTAGAAAAGGGATTCGAGAAGAGCTGGAGCGGCAAAACGACCTGATCGTGCTGGACCCTCGGCAGCTCAAGGGAAAATGGAGGGAGCATTTCGGCAATGATCGCCCGATCCATGTCGAACTGGGCATGGGCAAGGGAATCTTCATCAGCGAGATGAGCCGCCGCAACCCTGAAGTGAACTTCATCGGCATTGACCGCTATGACGAGCTGCTGCGCCGGGCTGCCGACAAGGCACGCCTTTTGCATGACGAATCGACCAACTGGAATCTGGCGCTCGCACTCTTCGACATTTCACATATATCGGAAGTATTTGCTCCGGGCGAGGTGGAGCGCGTTTACCTCAATTTCAGCGATCCCTGGCCGAAGAAGCGCCATGCGAGAAGACGCCTGACGGCTCCCGGGTTTCTGAAGCAGTATGAGGACTTCCTGAACGAGCGCGGAGAAATCCATCTGAAGACGGATTCCCGCCTGCTCTTCGAATATTCACTCAATACCTTCGCAGATCTTGAGCTTCGGATGCGCAACATTTCTCTGAACCTGCATGGGGACGGCATTCGAGAAGATCTGGTGATGACCGAATATGAAAAGAAATTTGTGGAACAAGGGATGCCGATTCACCGCTGTGAGGTTCTGATCGGCCCGGATGCACTGCGCTCGCACAAAGAGCAATTGCTGCGGGCAGAGGACCAAGAACCGGATGAGGAAGACGACTTAAACGAACAAGAAGAGCAATAGCCACGAGCGAAATCCGGACATCTAGTCCGGATTTCCCATTTTCCCGACGAAATGGAACTTTACGAGGTTTGAAACGTTCTCTAATTTGACAGACTAAAAGCTGATGATTCACCTGAAGCGCGAGCGGGTAAATCGTGGGGGAACCATCCCCGTCAGCAAGGAGGGAGGGCGGTCGTCCCAATTTGGGCAAGAGCGTAAAAGAGGCAAAATCGGTCCGTTTTGTGCGGTTGTGGGGCGAATTGCGGCCCTGTGGATACAGCAGCGTCCCGTTTGCTCCGCGTGTCTTCACTTCTGCCGGATAACGGAGTTTTGACAAAGCCGGCCAATCAAGCGAAAATCAGAGTCGGGCAGCGTTTATCCAAAACGCTTTATAGAGATAAAGAGAAGAACCTACACAGAAAAAAGAGAGAAAAATCAAATACACACGAGGTATTTGAAAAGGGGGAAACACAATGCTGGACACGGTACTTGTTGTTTTACAAGTGGTGTTCGTGCTGATCGGAGGGTACCAGACCATCATTGCGTTCTTCGGACTTTCTCGCGCGCCCAAGCGAGAAACGTACGCGCCGCAAAAATCGTTTGCCATCCTGGTCGCCGCCCACAACGAAGAGAAGGTCGTCGGGGCACTGCTCGAAAACCTGCGCCATCTGAACTATCCGAAAGAGCTGTACGATGTATTTGTCATTGCCGACAACTGTACAGACCGCACCGCCGCCATCGCGCGCAGCTACGGTGTCCATGCTTGCGAACGCCATGATCCTTCCCGCCGAGGGAAAGGCTATGCGATCGAGTGGATGCTCCGCGAGCTGTGGAAGATGCCGCGGCAATATGACGCGGTTGTCATGTTCGACGCCGATAACCTGGCAAGTCCGGATTACCTGCTGCACATGAACAACGATCTCTGCTCGGGCTCCCGCGTCATTCAAGCTTACCTGGACACGAAGAACCCGCATGATTCCTGGATCACCTCGGCTTACGCCGTTTCTTATTGGTTCTGCAATCGCCTGTGGCAAATGTCCCGGACGAATCTGGGCCTCGCCAACTACTTGGGCGGGACTGGCATGTGCTTCGAATCGAAGCTCCTGCAGGAAATCGGCTGGGGCGCAACAAGCTTGGTCGAGGACCTGGAGTTTACGATGCGCTGCGTCAAGAAGGGCATCTACCCGAAGTTCTCTTACGAGGCGAAGGTGTTCGACGAGAAGCCGCTGTCCTTCAAGGCGTCGTGGAAGCAACGCCTGCGCTGGATGCAGGGGCACTTCGAAGTGGCGAGACGCTATTTCTTCCCCTTGCTTTGGCAAGGCATCAAGGAACGGAACTGGACGAAGATTGACATGTCGCTCTATGCGCTCAACGTGTACAACGTCTTCATCACCGGCCTGGTGACCGTTATCCTGTACATGGACATGCTTCTTCCCGGACAGCCGCACCTGACGTCGATCTACGCTCAGGCACCTTGGTTGCTGTTGACCTTGTCGCTGCTCAGCGTCATCCAGTTCCCGATCGCCCTGTTCCTGGAACGGGCGCCGAAGAAAATCATCAAGTCGCTCATCACGTTCCCGATTTACCTGTTGTCCTGGTACCCGCTCACGTTCTACGCGTTCTTCACGCAGACGAACAAGCAATGGAGCCACACCCAGCACACGCGGGTTATCCGCATCGACGAGATGCAGAAGCAAGCTAGTTAAATCCAGTGAGGTTGTGTTGAGCGAAGGCAAAGATAATGACCGCTCCCTGTTGACAACAGAAAAACAGCATGCTATGATACTTGGGTGTGTTTGACGAAGAAGAAGCGCCCGCTTCTCACCTGCCCGGCAACGGCCGGCTGGTTCATCCACGATGCTGTTGCGAGCTATGGAGATGTGGGCCTTTTCTGCCTGCATCTCCTTATTTGTTTTGCAGGATAGGCGACCAACCATAATGTGGAGGTGGAAAGCTATCAGTAAGGACCATATGATTAACGAAGAAATTCGTGCCAAGGAAGTGCGGCTCATCGGTGGCGAAGGGGAACAGCTCGGCATCGTGCCGTATCGCGAAGCCCTTCAAATGGCTGTCGATGCCAACCTCGATCTGGTAAACGTAGCACCCCAAGCCAAGCCCCCGGTATGCCGGATTATGGACTATGGGAAATTCCGCTACGAGCAGCAGAAGAAGGAAAAGGAAGCCCGCAAGAACCAGAAGGTTGTGGAGCTGAAGGAAGTTCGCTTCAGCGCGACGATCGATGAGCACGATTTTCAAACGAAGCTGCGCAATGTTTTGAAGTTCTTAAACGAACAGGATAAGGTCAAATGTTCGGTGCGCTTTCGTGGCCGTGAGATCACTCACGCTTCGATCGGACAAAAGGTGCTTGAGAGGGTAGCGGAAGAAGCCAAGGACATCTGCGTCGTTGAACGCAGGCCGAAGCTGGAAGGCCGCAGCATGATCATGATCCTGTCGCCGAAATAAGGCCGGCCCGACCTTTTCACATAATCAGTCCTAGGAGGATAAAGTCAATGCCGAAAATGAAAACGAACCGCGCTGCTGCCAAGCGCTTTACCAAAACCGGTAGCGGCAAGCTGAAGAGAAACAAAGCTTTCAAACGCCACATCCTCGAAAGCAAATCGCCCTCCCGTAAGCGCAAACTGCGCAAGGGAACCCTTGTCTCCTCCGGAGATGTGAAACGCATCAAGAGCATTCTCGTGTACGTTAAATAATATCGATTCTTCGAAAACTCAGGAGGTAGAATTCCATGGCAAGAGTTAAGGGCGGTTTCGTAACCCGCCGTCGTCATAAAAAAGTACTGAAGCTGGCAAAGGGCTATTTCGGCTCCAAGCACCGCCTGTTTAAAACCGCTAACCAACAAGTGATGAAGTCCGGTCTGTACGCATACCGTGACCGTCGCCGCAAAAAGCGCGACTTCCGTCGCCTGTGGGTAACCCGCATCAACGCGGGCGCTCGCCAAAACGGCCTGAGCTACAGCAAGTTCATGTACGGTCTGAAGCTGGCCGGCGTGAACGTAAACCGCAAGATCCTGGCTGAGCTGGCGATCTCCGACAGCAAGGCATTCGCTGACCTTGCCAACACCGCAAAAGGCAAACTGAACGCGTAAGCGTAGCTTGCGCTTCGAACATCCGACCTGTACCTGGTAGAGCGTGTTTCCCAACACGTTCACGAGGGCAGAGTCGGATGTTTTTTGTTGCGGGCCGGATTCGCCATTGCCAAATGAAGGGGGCTCCCTTACAATAGTTATATGATAATGATTATCAATATCAATTGGAGGAAGCCATGAGCGAACAACGGGAGCTGTACGATGTTACCATCATAGGCGGAGGCCCCGCCGGCATGTACGCCGCCTTCTATAGCGGGATGAGGGATATGAAGACCAAGCTGATCGAGGCCAAGGAAGAACTGGGCGGACGGATGCTGATCTATCCGGAGAAGATGATCTGGGATGTCGGAGGTGTCACGCCCACCCTTGGCCGGGATCTGATCGAGCGGCTCAAGCAGCAAGCGATGACCTTCGATCCGGCGATCGTCCTCGGTCAGCAGATTGTCCAGTTTGAGCGGTTGGAGGATGGAACATTCCGGTTAACCTCGGACACAGGAGAACAGCATTGGACGAGGACGGTCGTGCTCACGGTAGGCTACGGCATCCTGAAGACAGCCAAGCTGGAGATTGAGGGGGCCGACCGGTACGAGGTCACGAACCTTCACTACACCGTTCAAGAGCTGGAGCCCTTCCGCGGCAAAAGGGTTCTCATCTCCGGCGGCGGAGATTCCGCAGTGGATTGGGCCAATGAGCTGGAGCCGATTGCTGCGAGTGTGACCATTGTCCACCGCCGGGAGAAATTTGGCGGCCATGAGAAGAACATCGCCCGGATGAAGGCTTCCTCGGTTCAAGTGAGAGTGCCTTATGCGGTCAACCAGCTACATAGCCGAGACGGAGAAGTGGTGGATGAAGTGATGATCGCCCACGTCGAAACCGGGGAAACCGAACGGATCGAAGTCGATGCCGTCATCGTCAATCACGGATTGAAGGCTGATTTTGGCCCGCTTCGAGAGTGGGGACTCCATATGGATGAATGGTGTGCCCATGTTACGGACAAGCTAGAGACGAACCTTCCCGGGATCTTCGCTGCAGGAGACTTTGTCGATCATCCCAGCAAGGTAAGGCTCATCGCCGGGACGTTTACTGACGCTGTCCTCGCAGTTAACAGCGCGAAGCTTCACCTGGATCCGGAAGCGCCGAAGGTGGCCTATGTTTCTTCCCACAACGATCGCTTCAAGGAGAAGAACAAAGCATTGGGCGTTTAGCGGTTATTGTGCGATTTATCATTGCGAAAGAAAATGGTGATATCGCGGCCCTTTTGCAGCCAACCCCGCGCGGCTCTAGGCCTTTTCCACCTATGTCTGAAAATTTGGGCAAATTTCTTTAGTGATTTAAACGATTGCGGTATTGACTATTGAATAGGGCCTGCCTATAATAAGCCTTAATCAAAACCTCACATGAAAGATCAGCTATGAAGAGGACGAAGCGCCAAAGGCCCTGGTGTACCAGAGAGCGACGGATTTGCTGAAACCGACGCCACTATTCCTTTGACCGCGAGCTCACCTCGGAGCTGTTTTCCTGAAAAGCGCCGTTCGTTTCATTCGGCAGCCGAATAGGGAAAATCGGATCGGCACCCGTTACGTGCCGCGGTGTGCCGCTTGAACGGCTGCACCGATGAAGGCTTGACGCTGCGAGGCGTTAGGCAAAGCTGGGTGGTACCACGGAAGCTAACCCCTTTCGTCCCGATTGAACCGAACGGTTCAGGGACGAAAGGGGTTTTTTGATGTTGGCAGCCTGCATAACAACCAAGATTAGGGGGGGGTTAGGATGAGTACTCCAAGTCCGGCCAAGGTGTTGAAGGAAGAATTGAAGGTCAAGCTGATGAAACCGGAGGTCGTCTCCGGGTCCGAGATTCTGCTCCGCAGTCTTTTGCTGGAAGGCGTCGAGTGCGTGTTCGGCTATCCGGGCGGCGCGGTCCTCTACATCTACGATGCCATGCACGGCAATTCGGACTTCCATCATCTGCTCACCCGCCACGAGCAGGGAGCCATTCATGCGGCAGACGGCTACGCGAGAACGACGGGCAACGTCGGCGTCTGTATCGCGACCTCGGGCCCGGGAGCGACGAACCTGGTAACCGGGATTGCCACGGCTTATATGGATTCGGTGCCGCTCGTCGTCATCACGGGAAACGTGGCCAGCGGGCTCATCGGAACCGACGCCTTCCAGGAAGCGGACATTACCGGCATCACGATGCCGATTACCAAGCACAGCTACCTGGTCCGCACGGTCGAAGAGCTGCCGCGGGTGATCCATGAAGCGTTCCACCTTGCCTCAACCGGGCGCAAAGGGCCGGTACTGGTCGACATCCCCAAGGATGTTTCAGCAGCTTTGACCGAATTCCGCCCGGTGACGGATGTAAGCATTCGAGGGTACAACCCGACGACGGATCCGAATAAGCTGCAGGTCGACAAGATGATCAAGGCAATCCGTGAAGCGGAACGGCCGGTCATTCTGGCTGGCGGCGGCGTTGTGAGTGCGGATGCGTCGGCAGAGCTTCTGGAATTCGTTGAGAAGACGAACATTCCGATCACTACCACACTGCTTGGTCTGGGCGGCTTCCCGAGTGCCCACGAGCTGTGGATGGGGATGCCGGGGATGCACGGCACATACACCGCCAACATGGCGATTCAAAATGCGGATCTGCTCCTCTGCATCGGAGCTCGCTTCGATGACCGGGTGACGATGAAGCTGGAGGGGTTTGCCCCGAAGGTGAAGAAGATCGTTCACATTGACATCGACCCGGCCGAGATTGGCAAGAACGTCAAGGCGGACATTCCGGTGGTGGGCCACATCAAGAACGTGCTCGCCTACGCTAATCAGAAGGCGAGTACCGCACCGGATGAAGCCTGGGTGAAGCAAATTCAGGAGATGAAGGCTGCCTACCCGCTTCGCTACAAGGATTCCGAGGAAACGCTGAAGCCGCAATTCGTCATTGAGCTGATCAACGACACCACGAAGGGCGAAGCGATCATCACCACGGACGTCGGTCAGCATCAGATGTGGGTTGCGCAATACTACAAGTTCCAGCACCCGCGGTCCATTGTTACCTCGGGCGGACTCGGAACGATGGGCTTTGGCTTCCCGGCGGCGATCGGCGCCCAGATGGGCAATCCCGACAAGCTGGTGGTTTCCATCAACGGAGACGGCGGCATTCAGATGTGCTCGCAGGAGCTTGCGGTATGCGCCATTCATAATCTCCCGCTCAAGATCGTCATCATCAACAACCAGGTGCTCGGCATGGTTCGCCAATGGCAAGAGATTATCTATAACCAACGCTACAGCTACATCGACCTGGCGGGAAGCCCGGACTTTGTGAAGCTGGCAGAGGCTTACGGGGTGAAGGGGCTGCGCGCCACCACCAAAGAGGATGCTCGCCAGGTATGGCAGGAAGCGTTGGATACACCGGGACCGGTGCTGATCGACTTCCAGGTCCACAAAGGAGAGAACGTGTTCCCGATGGTCACCCAGGGCAACACCATTGATCAGATGCTGATGGGGGATGAGGAATGATGGAATCGAGACACACGATCTCCGTGCTCGTCAATAACCAGCCTGGGGTGCTGCAGCGGGTGTCGGGGTTGTTCGGAAGGCGCGGCTTTAACATCGACAGCATCACCGTAGGAGCGTCGGAGGAAGCAGGCCTCTCCCGAATGATTATCGTCACGAGCGGAGATGACTCAACCGCAGAGCAGATCGAGAAGCAGCTCTACAAGCTGATCGATGTCATCAAGGTCGTCGACCTGAGCGAGAATCCCAATGTCGAACGGGAGGTTGCTCTCATCAAAGTGAATGCGGAGCCCTCCCTGAGACCGGAAATTCTCGGCGTCGTGGAAACCTTCCGTGCGTCGGTCATCGACATCGGGGCAACCACCTTGATCGTTCAAGCCGTAGGCAGCTCCGATAAGGTGGATGCCATCGTCGATCTGCTTCGGACATACGGCATTCGGGAGCTGTCCCGCACCGGGGTCACGGCGATGACCCGAAGCCTGAAATAGCAAGCGAAATTGGAAAAAGCGTTTCCCCTTCCACGGGGAAGCTGAGCGGGTGAATGGGGCCTCGCCCGTTCAGCTTCCCTGATTGGAAGGGTACAACCCAAAGGAGGCAATCGATCATGGCAGTGAACATGTACTACGAGCAAGACGCCGATAACGGCGCACTGAAAGGCAAAACCGTTGCGGTCATCGGCTATGGCAGCCAAGGACACGCCCAAGCACAAAACCTGCGGGACAGCGGCATCAAGGTCATCATCGGACTTCGTCCGGGCAAATCGTTCGACAAGGCTAAGAATGACGGCTTCGATGTCTACACCGTAGCGGAAGCTTCCAAGCTCGCCGATGTCGTACAAATTCTCATGCCGGACGAAACCCAGGCGAAGGTATATAAAGAAGAGATCGAAGCAAACCTCGTTTCGGGCAATGCCCTTCTGTTCTCCCACGGCTTCAACGTCCACTTCGGCCAAATCGTAGCCCCGGAAGGTGTAGACGTCCTTCTGGTTGCTCCGAAATCGCCGGGCCACCTCGTTCGTCGCACGTATGTCGAAGGCTTTGGGGTTCCCGGCCTTATCGCCATCCATCAGGATGCGACGGGGAATGCGCAAGCGATCGGCCTCGCCTATGCAAAGGGGATCGGTTGTACCCGCGCCGGCGTTATCGAAACGAGCTTCAAGGAAGAAACCGAGACCGACCTGTTCGGCGAGCAAGCCGTTCTGTGCGGCGGCGTGAGCGCCTTGATCAAGGCGGGCTTCGAAACGCTGACCGAAGCAGGGTACGCACCGGAGATGGCTTACTTCGAATGCTTGCATGAGCTGAAGCTGATCGTCGACCTCATCTACGAAGGCGGTCTTGCCACCATGCGCGATTCGATCAGCAACACGGCCGAATACGGTGACTATGTCACCGGCCCGCGCCTCGTGACTGATGAGACGAAGAAAGAGATGAAGCGCGTGCTGTCGGACATTCAGCAAGGTAAGTTCGCTCGTGACTTCATCCTCGAGAACCAATCGGGCCGCGCGTTCCTGACGGCTACCCGCCGCAATGAAGCCGAGCACCCGATCGAAGTTGTCGGCGGCCGTCTGCGCGAAATGATGCACTGGATCAAGAAGTAAAGGTCTTATAGAAGCTATCCATGTACAGGAGGTGAATGGGATGAGGAAAATATACCTGTTTGACACGACTCTTCGCGACGGGGAGCAAACACCGGGCGTCCATCTCAATACCCAGGAAAAGGTGGAGATCGCCCTTCAACTTGAGAAACTCGGCGTGGACCGGATTGAAGCGGGCTTCCCCGCTTCCTCTCCGGGAGAAGTGGCAGGGGTTGCGGAGGTCGCTCGGGCGGTGCGAAATGCATCCGTCACCGCCCTCTCCCGCTGTCGGGAGCAGGACATTGATGCCGCGGTGAAGGCGCTCAAGGATGCGGCGGAGCCCAGGCTTCACCTGTTCCTGGCCACCTCGCCCATCCATCGCCAGCACAAGCTGCGCATGGAGAAGCATCAGGTGCTGGAGACGGCGGAAGCTGCGATTCGGTACGCTCGCAAGTACTTCGACAAGATTGAGTTCTCGCCGGAGGACGGCGGACGAACCGAGCTCGATTTCCTCTGCGAGGTCGTGGCGATGGCCGTCCGTGAGGGTGTCTCTGTCGTGAACATCCCGGATACCGTGGGGTACCTGAACCCTTCGGAATACGGGAACATCTTCAAGACGGTGAAGGAGCAGGTGCCGGGCATCGAGAAGATCCAGCTCAGCTGCCACTGCCACGATGACCTCGGCATGGCGACGGCCAACTCGCTCGCTGCCGTGTTGAACGGAGCCGACCAGGTGGAAGGGACGTTCAACGGCATCGGCGAGCGGGCGGGCAATACCGCGCTGGAAGAGATCGCGCTGGCGCTCGAGACGCGCCAGGACTACTTCCAGGCGAAGACCGGCCTCGTGCTTACCGAGATCGCCCGCACGAGCCGCCTTGTCAGCCGCCTCACCGGCATGCCGGTGCCGAGCAACAAGGCCATTGTGGGGGCGAACGCCTTCTCGCACGAGTCGGGTATTCACCAGGACGGCGTGCTGAAGGAGAAGACGACCTACGAGATCATTTCGCCGCAGACGATCGGCCTGCGCGAAAGCAAGCTCGTGCTCGGCAAGCTGTCGGGCCGCCATGCCTTCCGTGAGAAGCTGATCGATCTGGGCTATTCTCTCGAAGAAGAGCGTGTGACCGAAGCATTCGGTAAGTTCAAGGAGCTGGCCGACAAGAAGAAAGACATCACCGATGAAGATATCCGCGCCTTGATCGAAGAGAAGCTGACGACTGTACCGGAAGCGTTCGTGCTGGAGACGATCCAGGTGACCTACGGCAACAAATCCGTTCCGACCGCTACCGTGCGGATTCATACGGCTGACGGTCAGGTGCTGGAGGAAGCCGCCGCCGGCAACGGCTCGGTCGACGCTATCTACAAGGCGATCGACAAGGCGACTCAGGTTACGGTCGAACTCGAAGACTATTCGATCCAGTCCGTCACCCACGGCAAGGATGCTCTGGGCGAGGTCCATGTGGTGCTGGCGCAGGACGGGGTCTCCTCCCGCGGTCGCGGCGTAAGCACCGACATTCTCGAAGCGAGCGCCCGCGCCTATGTCGACTCTGTCAATCGTCTGCTTGACCGCAAGCGATCGCTTGCGGAAGGACGGCGGGACGGCGTCACGCTTTCGTAAGACTCGTAAGACGAACACCGGAACCCGTCCGGGAAAAGCGAAAGCAGCCTTTTCCGGGCGGGATTTTTTTGTGCGGCAAATCATCGATTCTATCTATTGAGGTAATAGAAAATCTGGCTTAGTCAAAACGCGGACTCCTGTGCAAAAATGGAGGA
This sequence comes from Gorillibacterium sp. CAU 1737, assembly GCF_039888655.1. Classification (NCBI taxonomy): domain Bacteria; kingdom Bacillati; phylum Bacillota; class Bacilli; order Caryophanales; family Paenibacillaceae; genus Gorillibacterium; species Gorillibacterium sp. CAU 1737. Next base: position 492,516 of record NZ_JBDQQO010000003.1, read on the forward strand.
AGACTAGCTCGAACTGAACCGAAACCGAAGGGTGGAATAGACGTGACGGACGTGAAGAAGATTGCGGTGATCGAAGGGGACGGCATCGGACCCGAGGTGGTCGCAGAGGCGATTAAAGTGATGCGCAAGACAGAGGAGGCTTACGGGCTCCGCTTTGATTTTGAATATGGCTTGTTCGGCGGAATCGCCATAGATGAGAAGGGAACCCCTCTTCCAGAAGATACGCTCGCCATGTGTCAGAAGGCCGATGCTGTGCTGCTCGGCGCCGTGGGCGGCCCGAAATGGGATTCGAATCCGAAGGAGCTGCGTCCCGAAACGGGCTTGCTCGGCATTCGCAAGGCGCTCGGCCTGTTCTCGAACATTCGCCCCGCACTCGTGTTTGACTGCTTGAAGGAGGCTTCGACGCTCAAGCCGGAGGTGCTCGAAGGCACCGACCTCATCGTCGTCCGCGAGCTGACGGGCGGCATCTACTTCGGAGAGAAATTCCGCCGCGACAGTGCGGGCGGAGAGGAAGCCGTGGACACGAGCACCTACAACGTGCAGGAGGTGGAGCGGATCGCTCGCCAGGCGTTTGAGATCGCCCGCACCCGGCGCAAGAAGCTCGCCTCCGTGGACAAGGCGAACGTGTTGGAGACGTCCCGCCTCTGGCGGGAAACCGTCATCCGCGTGTCCGCCGATTATCCGGACGTGGAGCTGGAGCACGTACTCGTCGACAACTGCGCGATGCAGCTGCTTCGCCGCCCGGCGAGCTTCGACGTCATCGTCACCGAGAACATGTTCGGCGACATTCTGAGCGATGAAGCCGCTATGCTGACCGGGTCGATCGGCATGCTATCCTCGGCTTCGCTCGGGGAAGGGGCCTTCGGCTTGTACGAGCCAGTGCACGGCTCCGCACCGGACATCGCCGGGCTCGGTGTGGCCAATCCGGTGGCGACCATTTTGTCTGTCGCCCTCATGTACCGGCTGACCTTCGGCTACCATGAAGCAGCCGAAGCCATCGAGCGCGCGGTGAGCGAAGTGCTGGACGCGGGCTACCGCACGAGCGACATCGCCGTCGACAAGAGCACGGCGCTCAACACCTCGGCGATGGGCGATCTCATCGTGGCCGCGATTCGCTAATCCGCAAGCGCAGATCCTGTGCAGCGGGCGAAAGCCAAAAGCCAATGTACCTAGAAGCCTCCCCTGCCAAAGCTGGCAGAGGAGGCTTTTTGCAAGAGTGATAAGATTGACTTCCCATTTTGCCAATGCTACGATTTTTAGAAACCGTCTAGGAGAGAATGCATGATGACCCATACAAAACGGCTGTACAGCGAGGGACACCTATGGCTTGAACCAGAGGGCAATCGAGCGAAGCTGGGCCTTACCGATTACTTGCAGCATGAGCTTGGCATGATCGTCTTCGCGGACCTGCCTCGCCCAGGGGAACGCTTGACGAAAGGGGAACCCTTCGGGAGCGTCGAGTCCGTGAAATCAGTGAGCGAGCTGGAATCTCCGGTAAGCGGGCTTGTGCTTGCGGTGAACCCGAAGGTATCGGACAATCCGGCGGTGATCAATCTGGAGCCCTATGAAGCTTGGGTGCTGCAGGTAGAATTGAGCGCTTCGGAGGAGCTGGCCGAGCTGTCAGACGAGGGTACCTACAAGAGCCGATTCCCGGATCCGCTAGAGGGCGACGGAGCGGAAGCCTGAACAGAGTTCACCTACTCCATAAGGAATCCGAATGACAAAAAAGCACTTCCTTCCTTTTTCAAAGTCTCCTGAATTGGATAAGTTATCAATAGAAGGATTCATCATCCACAAGGAGGGGAGTTGTCATGAGCTTTTGCTGCGGAGCCGCCATGATTGGGACCGTCGGGACCTTGCAGCACCTTCGGACGCGTCTGGTCCATGTACCGATTCTCTATTGTCCGGTCTGTCATCGATCGGAGGTGCATTACCGGATTCAGAAGGAATATCAAATTTTGGCGGAGTACGTTGCGGTAGACGGCAGGGCCGAAATCAATTTTCAGGATTATTTGCAAGCCAACAAGATGGGGGAGCTCTATGAGAATTGCATCAACCAGCCAAAGGATGATCCCATGGACTTGGTTGATCGGCAAATTGACATGGCGCTCGATCTCCTTCTGGTGGCCAAAGAATTCGAAGACTCGGAATGGGAGAAGCAGTTGAAGGAGCGGCTTGCTTCGCTCAGCGCGCAAAGGGAGACCCTCGCAGAGAGGCGGATCTCCGGATAACGAAACCATGGGAAACATTTCATAAAAGCCGACCTTTGGTGAAACAAAGGCGGCTTTTTGTTCGTTTCATTGAGTAGGCGGGTGAAGGGGGCCCATGCGCTCCAGGCAGGTTGTGGTATAATGTCGAAAGAAAGTCCAAATTGGAGCATTTGACCTGTGTTCCGTACCCCCGCAAGAACACGGAACCCTGCGAAACTTATATGTGAGGTGGAGTCGTGATACTCGCCATGTTCAAACGATTTTTAGGAAAAAGCTCTGCGGAGCTTGCACCGGATTCTCATGAGCCGCAAGAGCCGGAAGAGATCGTCATCTCGATCCAGGACGGCCGCGCGGAGCTGCGGAATTCATTCGTGACCGATTACCAGCCCTATGTGGCCAAAATAGCAAGCGGGATATGCAAAAGGTACATCGATCCCGCCCGGGATGATGAGTTTAGTGTAGCCTTGTCCGCTTTTAACGAGGCGATCGACGGCTACTCGCGAGACGCCGGCCGTTCGTTCCTCGGCTTTGCCGAAACGGTCATTCGCCGCCGTCTGATCGACTACTTCCGCAAGGAAGAACGCCATGCCCACAGCTTGCCCTTCAGCTCCTTCGAAACCGATGAGGAGGGAGGAAGTCTCCAGCCCTTGGAGATCAAGCAGGCCGTGGAGGCGCACGAGTCGTCACAGAAGGCGGAGGAACGCCAAAGCGAAATTCTTGACTTCAACCGCGTCCTTCAGGAGTTTGATATCGCGTTCGCCGACTTGGTGAAAGCTTCGCCCAAGCACGCGGATTCCCGTCAGCTTCTCATGAAGGTGGGCCATCAATTGGCCGGTGATGCAGACCTGATGCGCTACCTCATCAGCCGCAAGCTTCTTCCGGTTGCCGAGCTCACCTCGCGCGCCGGTCTCTCCCGCAAGACCATTGAGCGCAATCGCAAGTACATCATTGCGATCGCCTTGATCCATAACGGGCCTTACCCGTTCCTCCGTGACTATCTCCAGACGGGAAATTCCACAGAAATGAGCGTGTCTTCATGAACAAAGGAATCGTGATGGAAAAGAAGGCAAACACCCTGATCATCATGACCGGTGACGGCCAGTTTCGGGAGATCGCCCGAAAGAAGCGGACGTGCCGGGTCGGGGAAGAGATCTCGTTCTCTTCTTCGGAGGTTCGCCATGGCGACCGTTTGACTCCTCTTTCCATGCTGTCCTCGCTGGCAGCTGCGATCCTCATCTGTGTGTTCCTGTTCGGCGGCTTTTCGGAGATTCCGAGTCCCTCTACCTGGTTTTCCGGCCGGAGTGTAGTGGCTTATGTCTCCCTTGACATCAACCCGAGCGTAGAGATCGGGGTCGACAAAATGGAAAAGGTGAGATCCCTAAGCGCGCTTAATGAGGACGGGCAGGCCTTGATCGCAGGCATCACCTACGACAAGGCTTCTTTGGATGAGGTCGTTCAACAGCTTCTCGCCAAGTCGGAAAAAGACTACCTTTCGACGGGTGAAGCGGATATCATGATCACAGCAACGACGGTGAAGGACAGCCGTTTGGTGGACACGCGCCTAACGGAAGAGCTGGAGACCGCCGTCAAAACCTATATCGAAAAAAATCACGCCGAGCAAGCCGAGCAGTATGCGGTGACGGTGATCCCTACGACGTCGGATGTTCGGGACGAAGCGAAAAAGGCTAACCTGTCTGCAGGGAAATACGCCGCCTACCTGGGGGCAAAGGGGAATGGATACTCCGTAACGCTGGATGAGCTTCGCTCGCAGTCCTTGCGAAAGCTGGCAGAATCGGCAGGAGGCATTGCCGAATGGGTGAACAAGGAGAAGCTGACGAAGGAAAATCTCCAGTCGCTTCTTCGCGAGGAGAAGAGCGGCGAGCTTGATCGCAAGCTGAAGGGCTCTCAGCAGAACGCCCAGCCGGAAGCCACGCCTACCTCGGAGGCGATCGATCCGACAAAGACAGGCAACGGCTTCGAGACGACCCGCCCGGTGGTGAAGTCGGTGACGAATGCGACCCCCGGCAAAGAGACGGGGAATACGAATAACGGCAACCGGGGAAATGACAACCGCGGGAAGTCGAACGGAAACGTTCAACCGAGCACCAGCAATCGTCCAGGCAGTTCAACCGATTCCCAAGGGAACAACGGGAACGGGAACAATGGCCAGAAGGACAAGGATGATAAAGGGCAAGGCAACGGAAAAGACCGCGATGACGAGAAAGACAAGGATAAGGACAAAGATAAGGACAAAGATAAGGACAAAGATAAAGACAAAGATAAGGATAAAGAGAAAGACAAGGACAACGGCAACAACAACGGAAACGGCAATGGAAATAACGGGAATGGAAATGGCAACAATGGCAACGAAGACGGGAATGGTGGAAACACCGCAACCCCCGGGACCAGCCCCGATCCTGGCAAGGGATCAGGTGACGGACAGGGCAACGGCGACGGTTCGTGGTTGGGAATTCCCTAACCGGATAAAACACGGATCAACTATCCCACTCGCAATCGATAGGGTCGCGGGTGATCTCACTGCTTGTTCAAAGAGACGGACGGAAAGCGCTCGTTGCGCCTTTCGTCCGTCTCTTTGCTTGCTCGCGGCAGGCCGCTCCTTGTATAGTAAGGGGAAGAATGCAAAGCATGTGAAGAAAGCGGGAGAAGAAGATGGGGGAATCGACTTCCCGGCGGAGAGGGCGCTTTGCTCCGACCCCGTCGGGCAGCCTGCATCTGGGCAATGCGCGCACCGCTCTCCTTGCCTGGCTGCAGATGAGAGCCGCGGGCGGTGAAATTCTGCTGCGCATCGAGGACATCGACAAGCCGCGGTCCCGCGCGGAATGGGCGGAAGAGATCGTCTGCGATCTCGAATGGCTTGGCCTCGCGTTTGACGAGGGACCGGAAGAGGGCGGCGCCTACGGCCCTTACGTACAGAGCGAGCGGGACGAGCTCTATCAGGCTGCATTGGACCGGCTTGAAGCGGGTAGCTGGCTTTACCCGTGCTACTGCAGCCGAGCTGATCTGGCGGGAATCGCCAGCGCTCCGCATGGCCTCGGCTCGGAGGGGCCGGTCTACCCCGGCACCTGCCGCGGGTTGACCTTAGAAGAGCGGAGAGCGAAGGAGGCGGTGAAAGCTCCTTCGCTTCGCTTTCGCGTCCCGGACCGGGAGCGCTGGATCGAGGACGGCTTGCTCGGCCTCGAACATTTCGGCCCGGGTGCCGGAGGCGATTTCGTCGTCCGCCGGGCGGACGGCATCATCGCCTATCAGCTGGCGGTCGTCGTCGATGACGCCGCCATGAAGATCACGGACGTGCTGCGGGGGATGGATCTCCTGGATTCGACCCCCTGGCAGCTCGGCTTGTTTGAAGCACTGGGCGAGACATCGCCGGCCTACGCCCATGTGCCGCTGCTGTACGGACCGGACGGCTCTCGGCTGTCCAAGCGCCATGGCGCGGTGGGCATCTCCTCGATGAGGCAAGGAGGAACAAAGCCGGAGGAAGTGGTTGGCTGCCTTGCCTTTTGGAGCGGATTGATGGATCGGCCGGAGCCCGTCCGTGCATCCGATCTGATCGAAGGGTTCCAGATGGAGAAGATTCCGAAGGAGCCTGTTCAGTTGGAAGAGTATCTGCTTCGCCGATTGTCTGGGCAATAGCCCTTTTTGCATCAGAGAGGAGCACGGAAAGATGAAAACAACGAGAGTGGCCGTCATCGGCTTGGGCGATATTGCTCAAAAGGCCTATTTGCCGGTCGTTTCCCGGCATCCCGGCCTGGAGATTGTCTCGGTGATGAGCCGCCGGCAGGAGACCGTGGATCGCATCTGTGCGGAATACCGCTTCCCCTCCGGCACAACAAAGCTGGAGGACGTGTTTCGGGCTGAGCCGGATGCCGTCTTCCTCCATTCCCCGACCGAGACGCATGCAGAGCTGGCGCTCGCCTGCTTGCGAAACGGCCAACACGTCTATGTAGACAAGCCGCTGTCCTATGACATCAGGGAATCTGAGCAGATGGCAGAGGAGGCGTTGAAGCGTGGGAAGCTGCTTGCGGTTGGCTTCAATCGCCGCTTCGCCCCCTTATACCAGGCGGCACGCGCTCATATAGAGGAGGGCGGCCGCATGGAGTATGCGGTAGCGGAAAAGCATCGCATTCGGCAGCAAAAGCATTCCGCCAAGCGGACGCTGTACGATGATCTCATTCACATGCTGGATCTGCTGGTCTGGCTGGCTGGGGAAGAACCGGCTGCCGTCGGCAGCAGCCTTCGCGTGGATGCGGAAGGAAGGCTCCTGCATGGTTCAGGCGGGGTAGAGTCTCGCGGTTTCGTCGGGCAGTTCGCCATGAACCGCGCTGCTGGAAGCGACCTGGAGCGGCTGTCCCTCTATGGAGCCGGACGCTCTGCAGAGGTAACGAATCTGGAGCAAGGTCTCTTCTCATCGGTGACGGGTGGGGAGCATACCCGTTCCTTCGGAAGCTGGGCTGGGGTGCTGGAACGCCGCGGCTTTGCAGGAGTCATTCAGCATTTTCTCGATTCTCTCGACTCCCCGGAGGAATGCGAGCTGCGAGCGGATCGGACGCTGGCTACCCATCGACTGGTCGAACAACTGATCAAGCAGATATAATAGAACGATTGTTGACATTGTTATACGATGTTGAGATTTTCAATAGGAGGCAGACATGGACACTTACCTCAACTTGTGCAAGCATATACTGGACAATGGATCGCGAAGGGAAGACCGCACCGGGACGGGCACGATCGGAACGTTCGGCTATCAGATGCGGTTCGACCTGGCAAAGGGCTTTCCCCTCCTGACTACCAAGAAAATGAGTTTGAAATCGATCATTCATGAGCTCCTCTGGTTTCTGAAGGGCGATACCAACATTGCTTATCTGCATGAACACAAGGTGAGCATCTGGGACGAGTGGGCAGACGAGCAGGGCAATCTGGGTCCGGTTTACGGAAAGCAGTGGCGCTCCTGGGAGGCCGTGGATGGGCGAATCATCGACCAGATTTCTCAGGTCATCGAGGGAATCAAGACGAACCCTTATTCGCGTCGACATATCGTCAGCGCCTGGAATGTAGGTGAGCTGGATCAGATGGCGCTGGTCCCCTGCCACCTTCTGTTTCAATTTCATGTGCAGGATGGGAAACTCTCCTGCCAGCTCTACCAGCGCAGCGCGGATACCTTCCTCGGCGTGCCTTTCAACATCGCCTCCTACGCTTTGCTCACGCTCATGATCGCGCAAGTGTGCGGCCTTCAGCCGGGCGAGTTCATCCACACGCTTGGAGATGCGCACATCTACCTGAACCACGTGGATCAGGTTAAGCTGCAATTGACACGTGAACCGCGGCCGCTGCCGAAGATGACACTCAACCCGCAGATCACCTCGATCTTCGATTTCACCTATGACGATTTTACGCTGTCGGACTATGACCCGCATCCCCGCATTCGAGGGGAGGTTTCCGTGTGATCACCTTCATTGTCGCAATGGGACGTGATCGCTCCATTGGCCGGAACAACCAGCTCCCCTGGAGGCTTCCTGCTGATCTTGCTTACTTCAAGCGCACCACCATGGGTCATTCCATCCTGATGGGGCGCAAGACCTTTGAGTCGATCGGCAAGCCGCTTCCCGGCCGCACCAACATCGTGGCGACTCGCGATGAGGCCTTTCAAGCGGAGGGGGTGCAAGTGGTCCATTCCCCCCGTGAGGCAGCAGATGCCTTTGGCGATCAGGAGCTGTTCGTCATCGGTGGGGCGGAGATCTTTCGCTTGTTTTACCCGTATGCGGACCGCCTGCATCTAACCGTAATCGATGCGGTGTTCGAGGCTGACACGTATTTCAGCGTATGGGACGAAGCAGAATGGAAGCTCCTGTCCGTGACGCCGGGCGTCACGGACGAGAAAAACCCGTATGTCTACGAGTTTCGTGTTTATGAACGACAACAGGGGTAAGCCTTGCTCAAACCAAAAGAGCCGAACGCGCGGAGGGTCTCCGCCGTTCGGCTCTCTTGTCTTTTACCAGGTTTGCAAGAAGACCGGCAGGACATTCGCAGGTTTTCCATCCTTCATGCTCACTTCGTACAGCTCGATGTGAAGAGTGCCGTCTTTCGGCAGCTGCTCCTTGGGAACCGTTAGCTCGATCCGGAAGGAAGCCCAGGAGGGGGCGCCGGAGGACAAGGTAAGATTTTTATCCAGAAGGACGCGCGTTCCATCGATTACCCGATAGGACATGACCGCTTCAAAAATTCGGCCTTGACCGCTTATCACATACTTGCCGTCCTTACCGGTGACAGAGGTCACGCGGAAGGCGGGATTTGCATAGAGGGGGATATCCGGTGTAATTTCTACCCGTTTGGCGGCGGTATTCCAAGCAACCTTGTCTCCGAGCAGTTCACCGATCTTTCGCAGGGGAACATAAGTAGAGCCATTGTAGCTCAGGGCAGGAAGGTCTTTATCGGCATACGGGATGCCATCGACCCGAATCTCATACCCGGCAAGCGTCAGAACATACCGAGCGGCGGCTTCAGCCGTCTGCTGAACACCGGCGATCATGAGGGCAGCGAGGGCGAGGGCAGCAATCGTCTTTGACTTCTTGAACATGTGGCATTCCTCCCGTCAGGATAGCGTGTCTTCAGACTCGAATATCGGCGCTCTAAATTGATCCGCTTTCCTCTATATGACGCCAGGGGAGAGCAGAAGGTTGCAGGAGACGACCTCTGGCCGCTCCATTTCGAACCGGAAAGAAATGGACTAAACAATTTAGTGGATTCTTTCCCTTGAGATGGGTTTCTTTGCTATGGTTAGATAGAGGTGCCGGCGAATTCTTTTCGAAAGGAGCGTGATTGGGTTGAAAAATGCATATGAGGTGATTTCCGCCTAACGGTGGAAGTCCTGAGCAAGGAGGGCGGGGGACCGTCGGGTCTTCCGCCCTTTTTAACAAAAAGCATTGCCAGCGTTGGAAGGGTTCGCTATACTGGAACCATGTTTCCATTACATATTCGTGAGGAAGGGGTGTGGAGAAGATGATGAAGACGTTCAGAATCGGTGCAGAGGTGCGATCTAACTGAATAGCGATTCACTATTCCGTCCCATGTCCTTACAACCTTAGTTTCACGGGCAGGCACGATACGGGTATCGTGTTTTTTTGTACCCAAAAACCCGACAACCAAAAACTACCATAACGAAAGGAGAGGCTTGAAAATGTTGAATAACCAATTCGCTGTACAACCGCAGTTTGTCGCAACGGTAAAGTTTCGCGCAGTTCAAGGAGTAAACGCTACGAACCAACCCAAGGAGGTACTCGGTGATGAGTTACAAAAATGGAAGGGACATTCTTCCCCCTAGCTTGCTTAAGGAGCTTCAAAAATATATAGAAGGCGAAATCGTCTACATCCCCAAGAAGGAACAAAAACGTGCGGGCTGGGGAGAAAACAACGGAACTCGCCAATTGATGGAAAAGCGTAACAAGGAGATCTACAACCTGTATTGTAAAGGCTGGACGATGAAGGACCTTACGCTCAGCTACCACCTGTCCGAGGACAGCATCCGCAAGATCATCGTCAAAACGCGCGGTGTGCTGTCAGCCAACTAGCTTGCCGACGGGTTGGCAATCGACAAGCGACTCGGAATGGAGGGCGGGAAGGGCAACCGAACGGAGCGGTTGTTTTTCCCGCCCTCCATGCATACGAAACCACAAAAATAGCCCTCGCCGGATTCTTCCGCGCGAGGGCTATTTCATACTATCACACGTATTCAATTGTGTTCCGTTCCCTCCTACCGGTCTCATGCATCGCATGCCGATGATAATGGTCTCGAATTCGATTCTTCCGAATTCGCTTTCGCATGCCTCGCATGCCCGAATAGCAACCTTTCTGTAGAATTCATGCTGTCTTGCATAACGCCACAAGGACGTTCGAACGGATCCCGCATACCCGCTTGCTTACAAGTCGGCGTTGTCACATCCGCGGACTTACCCGTAAGCTGCATACGATATGCTCGCCTCACCTTGTTCCATTGGACTATCCCCTCTCTTGCCTCTCTTCGGGATCGAAGTCGATGACAAAACGTAGGTTCCCATTCCAGGGAGGGTACGAGTTTGCTTCCCCATGCGAGGAACCAAACTGTAGGCGTACCGAGTCGTCAAGGATATCGCTTGCCCTAAGCAGTGGGTTGATGGGTGGAGACAGGGAAAGCGGGAAGCTTCTGCCGAAGTGCTCGGCGGGAGAAGCAGATACCGAATGAGTTGCTTTCGGTTGGGAATCGCTTTCCTTGCATTGAATATACACCATTTTTAAAGTTTTGTAAATATTCAAAAAATTAAATTAATTCATTCTCGGTGCTAAAGAGGTCCTTCTATAGGAAACTTTTTCTCGTTATCACTTTAAAGCGTATTGACGGAATTCATTTCCAGATGATATGATCATGAAAATCCTTATTAAAACCATCGGATTAATTACATCTAGGGGGAACGGAGAGATGGAATGGCTCCTCGCCTAAGGAAGACAAGGGAGCCGGGATCATGAGAGGAGAGGGACTATGGGGAGCGTTCGAGGGGCGGAGCTGCGGCCAAGGAGGCAGGAGCGACTTTGGAAAAGAACGGCGATCTTGCTGCTGGCGGGTGCATTGGCACTTTCGGCGTCGGGCTGCGGCTCGAAGAATTCGTCTGCAGATGGCAAGGGAGCGATTGAACTGCTTAATGTATCTTATGACCCGACACGCGAGCTCTATGAGGAGTTCAATACATCCTTTGCGAAGCACTGGAAGGACACCACCGGGCAAACCATCACCATTCAGCAGTCCCACGGCGGCTCCGGCAAGCAAGCCCGCTCCGTCATCGACGGCCTGGAGGCCGATGTCGTCACCCTGGCTCTTGCGTACGATATCGATTCTCTCTCCGACAACGGACTCCTTGACTCCAATTGGCAATCGGAGTTGAAGGACAACAGCTCTCCCTACACCTCGACCATCGTTTTCCTCGTAAAAAAGGGAAATCCCAAGAACATCAAGGATTGGGATGACCTGATCAAGCCCGGTGTCCAGGTGATCACGCCGAGCCCGAAGTCATCGGGTGGCGCTCGCTGGAATTACTTGGCCGCATGGGGCTACGCCCTAAAGCACAACAACCAGGATGAAGAGAAGGCCAAAGCCTTCGTCCAAGCGCTCTTTCAAAATGTTCCGGTCCTCGACTCCGGAGCACGGGGTTCCACGACGACCTTCGTGGAACGGGGAATAGGGGACGTGCTCATCGCCTGGGAGAATGAAGCCTACCTCTCCGTGAACGAGCTCGGCAAAGACAAATTCGAGATCGTCACCCCTTCGATCAGCATTCTTGCGGAGCCGCCGGTCGCTGTGGTCAAGAAGAACGCGGAGAAGCACGGGACGAGCGAGGCTGCGAAGGCCTACCTTGATTATCTGTACACGGAGGAAGGCCAGACCATTGCGGCCAAGCATTACTATCGGCCCCGGCTTGCTTCGGTTGCGGAGAAGTTCAAGGACCAGTTCGCAACGCTTGATACCTTCGATATCAGCTCCTTTGGAGGATGGCGGGAAGCGCAAAAGAAGCATTTCAGCGATGACGGCATCTTTGATCAGATTTATCAACCGAAATAAGATACGGCGGGCGTACGCAGACGCTCTCCCTTGTGAAGGAAGGTTTCCATGAGTCGTGTTCGACCATTCGGGCGCTTGCGGCCCCGCTCGAGAACCCATGTACTCCCCGGCTTTGGGCTGACGATGGGCTTCACGGTTCTATACCTGAGCCTGATCGTCCTCATCCCGCTGTCAGCGGTCTTCTTGAAGGCCGCTTCCCTCTCTGCGGGAGAACTGTGGCAGATCCTCTCCCATCGACGCGTGCTCGCCTCGTTGGAAGTCACCTTCTACACGAGCTTTGCGGCTGCTTTGCTCAACGCCGTGTTCGGCTTTCTCGTCGCGTGGGTGCTGGTGCGCTACCGATTTCCCGGCAGGAGGCTGGTCGATGGCTTGATCGACATCCCCTTTGCCCTCCCCACCGCGGTTGCCGGCATTGCCCTCACCACCATCTATTCCGAGAATGGGTGGATCGGGCGATATCTCGCTCCGCTCGGGATCAAAACCGCATTTTCGCCGCTCGGGATCATCATCGCCCTAACTTTCATCGGGTTGCCCTTTGTTGTTCGAACGCTGCAGCCGGTCCTGGAGGAGCTGGAGAAGGAGCTTGAAGAAGCGGCGGCCAGCCTTGGCGCAACCCGCTGGACGATCTTCCGTCGCGTCCTTTTACCGGAGCTGATCCCGCCGCTTTTAACCGGCTTCGCCCTCGCCTTTGCGAGGTCGCTTGGGGAATACGGCTCGGTAGTGTTCATTTCCGGCAACATGCCGATGAAGACCGAGATCGCTCCGCTCTTGATCATGACGAAGCTGGAGCAGTTCGATTACGCCGGAGCCACTGCTATCGCAGGCCTTATGCTGCTCTTGTCCTTCCTGTTGATCCTGACCATCAACCTGCTCCAATGGAGAACGAGTCGGCGGATGCTTCCTCGCTGATCGGTCTATCGATTAACATGCTTCATGAGTTCTTTCGCTTTCGAAGGAGGCTTTTTGGCCATGGCTGTTCCCGCTCGCGCGCCTGCTGCCGTTTCCCGGACTTCTCCTCGCCACTTGAGCGAGCCGGCCTGGATTCGTGCGGTGTTGATTGCACTCGCTCTTCTCTTTTTGACCTTGGTGCTGCTCCTGCCGCTTGTCACGGTATTCGCCGAAGCTTTTAAACGAGGAGCGGAGCTGTACTTTGCCTCGCTGCGGGAGAAGAATGCGCTCTCGGCTATCCGCCTGACACTCCTCGTGGCTGCCATTGCCGTACCGCTCAATCTGGTCTTTGGTGTGGCGGCCGCATGGGCCATCACCAAGTTTCGTTTTCGCGGGAAAAACCTGCTCCTCACGCTGATCGACCTGCCGTTTTCGGTTTCTCCGGTCATCGCAGGTCTTGTGTTCGTGCTGATCTTCGGAAGCAAGGGCTGGCTCGGTCCCTTTCTTGCCGATCAGGGACTGAAGGTGATCTTTGCGGTGCCCGGCATCGTGTTGACGACGGTCTTCGTCACGTTTCCATTCGTGGCCCGGGAGCTGATTCCGCTTATGCAGGCGCAAGGGTCAGCAGAGGAGGAGGCGGCGGCCAGTCTCGGAGCCGGCGGCTGGCGGATTTTCTGGAAGGTGACGCTTCCGAACATCAAGTGGGCGCTCTTGTACGGCGTCATCCTCTGCAACGCCCGCGCCATGGGCGAGTTTGGTGCGGTTTCGGTCGTGTCCGGTCACATCCGCGGGAAGACGAACACGCTGCCGCTTCATGTGGAGATCCTCTACAACGAATACAATTTTTCCGCAGCCTTCGCGTGCGCTTCCCTTCTCGTGTTGCTGGCCCTCGCCACACTCGGGGTGAAAGGGCTGGTGGAATGGAAGCACGGCAAACGCTAAGAAAGGGAGGGAACGGCATTGCATATCCACGTGAAGGACCTTACGAAGCGCTTTGGCGGCGAGGACGCAGTCACAGGGGTCACCTTTGCAATCGAGGAAGGGAAACTGATCGGGTTGCTGGGACCGAGCGGAGGTGGAAAGACAACCATTCTTCGCATGCTGGCGGGGCTGGAGCAGCCGACCTCCGGTGAAATCTACTTTCACGGGCAGCGAGTGGAGAACCTGCTGCCGCAAAAGAGGGGAATCGGCTTTGTCTTTCAGAATTATGCGCTCTTCCGGCATATGACCGTAGCGAACAACATCGCGTTCGGCCTCGACGTGCAAAAAAGGCCGCGCAAGGAAACAAAGGAACGGGTGCACGAGCTGTTGGCTCTGACCGGCTTATCGGGCCTCGGCGAGAGGTATCCCCACCAGCTGTCAGGCGGGCAGAAGCAACGGGTCGCCTTTGCCCGAGCCATTGCGCCGGAACCGCAGCTCCTGCTCTTGGACGAACCGTTTGCCGCCATCGACGCCAAGGTGCGCAAGGAGCTGAGAACCTGGCTGCGCGAGCTCATCAATCGGCTCGGCATCACCACCATCTTCGTTACCCACGACCAGGAAGAGGCCGTGGAGGTGGCGGATGAGATCATGGTCATCCACAAAGGGAGGCTGGAGCAAAAGGGGACGCCCTGGGACATCTACAAAGAGCCGCAGACGCCGTTTGTCGCTGCCTTTATCGGAGAGTCCAATTTGGTGGAGGATTGCTCCCGGTTGAAGGGCTTTGAACGAGCCGGCGGTGCGAAAGCGATGATCCGTCCGGAGTTCATCGAACTGTTCAAGTTTGGCGAGACCTCGCTCTTGTCTGCTTTGGAGCAAGGGGTTGTCCGAAGCGTCTTTTTCCGTGGAACGAACTGGGAGGTGGAGGTGGAGACGGGAGCGCATCGGCTGTTGGCGTACCGTTCTCTTGAGAAGGAGACGCTGCAGGCGGGAGATGAAGTCGGGCTTCTCATTCACCGACTATACCGCTTCGACGATCGATCGGGCAGCATGGTGGAAAACACCGGGAAAACAGACCCCATGCCGATCTTCATTTAAAAGGATCTCTGCGCCGCTCCCCTTTCGCGTATGCGAAGAGGCTGGAGTGGTTTTTGCTTTGTCTGGAGCTTGGCTTGAGATCGAACAGTGGTTTGCAACCACACGATAAGCTATAATGAGGAAATAATTGCGAGCCTTCGCCCGTCACCGTGTCAAAGCGCTGAGCGTGCCGGGATGGGACAGGCTTTTGGAAAAGGAAGAGGGGTGCACGCATGAGCATAACGGCCAAAGAGGTCGAGCATGTGGCGAAGCTGGCTCGGTTGGAGCTGACAGAAGAAGAAAAAGCGATGTACACGGAGCAATTGAATGCCATTCTGAAGTATGCCGAGAAGATCGGTAGCCTCGATACGGACGGTGTGGAGCCGACTTACCATGCGGTGGAGTTGGCCAATGTGCTGCGGGAGGATGAAGTCCGGCCTTCCCTGCCGATTGAAAGCGTGCTGCTTAATGCACCGGAAGAAGAGGATGGTCAGATCAAAGTGCCGGCGGTACTGGAATAGAGGAGGCGAAGGGGTTGAGCTTGCTGCACCCATCAATAGAAGAAATTCGTCAAAAGCTGAATGACCGCGAGCTGTCCGTAGAAGAGCTCGTCAGCGCTTCGCTTGCACGGATCGAACAAGTGGACGGAACCGTCGGCGCGTTCCTCAGCGTACATGCCGAGGAAGCACGGAAGCATGCGCAGGCGTTGGACCGCAAGCTGCAGGAAGGCGGCCCGCAGGGCTTGCTCTTCGGCTTGCCGGCCGGGGTGAAGGACAACCTGAACACCTTAGGCTTCAAGACGACGTGTGCGAGCCAGTTTCTCTCGAACCACACGTCCATCTATGATGCAACGGCGGTTCGCAAGTTGAAAGAACAAGACTATGTGCTGGTCGGCAAAACGAATATGGACGAATTCGCCATGGGCGGTTCCAACGAGAATTCCTCGTTCCATCCGGTACGAAACCCGTGGAATGTGGACTACGTGCCCGGCGGCAGCAGCGGCGGGTCAGCGGCAGCTGTCGCAGCAGGCGAAGTCTCCTTCGCGCTCGGCTCCGATACCGGCGGCTCTATCCGTCAGCCTGCTTCTTATTGCGGCATCGTCGGCTTGAAGCCGACCTATGGCCTGGTTTCGCGTTTCGGGCTCGTCGCCTTTGCTTCCTCGCTCGATCAGATCGGGCCGTTAACCCGAACCGTGGCGGACAGCGCCTATGTGCTGCAAGCAATCGCCGGCCACGATACCCAGGACTCGACTTCCTTGAACGTCGAGATTCCCGATTACCGGAAGGCACTGACCGGAGACATCCGCGGCCTGCGCATCGCGGTACCGAAGGAGTACATGGGCGAAGGTGTTGCACCGGCAGTCCGGGATGCTGTGAAAAACGCGCTCGTCGAGCTGGAGAAGCTCGGAGCGGTATGGGAAGAAGTTTCTCTTCCCCATACCGAGTATGCCGTTGCCGCTTATTACCTCCTCGCCTCTTCGGAGGCCTCCTCAAACCTTGCCCGTTTTGACGGCGTGCGGTATGGGGTTCGCTCCGACCGGGCAGAGGGGCTGATCGACCTGTACCGCAAATCGCGCAGCGAGGGCTTCGGACCGGAAGTGAAGCGCCGGATCATGCTCGGCACCTATGCCCTCAGCTCCGGTTATTATGACGCGTATTATTTGAAGGCTCAGAAAGTTCGGAGCTTGATCAAGCGCGACTTCGATCAAGTGTTCGAGCGCTTTGACGTGGTCGTCGGACCGACGGCGCCGACTCCGGCGTTCAAGCTGGGCGAGCAGGCGAGCGACCCGCTCACCATGTACCTGAACGACATTCTCACCATTCCCGTGAGCTTGGCCGGTATTCCCGCCATCAGCATTCCATGCGGTTCGGACAACGGCCTGCCGATCGGCCTGCAAATCATCGGCAAAGCGCTGGACGAAGCCACCGTGCTGCGAACCGCCCATGCGTTCGAGCAAAGCACGAAGTACCACCTGGCTCGTCCTGAGCTGTAAGAGGAGGCAAAAAGACGATGATCGAGACTCAAGAACAAAGTCGTTATGAAACCGTAATCGGGCTGGAAGTGCACGTGGAGCTTCATACAAATTCGAAAGTCTTCTGCGGCTGCTCCACCTCCTTCGGTGCTCCGCCGAATACCCATACCTGTCCGGTATGCTTGGGCTATCCGGGGGTTCTCCCGGTTTTGAACAAGCGTGCCGTCGAGTATGCCATGAAGGCTGCGATGGCGTTGAACTGCGAAATCAGCGAGACGACCAGCTTTGACCGCAAAAACTACTTTTACCCGGACTCGCCCAAGGCGTATCAGATTTCTCAGCTGTATCGGCCCATCGGGAAGAACGGTTGGCTGGAGATCGAAATCGGCGGAGAAACGAAACGCATCGGCATCAAACAGCTTCATCTGGAGGAGGATGCGGGCAAGCTGTCCCATGCGGACGGAGGCTTTGCTTCGCTGGTGGACTTCAACCGGGTCGGAACCCCTCTGATCGAGATCGTATCCGAGCCGGACTTGCGTTCGACGGAGGAAACCTTGCTCTACATTGAAAAGCTTCGCTCCATCATGCAATATTGCGAAGTGTCCGATGTGAAGATGGAGGAAGGCTCGCTCCGCTGGGATGCCAACATCAGCCTTCGCCCTCGCGGGCAGCAGGAATATGGTATCCGCACCGAGCTGAAGAACATGAACTCCTTCAAGGCCGTGCAGAAGGCGCTCGAATACGAGCAGCTGCGGCAGGCCGAGGTTCTCGACGCGGGCGGTCAAGTCGTGCAGGAGACGCTTCGCTTCGACGAAAACCAAGGAAAGACATTCTCCATGCGCAGCAAGGAAGAGGCGCACGATTATCGCTACTTCCCGGATCCGGACCTCGTGGTCACCACCATTGACGAGGCCTGGCGGGAAGCGGTGCGCGCAACCATTCCAGAGCTTCCCGATGCCAGACGCGAGCGGTATGCGCGTGAATATGGCTTGCCTGCCTATGACGCCGGAGTCATCACCTCCTCGAAGAAGCTCGCCGATCTGTTTGAGGAGAGCCTGGGGCATACCCAGGACGCGAAGGCGGTTGCCAACTGGATCATGGGTGACCTGCTCGGCTACTTAAACCAAAACAATCTCGAGCCGGGAGACGTGGCGATCACGGGGGCGGGACTCGGGGAAATGATCGGCCTGATCGAGCAGGGAACGATCAGCACGAAGATCGCGAAGACGGTCTTCAAAGAGATGCTCACTTCGGGGAAGGCGCCTAAGCTGATCGTCGAAGAACAGGGGCTCGTGCAGATCAGCGACGAAGGGGCGCTAGCCGCCGTTGTTGACCGGATTGTTGAAGCCAATCCGCAATCGGTCGCTGATTACAAGGCAGGCAAGGAGAAAGCGGTCGGCTTCCTCGTCGGCCAAGTGATGAAGGAGACGAAGGGCAAGGCGAATCCAGGCCTCCTGAACAAGCTGATCGTGGAACGTCTGAACGCATGAGCGGGTGGGAATTTTCCATTCGCCCGCTTGACCTAAGCGAACCCATCGAGGCGCTCCGTTTGCTTGCCTTGCAGCAGGCTTCCTACCTGTCAGAAGCGAACGTAATTGGATTTTCGGATATTCCCCCTCTCAAGGACACGCTCCCATCGCTTCAGGAATCCCGAGAGTGCTTCCTCGGCTGCTTCTGGAACGTGGAGCTGGCGGGCTGCATAGCTTATGAGCGGCGGGGCGAGGAGCTTGAAATCTGCCGGATGATGGTTCACCCCGATTTCTTCCGGCGGGGGATTGCGGACCAATTGCTCCATGCTGTTTATGAGCGAGAAGCGGGTGTTCGCCTGATGCGTGTTTCTGCAGTCACCACGAACGAGCCTGCGGTTCGACTTTATGAAAAACACGGTTTTTCCACAGCGGATTCACGGGAAATTGCACCCGGGATCTACCTGGCGGAATACAGCAAATTAATGGGGGAGTGAGCTTGCTCATTCCCTTCTACTACATGGTGGAGGGACCGCGGTGAATCCTTTTGTCATTTCTCCCTTGGAGCTGACCATCCGGTTGCTCCTTTCTCTATTGTTGGGCGGCCTCATCGGATACGAGCGCGAGCGGAACAACCGGCCTGCCGGCTTTCGCACGCATATCCTGGTTTGCCTGGGCTCGACGCTCCTGATGCTGATCTCTGCATACGGCTTTTCCGCCTTTGCCGGGGTCAAGGGCGTTACGATGGACCCGACTCGGCTCGCCGCCCAGGTCATTCCCAGCATTGGATTTCTGGGTGCCGGTACGATCTTGCGCAATGATTTTTCCGTAACGGGCTTGACTACAGCCGCTTCGCTGTGGGTGGCTTCTGCCATCGGCCTCGCTGTGGGAGCAGGTTTCTACTATGGGGCATTTATTGTAACGGGAATGGTGCTGCTCAGCCTCTACATCCTCAACAAAGTGGAAAAGCGTTATTTCAGCGGGAAACGAATCTTCTCCTTAGAGATTTCGGTCTTCAATCAACCGGGCGTTCTTGGTAAGATTTCGTCCCTTTTATCAGACAAGAACATTTCGATTACCCGCATGTCCGTTTCAGAGTTGACCGTGGACGGGCAGCCCAAATTAAAAATTCAACTGTCGCTTAAGCTGCCTCGTCGGGGTTCGGGGATGGCCGATATTGTCGAACATATCCAAGCGATAGAGGGTGTAACCGGCATCTCTATGGATAGCGCTTAGCAGATTCGGCGTCATCAAACAGTGATTTGATTCATAGACAGCAAAAAGAATCGTTATTTATAATTAATATCATCTGAAATTTTTATCAAGAAAAAAGCGATTAATGGCGGTGAATCCATTGGAAGCAAGATTTGAGCAAGCTTTGGAAAAGTTAAAGACAACCGGTGTTCGCATGACGCCTCAGCGCCATGCCATTTTGTCTTACCTGTTGGACTCGGTGGCCCACCCGTCCGCAGATGAAATTTATCGTGCACTCGTCCCTCGTTTTCCGAGTATGAGCGTAGCCACGATCTACAACAACCTCCGCGTCTTTATTGAAGCGGGCCTCGTTCGCGAGCTGACCTATGGAGACGCCTCCAGCCGCTTTGATGCGGATTTGTCCGAGCACTACCATGCCCAATGCCGGGTGTGCGGGAAGATCGTGGACTTTAGCTATCCCGAATTGCCTGAGGTCGAGCAGGCAGCGGCCAAGGAAACCGGCTTTCAGGTGGAAGGCTTGCGTCTTGAAGTCTACGGCGTATGCCCCGACTGCAAGCCGAAGGTCAAGCACTAACCGATGGCCATGACAAACAGGCAGGCAAGACCGAGAAAACGACGGCGATTCGGCCCGCCGTTTCTCGTCCTGCTGCTTTTGACAGCTGCTTTGGTGGTGTCCTATCGGTACTGGAATGATCGACCGAATCAGGAACACGTTGCTCCGGATTTTGGCGGATTGGCCAAGCCGGTCTATTACGCAGGGGAACTGCTGAAACCGGAAGCCATTGGTTCCGGAGAAACGCTCGCACTGCCGCTCCCTGTTGTAGAGAAACATTTGGATCCTTATATTCGTTACGAAGCGGACAGCCAATCGGTTATCATCACAACGACGGATCGCGTCGTTCGCATGAAGACCCGAGAGTTAACTGCTTTTTTGAATGATAAGCCTTTTTCGCTGCAAGTGCCCGTCGAGGAGAAAAATAAGGTCACCTATGTTCCTGTGCAGGCGCTCAAGGATTACTATCGGTTTCAATTATCCGAATCTTCCGACACGGGGGCGGTCCTGTTGAAGAAGGAAGGCGACGCGATTCAGTGGGCCAAGGTACCGGCAAATGAAAAGCATCCGTCCCGAACCGTGAGCCTGCGCTCCCTTCCTACCGTGAAGGCGCCTATCTACAGCGACCTTAAGCAGGAGCAGAGCGTTATGCTTTGGGGGGAAGAAGAAGGCTGGTACCGGGCACAGACCGAGAGCGGCATCCTTGGGTATGTTCAGAAGGAGGACCTCATTCTTGATCGGACGGAAACGGTTCCGGTTCAACCGGAGACGCCGGCCTTTGACCCCGGCAAGCCGCTCGGTGAGAAGATCAACCTGACCTGGCAGCAAATATGGAGCACCAAGCCCGATTTGGACAAGATTGGGGATATGCCTGGTTTGAACGTCATCAGCCCTCAGTGGCTCCATCTGCTGGATGGAGAGGGTACCGTGACGACCAAGGCGGATCTGGCCTACTCCAAGTGGGCGCATGACCGCGGCTACCGCATCTGGGCGCTCTTCAACAATGGGTTCGACCCGGATCGAACAAGCCAGGCGCTCGCTTCGTACGATACCCGCATCAAAGTCATAAAGCAACTGGCAGCCTACGCCGAGATGTACCAGATGCAAGGCATCAATGTGGATTTCGAGAACGTCTATTTGAAGGATAAAGAGAACTTTGTTCAATTCCTTCGGGAGATGGCACCCATCCTTCACGAACAGGGACTGGTCGTATCGGTTGATATTACCGTCAAAGGCGGGTCGGAGGTCTATTCCAAGTTCCTCGATCGCAAAGCGCTTGCCGAAGCTGCGGACTATCTTATCTTGATGGGGTATGATGAGCATTGGGCGACGAGCCAAACCGCTGGCTCCGTAGCGTCGCTTCCTTGGGTAGAGGAAGGCGTATCGCGTATCCTAGAAGAGGACGGAGTCCCTGCAGACAAATTCATTCTTGGCGTCCCCTTCTATACACGGATCTGGACCGAGGAGACGGTGGACGGCAAGAAGAAGGTCAGCTCCAAAGCCTATTCCATGGACTACATTCAGTCGCTTATCAAGGAAAAGAACCTTACCCCCGTCATGCTGGACGACATCGGGCAGCATTATGTGGAGTACAAGGAAGACGGCAAGACGATGAAAATCTGGATCGAGGATGCCGTTTCCATGCAGAAGCGAATGGACATCATCAGCAAATACGATTTGGCGGGCGTTGCTTCCTGGAGCAGAGGGATGGAGTCCGCAAACATTTGGCCGCTCATGCAAAAGGCGCTCAAGGTTCAGCCGTAATCCAATTTCATAACCAATGGGAAGTTTCCTTGGTTCTACAACAGCGAAACCCGCAAGCCGTCCAAGGCTGCGGGTTTCGCTGTTGATCGCTTTGTTTCATCGTGACCGTGAATTCGGGCATCCATCTGGAATTCTTCAACCCTTTCTGTACTTTTGTCTACCGACATAGTAAAAAGAGTAAACTATGATGAGAGGATAGAAGTTGATTTTGGCGAATTAGTCTTTCAAAGGCGAAGTTGTTCTGCAGGACATGTCATGATTAACGGAGGAAACGATGAGCGTAAAAACATTGCTTTGCGACGGATGGGAATTTTCCAAGAATCGCATAGACACGGATTATTCGGATTCACTTGATTGGCAGAGGGTGGATATTCCTCACGACTGGCTGATTTACGATACCAAGAATCTGTACGAAACCTCAACAGGATGGTACCGAAGGGGCCTTGCTTACAAGAAAAACGGAGAGCGCATCTCGTTACGCTTCGAGGGTGTCTACATGGACAGCCGGGTTTATGTAAACGACGTGCTTGCTGGGGAATGGAAGTACGGATATTCGACGTTTGAAGTTGATATTACCGATCTGCTCCGCGACGGGGATAATCGTATTGCTGTCCGCGTCGACTACCGTGAGCCTAACTCCAGATGGTATTCAGGGGCAGGGATTTACCGCCGGGTCTGGCTGAAAACCTATCCCGACTGCCATCTGACCGCCGACGGAATTTATGTCAGCGCTTCGGCTGACGGAACGATTACGGTAACCGCTGAAACAGAGCGTCCGGATCATGTACAGGCAGCGGAGCTTTCGGTCCGCCATATCCTCATAGACGGGGAGAAGGAGGTCACAAGACTTGAACGTTCCTGCTGCGCTGTTGACAGAAGCCGCGTTTCGCAGATCGTACTCCGAGACGGCTGCTCTTATTCCGCGAATACCGACTATCTGAACATCGAGAATCCGGTCCTGTGGGATATTGAACATCCAAAGCTCTACTCCTGCATCACCGAGCTTGTGAGAAACGGCGAGGTGATCGATAGGGAGGAAACCCGTTTTGGGATAAGAACCATCCAATTTACTCCCGACAAGGGATTCTTCCTCAACGGCAGGCACGTGAAGCTTCACGGCAGCTGCGAGCACCATGACCTGGGTGCACTTGGCGCTGCGGTCAACAGAGCCGCAATCAAAAGAAGACTCGACATCCTGAGAACCATGGGCGTGAACGCAATCCGCACCAGCCACAACATGCCTGCAGTTGAGCTTATGGAGCTTGCCGATGAAATGGGCTTTCTGATTTTATCGGAGGGCTTTGATATGTGGGAAATGCCGAAAACCGAGTATGACTATGCAAGATTCTTCCCTGAGTGGGTTAGCCGAGACGTTGCTTCGTGGGTACGAAGGGACCGAAATCATCCTTCGATCATCGGCTGGAGCATCGGCAATGAGATTTACGACACTCACGCCAGTGAAAGAGGGCAGGAAGTGACCTCGCTGCTGATGGGACTTGTTCGTGAGCATGATCCAAGATGCAACGGCTATGTTACCATAGGCTCTAATTTCATGCAGGGCGAGAACGCTCAGAAATGCGCCGATATCGTAAAGCTTGCCGGCTATAACTATGCTGAGCGGCTTTATGAGGAGCAGCACAGGCAGCACCCGGACTGGATGATCTACGGAAGCGAAACGGCGTCCGTGCTTCAGAGCAGAGGGATTTATCATTTCCCCCTTTCTCAGTCCGTTCTTGCTGATGATGATGAACAGTGCTCGGCACTGGGCAACTGCACGACCGGATGGGGCGCCAAAAACACCGAATTCTGCATCATTGCCGACCGGGATGCGGAGTACTGCGCGGGACAGTTTATCTGGACGGGCTTTGACTACATCGGAGAGCCCACCCCTTACTCTACGAAAAACAGTTATTTCGGTCAGATCGATACCGCAGGCTTTCCGAAGGACAGCGCCTACATTTTCCGTGCGGAATGGACGGATTATAAGAAGTCTCCGTTCGTCCATCTCTTCCCGTACTGGGATTTCACCGAGGGGCAGGAGATCGATGTCCGGGTGACGTCAAATGCGCCCAGGGTCAAGCTTTTCTTCAACGGGGAGGCTGTCGGGGAAAAGGAAATCGACCACGCACGCGGGACGGAGCTAACGCTTGATACGATCCTTGAATATAAAAAAGGCGAGCTTATCGCCGTAGCCTACGACGAAAACGGAAACGAAATTGCGAGAGACATTAAAAGATCCTTCGGTGACACGGCCTATGTAAAGCTCATGCCCAACCGAATGGAATGTAATGCGGACGGAACCGATTTGATTTTTATCGACATCTCCGCCTTTGACGAAATGGGTGAATTCGTCGCCAACGCCAATAACAGAGCGGTTGTGACGGTGAGCGGGGCAGGCAGACTTGTAGGTTTGGATAACGGCGATTCAACCGACTACGAGCCATACAAGGGAGTCTCGCGTCGATTGTTTTCCGGCAAGCTGCTGGCCATTGTTGCGGCGAAAAAGGAAGCGGGAGAGATTGAGGTCAAGGTGTCCTCTCCGGGACTGCCCGATGCCAGACTTGTGCTGAATGCGGTTCCCGCAGAGGTCTCGGAAGGTGTATCAGCGCACGAAGAGAATACTATGCTCGCATCTGACTGCGCCGACCCTGAGCACGACATTCCCGTAAGAAAAATCGAGTTGCAGGGCGAGAGTACGGTTTTTAACGCCGACCGCCGAGAAATAAGCTTTAGGACGATCGTTTCTCCTGCAAACTCCTCGTATGCGGACAAGATTGAATACAGAATTACAACGGTGCTTGGAATCGAATCCAATCTCGCGGAGATTGTGTCCATTGAAAACGGGGCTGTTACGGTTCGTTGCAACGGTGACGGAGAGTTTTATCTCCGAGCGCTGTGCAAGAACGGCACCGAAACCTATCACATTCTTTCCGCATTGAAATTAAATGGCGAGGGAATTGGTGCGGCTGCGTTCAATCCTTACGAGCTTGTTATGGGCGGGTTGGCTACCGTCTCCAGCGGCAATATCGGAAACGGGATTCAGCACGGTGCGGCATTTGCTAGGGAAGACAGCTGGTTTGGCTTCGAAAACGTTGATTTCGGACCGGTTGGAAGCGACACGGTAACGGTTCCGATCTTCGCAAACTGCGCAACCCCTGTACGGATTAAGTTTTACGATGGAATACCCGGTCTGGGCGGAGAGCAAATCGGAGATTTCTCCTATCATAAAAAGTCAATCTGGCTGACGTATATCCCCGAAACCTACAAGCTCTCTAAAATTTTGAAGGGGATGCACACCCTTGTCATGGAATCAAGCGACGGCTATGACATTCACGGCTTCTGCTTCGAAAAGCGTGAAAAGGAATTTACCGAGATCTGCTCCGTTGACAATGAGAACATTTATGGCGACAAGTTTACCGTCGGAGAAAGCGACGTCACAGGAATCGGCAACAACGTTATGCTTGAATTTGGCGAGTTTGATTTCAGTGGGCATTCCCCATCTGCGTTGATGATAACGGGAAAATCCGCCTTGCCGCTTAACAGTATCCATGTGATTTTCGGTGGAGCTGCTGAAAAGCGGATCATTGCGGAATTCAAAGGGGCAGACGACTACACCCCGAGAGAATTCTCGCTTGAGGGCATAACGGGGAAATGCAAAGTGTCCTTTGTGTTTCTGCCGGGTAGCGATTTCGACTTCAAATCGTTCCGATTTATTCGATAACCGGCCATACCCGATACCGGATCAGCATCATCAGAGAGCTGTAGAATAGAAAGAGGACATTGCAGGTTAACGACTAGCAGGGAGGCAGCAGGCAAGGTGCTGCCTCCCTGTTTTTTTCATGCTGTCTCCTCTGCTTATGTTTCTAATGAGATGTGTCTAAGAAGCGTTTTTCTTGATGTCGCATCAGCGGAATCCATTCGGCGGCAGGAATTGGCAATCCCCATGTAGAAGAAGCAGAGAGAAGAGTACGGGTATGGAGAGGATGTTCGGTTTTATGAAAGGGTTGAAGTTCAAGCGGCGAACCGTTGAGGAGTGGCTCTTGGGGACGCCTGCCATAGAAGGCGCGGTCTTGTATGAGGATGATTCGCTGACGGATGGCGAGCGGCGTATGCTCATTCTGTTCACGGAGGAGGAAACGAGCTATCACTGCCTCCGGTTGCCTGAAGAGATGGGGAACTTGGTTCAAGTCCAGCTATCGCTCGACCGGTTGAAGGCTGCTCCATTTCGATATGAGGACCGCGATCTCGTTCATTGGCTGCGCAAGGGCGAACTGTTGAAGGACTCGTGTCAGACCGTCAGCGAATGGCGAGGACAGCTTGATGCATGCGCAGGGCTCATGAAGGACAAGCTGCTTTTAACTGAGTTCTGCCGTTTCTATCGGCACTACCTGCGCAGTAAGCAGGAGCTGGAGCAGCAGCAGTTGCTTGACTCCTTCGAGAATCTTCTTCAGGCCCTTCATCATTGGGCTCGACTTGCCGTCGTGGAAGAAGGACATTACCCGGATCGGTCGGTATGGGAACAAGTCCGTAAAGAGAACGTAGGTGTGTTCAAGCTGTATGAGGAGCTGACGGCAAGTGCCGAATCCCTTCTCAAGCGCATCCAGTTGGTGCTGCTCGCCAGCGACTTCTGTGTGGTCTCCAAGCTATCGGGAAGTTCTGCTTACCTGTTGAAGCTGCTGGAGAGCCGGGACGAGCCGTGGGGACTGCAGGAGCTTGATACGGAGCTGGGCGGGGCTGGCCTCACCGACGAATTGGTTCTGTTGCTGAATCAACTGGAGAAGAAGGCACTGATCAAAGAAGTGCTTACTCCGTTCGATGAAGAGCTCGCTGTCATGGAAAGGAAGTTCTTCCGTTCTTTAGACCAAAATATGGAG
This sequence comes from Gorillibacterium sp. CAU 1737, assembly GCF_039888655.1. Classification (NCBI taxonomy): domain Bacteria; kingdom Bacillati; phylum Bacillota; class Bacilli; order Caryophanales; family Paenibacillaceae; genus Gorillibacterium; species Gorillibacterium sp. CAU 1737. Next base: position 519,054 of record NZ_JBDQQO010000003.1, read on the forward strand.
CGCTTACAAACCCCGGCAACTTTTTTGTAAAAGAGGGTTGACGTACGCTTTGATTCTGTGATAAATTAAGTTTCGCCGCTTCGAAGGGCCTTGAAACAAAAGGGTTTCGGATCGCAGCCGAAAAGATTCAAAAAAATAAAGGTTGCAATCACCTGACGAAGTGTGATAAGATATGAGAGTCGCCGCAAGAAAGCGACGAAAGAAAATGGTCCTTTGAAAACTGAACAACGAGTGGTAAGGACGCAGAATTCGAACTTGGGTTCGAAAGACGCACAAACAAAAACACGCAAGTGTTAAGTAATGAGCTTAATGAAACGATCTATAAACTTTTATGGAGAGTTTGATCCTGGCTCAGGACGAACGCTGGCGGCGTGCCTAATACATGCAAGTCGAGCGGAGTTTATCTGATTCTTCGGATGAGGATAAGCTTAGCGGCGGACGGGTGAGTAACACGTAGGCAACCTGCCCTCAAGACCGGGATAACCTTCGGAAACGAAAGCTAAGACCGGATACGTTCTTTCTGCCGCATGGTGGGAAGAAGAAAAGCGGAGCAATCTGCTACTTGAGGATGGGCCTGCGGCGCATTAGCTAGTAGGTGAGGTAACGGCTCACCTAGGCGACGATGCGTAGCCGACCTGAGAGGGTGAACGGCCACACTGGGACTGAGACACGGCCCAGACTCCTACGGGAGGCAGCAGTAGGGAATCTTCGGCAATGGACGAAAGTCTGACCGAGCAACGCCGCGTGAGTGAAGAAGGGTTTCGGCTCGTAAAACTCTGTTGCCAAGGAAGAAGGGTAAGGAGAGTAACTGCTCTTTGCTTGACGGTACTTGAGAAGAAAGCCCCGGCTAACTACGTGCCAGCAGCCGCGGTAATACGTAGGGGGCAAGCGTTGTCCGGAATTATTGGGCGTAAAGCGCGCGCAGGCGGTCTTTTAAGTCTGGGGTTTAATCGCAGGGCTCAACCCTGTGACGCCTTGGAAACTGGGGGACTGGAGTGTAGGAGAGGAAAGTGGAATTCCACGTGTAGCGGTGAAATGCGTAGAGATGTGGAGGAACACCAGTGGCGAAGGCGACTTTCTGGCCTATAACTGACGCTGAGGCGCGAAAGCGT